>NZ_JBFTLA010000003.1:0-525783 GCF_056396205.1 Paenibacillus sp. 05T425
AGAACGATATTGATGATTACATCCACTTTTACAATTACGAACGATTGCAGAAAAAACTAAACGGCCTCAGTCCCCTTGAATTTAGGGCTAAGGCCGCTTCATAGATCTTTATTTTTTGTACTGTCTACTTGACGGGGTGCAGTTCATAATGGGGCGGCTTTTATTATGGTTACGAAACATTAGTTAAAATTGTAGGGGTACTTCTATAATTTGATAAGTTGTTATGTATGCGCTTACCTTCTACAATTTAGTTGCACATGACAAAAATTGGTCTTGTTGCTGAACTTAATAAATTTGTTCTTAGCCAGGAGGTGGCAGTTAGAGGTTTAAGGAATACGGTCGTAAATAAAAATTCTAGGAGGCGGAATATGTTCAAATTCAAGAAGAAAGTATTTACGGTATTAATGGCAGCAACAATGAGCTTCAGCTTGTTTGCAGCAACTACAAATGCAGCGACAGACTATTGGCAAAATTGGACCGACGGCGGCGGGACCGTAAATGCGACCAATGGAGCTGGCGGCAACTACAGCGTTAGCTGGTCGAATACCGGCAATTTTGTTGTCGGCAAAGGCTGGAATACCGGATCGCCAACTCGGACCGTTAATTACAATGCAGGTGTATGGGCGCCGTCCGGCAACGGGTATTTGACTCTCTATGGTTGGACGAGAAACTCGCTCATTGAATACTACGTCGTAGACAGCTGGGGTACTTATAGACCTACCGGAACACATAAAGGCACAGTGACCAGCGATGGCGGCACCTATGATATCTACACGACTCAGCGAGTGAATGCTCCTTCCATTGACGGTACCAAAACATTCACCCAGTTCTGGAGCGTCCGTCAGTCCAAGCGACCGACCGGCAGCAACGTTGCGATCACGTTCAGCAACCACGTTAACGCATGGAAGAGTAAAGGAATGAATCTGGGCAGCAGCTGGTCATATCAGGTGTTGGCGACAGAGGGATATCAAAGCAGCGGCAGCTCTAACGTAACGGTGTGGTAATAGGTCGTCTGAAGATGGGCAACTGACGAGCCCATGCTTATAGAAGAATGAAGGGGCGCGGCCGAGGCAGCCTTCACGGCAGAAAGGCCGAAGGTCGTTCCCCTTTCATTTGATCCGTCAGTCCGTTTAAAGGAGATATTTCCATGAGAAAGATGATTATTTTCCTTTTCATAGCAACAACACTTGTAGTCGGCGCTTGTTCGCAACAAGAGCCCGAACGTAAGCCAGAACCCATGCCTGAAAACTTTGTATTCGTCAAAGGCGGAGCTTTCGTGAACAAGAAGTCCAATTATTATGGGCAAAACGTAACCTTATCTAGCTTTTACATCGGAAAATACGAGGTCACTCAAAAAGAGTGGTTGGATATCATGGGAAGCAATCCTTCGGCCTTCAAAGGCGATGATTTGCCGGTTGAAACGGTAAGCTGGTACGACGCGGTGGAGTACTGCAATAAGAGAAGTATAAAAGAGGGCTTAACACCGTATTACCATGTAGACAAAAATAATAAAGATCCAAAAAATAAAAGCGAAACCGATAACTTAAAATGGACAGTAACGATTAATGAGGGAGCAAATGGTTACCGATTGCCGACAGAAGCGGAGTGGCAATATGCCGCGGGCGGAGGTCAGATGAGCAAGAGCTACATCTATAGCGGGAGCGATCAAGCAGACGAAGTAGCATGGTATTGGAAAAATGCCGGAGACAAAATTTTAACAGGGGAATGGAACTGGCCTATTGTAGAAAACAACCACAATAAGACACACCCGATCGGAGCAAAGAAATCCAACGAGTTAGGAATTTACGATATGTCCGGCAATGTGAGGGAATGGTGCTGGAACGGGTATGGAGATTCGGACAGCAATAGCAACTCTACTCGGGTTGTGAAGGGCGGCGGATGGATGGGCGATGTCGGCGAACTATCCTATCTGAGCAATTTCGAAGCCAATGGCATTGGCCCTGATCAAGGTTTTCGTGTGAGTCGCGGCGAGTAGCTGATAAGCGAGCTTTGTTTAAAGAGACGTCGGCTTAGGGCCGACGTCTTCGTAGTTTAAATAGTTAAAAGGCTGTTCACACTTAATTCTTTATCAGATTCAAGCGAAGCGCCCGCTGCTCCGTTAAAATAAATTCCTCCTGGGGCCAAAATTCTTCTTCCTCGTCTCTGCCGAACAGGCGAAGCAGCTCCTTCCAAACCCCTTTCTCCATTGCTTCCGAGGCGGAAATCATGATTTTCAAAGTAATCACCTCCAGCTTTCTGTATACATGATTACACATATCTTAGTTAGTATAAACATCGCTGCAATGATAATGAACGGAAAGAGATGAGTTGAGAAAATGGAATTGGAATTCGATCGAACAGTAGTCATAAGCGATATCCATGGTTGCTATCAAGAATTTGTAGATCTACTTAAGTTAGTCAAGTACAACTCTAGAAGAGACAGACTCATCTTGCTTGGAGATTATGTAAGCAGGGGACCTCGCAGCAAAGAAGTTGTAGAGCTCGTTATGTCTTTGGTTAGGGAGCATGGAGCGATAGCTTTACAAGGTAACCACGACCACCGTTTTGTTAGGGTAATGGAAGACCATGCAAGCGAGAATGAAACGGCAAGATTTTTTGAGTACGGCGGACTTGAAACCCTGCATAGTTATTGTAAAAACAATATTAGGATTAGCCCTGAGCTTTTACATGAAATAAGGAGCTATATGGGGCTGTTTTCGTCACACCTTACATTTTTGAAACAACTTCCGTATTATTACGAGGACCAAGACTACATATATGTGCATGCCGGTTTAAACCCCGAATATCGCAAATTAACAGATCAGAATATTCAAGATTTGTTGTATATCAAAGAACCATTTTATAACAACAGAACGAATGTAGAGAAGGTTGTTATTTTCGGCCATACCATTACGAAGGATATTCATGGTGTTCCAGATATCTGGCTTGGCGGTGACAAGATTGGCATTGATGGCGGATGCGCTTTTGGATACCAACTGAATGGCTTGGAGATAAAGGATGGAAAAGTGAATCGTTTGCTTAACATAAAAGCAAGAGCTGACAAAAACTCGTTATAGCGACACGATCCGAAAATTGTTTTATAGAACTATACTATGTATAATTTTTGAGTAAAGGAGTTGACCAAATATGAAGATCATTTATCATGGACATTCTGCGGTGCAGATCATTACGGGGGACAAGTCGTTGATTATCGACCCATTCCTTAGCGGTAATCCGCTAGCCGTCACGAAGCCGGAGGATATTAAAGCGGATGCCGTCCTATTGACGCATGCGCATGGGGATCACATTCTGGATGCCGCTCCGATCGCGAAGGCTAATCAAGCACCGGTTGTCGCCAATGTTGAATTGGCCGCTTACATGTCATGGAAAGGCGTCGAGACGATCGGCATGAATATTGGGGGTACTATAGACCTCGGATTCGCAAAAGCGAAGATGGTACAGGCCATCCACACGTCCGGTATCGTCGATGAAGAGACCAAGACGGTCATCTATGGCGGCGTTGCTGCGGGCTATATTGTGCGTGTCGAAGGAAAGACGATTCTACATACTGGCGACACGGCTTTATTCAGCGATATGAAGCTGTTAGGCGACCGCGAAAATATCGATGTCGTGTTATTGCCGATCGGCGATCATTTTACGATGGGTCCCGAGGATGCGCTTAAGGCTGCGGAGTGGTACCGGGCGAAGCTGGTCATTCCCGTCCATTACAACTCGTTCCCCGTCATTAAGCAGGATGCAGACCAGTTCGTAAGCCAGTTAGAGGCCCGCGGCATTAATGGCAAAGTGCTCGCGCCGGGTGAGGCAATCGAGCTGTAGACAAGCTATTGCGGCGTCGTGGCCGACATCTTATATTGACGTAGAAAGTCTCGTCAATATAGAATAGTAAACAATGAAATATACCTACTCGCGTTCTGATGTTGACTAGACAGCTAGAGACATAGCAGATTTTTTCTGCTATGTCTCTTTTTTTATTCCTTTATAGCGATAAATGTAAGTATCACGCGTGAGGTGAAAAAGAAATGAAAGATTACGGCCATGAATATGCGGACATTTACTATTACACACCAAACGAATTCGAGAAGCTTGGCGGGCTTTGGCCGCTGCGAACCGGGCATAACGTGGCGAATGCAAATTACAGTGTAGGGCCGAGGGTTATTGAATGTTTTTCCTTCCATTTCGTGCTTGAAGGCGCAGTGACGTTGTCCGGCATGGGAGAGACGGTGACGTTAACGAAAGATAGCCTGTTTTGCCTCTTTCCGGACGTGAAGCACAGCTACTGGGTCGAGCAGTACGATCCGGATTGTCCGCTCCGATTGCACTGGCTGGCGTTTAACGGATCGCAGGCAGAATCGCTTGTCAGAAGACTCGGGCTATCGGAGCAAAGGCCGTATTTGCGCAACAAGCTCACGGCAGACCTATCCGGTCTACTGAAGGCTAGCATGAAGCAAATGGGAGATTGGCAGAAGGATGGAGATTTGCAGTTGCAAATTATGTTATACCGTCTGTTCGAATTGCTGGCGCGTCCGCTCCCCGATGTGCCGGAAGACAAGGACTGGCTGAATGCCTGCCTGCAATATATGGAAACGCACTATGCCGAGGGTATCACCGTCGCGGACCTTGCGCGATTCACCGGCATGCACCGTTCCCATTTGTCCAGTAGATTCAAGAATCATTTCGGGATGAGCCCCCGCGAATATTTAATCAAGTTGAAGATGGAGCGGGCGGGGGAAATGCTGCGCAATCGGACGTTATCCGTTACGGACATCTCTATGTCTCTTGGCTATACGGATTTATATACATTCTCCAGAGCTTTCTGCACGTACTACGGAAAGTCGCCTACGGCTTACCGGAATCATTTGCTCGCACACAACAAAATGCCAAATGAATGACAACGAAATGTCATTTCTATTTGATGTTTGTTACTTTATGCTAAATGCAAGGTATAAAACCTACTAAATTAATTAGAATAGTATGATTTGGAGGAGGAAGATGTAATGAAACGCAAACATTTGGGAAAAGCAACGATAAGCACGATGATCGCTTTCAGTCTGGTAGCGGCGGGATGCCAATCCGGGTCCGGCACGAATAAGGAGTCCGCACCTGAGGGGAGTCCCGAAACGGTCGTGAGCAAGGACGGGTACCCGATCGTGCAACAGCCGATCAAGCTCAAGATGTTCTCCCGGATCGCTCCGGTGAACGGACCTTTCAAGGATATGCCGGTGTTTCAGGATTACGAGAAAACGAGCAATGTGCAGGTGGAATTCACCGAGGTGCCCACGGACGGCTTCCAAGAGAAGAAAAATTTGCTGTTCGCGTCGAATGAGCTCCCGGACGCTCTGTTCCGCTCAGGCCTTACGCCGCTCGAGACGATTCGTTACGGAACGGCCGGCCAGCTGATTCCGCTGGAAAACCTGATTGATGACTACGCTCCGAATTTCAAAGGGCTGATGGACCAATATCCGGAGATTCGGTCGGCGATAACGACACCGGAAGGCCATATTTACGCGCTTCCTGCCGTCGTTACGCTCGGCGCAGCGCGGACCGACAAAAAATGGATCAATCAAGCATGGCTGAAGCAGCTGAATCTAAAAGAACCGGAGACGACCGAGGATCTATACAACGTCCTTGTTGCTTTCCGGGACAAAGATCCGAACGGCAACGGCAAACAGGATGAAATTCCGATGACCGCGCGCGCAAGCAGCGGACCGGGTCTGGGCTTGCCGGTCGTATCGATGATGAGCGGATCATTCGGGCTCGATCTGCAGCTCGGTTACAATATCAACTTGGAAAATAACAAAGTGGATATTTGGATGGGCAGCGAGCGTAATAAAGAGCTGTTGATCTATTTGAACAAGCTGTACAACGAGAAGCTGCTGGATCCCGAGGTATTCTCGCACAAGGAAGCGCAATATCTCGCCAAGCAAGCGTCGGGCACGGCAGGTTTCTTCTTCGATCAGACAAACAATCCGTTTCTGGAAATCGCGGACCAGTATACGGGAATAGCGCCGCCGGAAGGTCCGCACGGGGATCGTCTGCAAAGTCAAGGCGCGCCGGTTCCGCGGGATTTTGGTGCATTTGCCATTACTTCGGTCAATAAAAATCCCGAAGCGACGCTGCGTTGGGTCGATTATTTCTACGGCGAAGAGGGCTCGACGCTGCTCCGATTCGGAAGAGAAGGGGAGCATTACGAGCTGAAGGACGGCATCCCGTATTACAAGGAGGAGTTCTTGAAATCGGGCAATCAGGCGAAAATTACCCCTTACGCCGGCGGCGGAGCGCCGCATCTGATCAGCGATAAGGTGGCCTCTTATATCAATCCGCTTCAGGTTCAGGAGGCGCAGAGCAAGCTGGATCCGTTTATGCCCGAGATTCGTTACGCGGCTCCGATGTTCGACGAGGAAACCGCGCGCAAAGTCGACGTGCTACGCAATGACATCGACAAATATTACGAGGAGCAGAGCACGAAATTTATTGCAGGATCGCTCAGCTTCGACAAATGGGACGAATTCCAGGCTACGCTCCAGAAAATGAACATCGACGAATTGGAGAAGCTTTACCAAGACGCCTACGATGCGATGAATAAATAATGCGACCGTAAGATGAAAATTCCAATTGGTTGAAGAAAGGAGGGAGCGCATGAAAACGGCGCAGGCCAATTCGCAATATGGTTCTCCCGAGAGCCGCGCAGGCCGCGGCTCTCGGTTGCTCAAGCAGATAGCCAGACGATACGATCTATACTTAATGCTTCTTCTGCCGATTGTTTGGTATGCGATCTTTCATTACGGCCCGCTGTACGGACTGCAAATCGCGTTCAAAAACTTCAATCCGGCGAAAGGAATACTCGGCAGCGAATGGGTGGGCTTTGAGCATTTCGAACGGTTTTTCGATTCCTATTACTTCCGAAGACTTCTCTGGAACACGGTGTCCATCAATCTGTTCTCGCTGCTGATTGCGTTCCCGATCCCTATTTTGCTGGCGCTCATTGTTAATGAAATCCCGAGTAAAGCTTTCGGCAAATGGCTGCAAAACATTACCTACATTCCGCACTTTATTTCGGTCGTCGTCATGGTCGGCTTGATCACGTTGCTCCTTGATCCGAGAAGCGGTCCGATCAATCACCTGATCGAGGCGTTCGGCGGCGAGCCGATCCGTTTCATGGAAGAAGCGGGATGGTTCAAGACGATTTTTATCGGATCGAACATTTGGCAAAACATGGGGTGGCAGTCGATTATCTACATTGCTGCGCTAAGCGGAGTTAATCCGCACTTGTACGAAGCGGCCAAGATGGACGGCGCATCCCGTATGAGACGCATTTGGCATGTTTCCTTGCCCGGCATCGTTCCCGTTATAGTTATCCTGCTTATTTTGGATATCGGCCATTTCATGAACATCGGCTTCGAGAAAGTGCTGCTGATGCAGAACAATTTGAATCTCGAGTCTAGCGACGTCATCTCCACGTTCGTGTACACGACGGGCATCCTCAAGGGAGAGTATGGCTACACGGCCGCGATCGGACTGTTTAACTCGGTCATTAATCTGGCGCTGCTGCTGCTCGTGAATCGATTTGCGCGCAAAACGGCGGAGACGAGCTTATGGTGAGGGGGAAATGCATATGTTCATAAAGGGCGTTGCCGAGGAACGGTTGTTTAACGTGATCGTATACGCGATCGCGGCAGTGATTATCGCCATCGTGATGTATCCTCTTCTATTCGTGGTGAGCGCTTCGGTCAGCGATCCGGCGCGGGTGCTGAACGGGGAGATGTGGCTGCTGCCGAAAGGCTTGACGCTGGAAGCTTACACGAATATTTTGCATAACGAACGAATTTGGATCGGTTACCGCAATACGATTATATACGCTGCGGCCGGCACGGCAATCAACATTGTCATGACGGTGTTGGCGGCATATCCGCTATCAAGGCCGGATCTTCCAGGGCGCAAAATGCTAATGCTGATCATCACGCTCACGCTGTTCTTCGGGGGAGGACTTATACCAACGTATTTGCTCGTCAAGGAATTGGGGATGGTCAACACCATGTGGTCGTTGATCGTTCCAGGGGCGATCTCTACGTACAACTTAATCGTGATGAGAACGTACTTCCAATCCAGCATTCCATGGGAGCTGCAGGAAGCGGCCCATATAGACGGGTGTTCGAACTGGCGGTTGCTGCAAAGCATCATCCTGCCGTTGTCGAAGCCGATATTGGCGGTGATGGTGCTGTTCTATGCGGTTGGCCATTGGAATTCGTTTTTTAACGCTCTTATCTATATTCGCAACGAGGAGCTTTTTCCGCTTCAACTGATCTTACGCGAAATTTTGATGATTAGCCAATCCGATGCCATCGACGGCAACGTCGGTCTGGAGGATAAGATTTTGCTGGCCGAGAGCATCAAGTATGCGGTTATTATCGTCTCCAGTTTGCCCGTGTGGATCATGTATCCTCTCGTGCAGCGGCATTTCGTCAAAGGCGTAATGATCGGGTCGATCAAAGGTTAAGGATTACAGGTAAATCCGAACGGAGGTTTAATGTTGAAACCGAACGCAACGATAACAGTCAACTGCATCGGCAGGAGCGAGCATACGATCTCGCCTTATTTATTCGGTCATTTCGTAGAGGATATCCGGGATCATATGGATGCGATGCTTGCCTATCCGCTCAAGGATATGGATTTCGAAAGCGAGGCCGAGACGAGGACGGCGGTGTCGGGAAGCTGGTTCGCCTATACGAACGGACGCAATACGAAGTACGCTCTGGAGTCGCCGGCGCCGGGGCATTCGGGCCGTGCCCAGCGCATTCGCATAGGGAGCGATGACGAGTCTTATGCCGGCATTGCGCAGAAGGCCGCATTGAAAGGGCCGATGACCTATTCGGTCAAGCTGGTGGCGCGGGCGTCCGTCGAGCTTCGTTATTTGCTCATCGAAGCGGTAGACCGTCGATCCGAGGAAAGCATAGGCGTCGTACGCATTGAGCTGGAAAGCCATAACTGGCGGCAATACGAAGCCGAGCTGAACATAACCCGCGCTTGCCAAGACGCGGAGATTCGACTGTACGTGCCGGACAGCCATCCGAGATGGCTCGATCATGTGTCCACCGGCATGCTATGGATCGATCATGTCTCCTTGCTGCCGGGCGACAGTGTCGGAGTGGTGAAGCGCGAGGTCGTGGAAATGACCAGATCGCTTAACGCAGGGATGATGAGGCTGGCGGGCAACTATATCAGCGCTTACCATTGGGAGCATGGCGTTGGTCCCGTGCTGAAGCGGCCCGTCATGTACAACGAAGCATGGGGAGGCTGGGCAAGCAAATATTTCGGCACGGATGAATATATAAGGTTCTGCCGAGAGCTTGGCGTCGAGCCGCTCATCTGCGTGAACGACGGCTCCGGCACGCCGGAGGAAGCCGCGAGATGGGTGGAATATTGCAACGGGGATATCGATACGCCAATGGGAGCGATGCGCGCGGCGAACGGATATCCCGACCCGTACGATGTCCGGTATTGGGAGGTCGGCAACGAAGTATGGGGAGAGTGGCAGGTCGGTTACTGTTCCGCGGAACAGTTCGCGCAGCGCTATATCGCCTATGCCGAGGCCATGAAGGCAATCGATCCTTCCCTCGTCTTATTGGCTTGCGGGCATACGGATCAGGAATGGAACCAAACGGTGCTCGATATCGCCGGCGAACATATCGATTATTTGACCCTGCATCTGTATCATGGCTACGGGCGGTTCGGGATGAACCGCGACACGCCGGCGGAGGACCGTTATAAGGCAATAGCCTCCTTCCCAGAATGGACGCGCGACAGCATCCGCAGGACAGCGGAGTTGATCGGAGCGAACGCCAAGCATCGCCATGTGAAGCTGGCAATCACCGAATACAATACGATGTATTATCCGAACACGATTAGAAAAGGTCTCCCGAACGAGCATACGCTGGGAGCTGCCGTCGCCAACGCCGCCAACCTGAATGAGATGCTGCGCTGCAGCGACATGGTGCACATCGGAAGCTTCTCCGACCTCGTGAACGGTTGGCTTGGGGGTTGCATCCGGGTCGGCGACTATTATGCCGATCAATACTGCGGCAAATCGCCGGGGTGGAGCGGCCATCCTCTTACGGTATACGGAACGCCGACCTATGAAGTGTTGAAGCTGTATGCAAGCCGGGACATCCGGCATATCGTTCCCGCCGATGTCGCGTGCGGCACCTTCGGGGTCCACTCGGCTAAGCCGGCTCCCGTCAGTCTCGACGCGCTTCCGGATTTGGATGTCACGGCTTGCGTCAACGAAGACGGAAGCTCGGTCACGGTGTTTATCGTGAACCGCAGCCTGCAGGAGGTTAAAGCCGAGCTGCGCTTAGACGGCTTCGAACCCGGCGAAGAAACGGTTGTGCATGAAATTACGGGCGACTCCCCTGAAGATATCAATTCCGTCTTCGAGCCGGACCGTATTATTAGCGAGAGCCGAATCGTGCCGGCCGCCGAATGGGAACGAGGTTATCCGCTACGCCCGGCATCCGTTTACTGTCTCGAAATGAAGGCGAAGCATCGAAGAGGAGACTTGAAATGACAACGAGAGCATACGTCAAGGATTATCCGAGACCTCAATTTGTACGGGATCAGTGGGTTAACTTGAACGGCGAGTGGAGCTTCCGCTTTGATGATTCGAATGCCGGAGAGCGGGAGAGATGGCAGGAGAAGTTCGAGGCAATCGACCGCATTACCGTCCCCTTTACTTATGAAACGCAAGCGAGCGGGATCGGCATCGAATCGTTTCATGCCAAGGTTTGGTATGACAGAACGGTCCAGATTCCGAAGGATGCCGAAGGCAAAGCGGTCATCCTGCATTTCCAGGCTGTAGACTATGATGCCAAGGTGTGGGTGAACGGCATGCTGGCGGGCAGTCACCGGGGAGGGTATGCGGCTTTTTCCTTCGATATTACCCCATATCTAGTCTTTGGCGCCGACAACCGGATTACCGTGAAGGCGGAGGACGGCAACGATACAACGCAGCCGCGGGGCAAGCAGCGCTGGACCAAAGATAACTTCGAATGCTTCTATGTGCAGACGACGGGAATATGGCAGACGGTATGGTTGGAATATGTGGAGGAAGAGCGGCTTGAAGCGGTCAAAATAACGCCGGATATCGACCGTTCCGTCGTTCGTTTCGAATATGAGGTGCTAGGAACGGAATCGGCTTCCGAGCTGCGATTGGAGGCTGTCATTACGTTGAAGGGCCGGACCGTCAAACGGGTAAGCCTCGCGGCGGACCGTCCCTACTTGACCGTTGAGGTCGATCTCGTACATGAAGCGAACGGACCGTGGAAGAAATGTCGCTGGTCGCCTAAACATCCGAATTTGTATGATGTCGAATTTATTCTTTATTCGGGCGGCGAAATCGCGGACAGGGTGTTTTCTTATTTTGGCATGAGGAAGGTTTCCATTGAGAAAGGAAAGGTACTGCTGAACAATTCGCCATTGTATCAACGGCTTATATTGGACCAAGGGTATTGGCCGGAAAGCCATTTGACGCCGCCTAGCGAAGAAGCGATCATAGCCGATATCGACAGCATATTGGAAATGGGCTACAACGGCGTGCGCAAGCATATGAAAATCGAAGATGCCCGTTTTCTCTATTGGTGCGACGTGAAAGGACTGCTGGTTTGGTCCGAGATGGCAGCTACGTTCGAATATCATGACCGTGCGGTAGAAGCGTTTACGAAGGAATGGCTGGAAATCGTCCGTCAGCAGTATAATCATCCCAGCATTATTACTTGGGTCCCGTTCAATGAGTCGTGGGGAGTGCCATCCATTCTTCGAGATCAGAGGCAGCAGAAGTTTACGGAAGGCATCTATCATTTGACCAAATCGATCGATCCTTACCGTCCGGTCGTCGCGAACGACGGCTGGGAGCATACGGTCTCCGATATATTGACCTTGCATAATTACGTGGAGACAGGCGATGGATTCTTGAAGCGATACGCGAACAAAGAGGCGATCGTGAACAAGGAGACGACGTGCAACCAATGGAAGTATGCATTGGCGGAAGGTTACGAATACCGGGGACAGCCGATCATCATAAGCGAGTACGGCGGAATCGCGTTCCGGACGGACAAAGGCTGGGGCTACGGGGATTCGGTAACGACCGAAGAGCAGTTTCTGGAACGGTTCGGCGGCTTGACCGGGGCGATCAAAAGCCTTGATTATATATGCGGGTACTGCTACACGCAAGTAACCGACGTGCAGCAGGAAGTGAACGGCCTGCTCACCGAGAACCGCATTCCGAAAATTCCGCTAGCCAAAATCAAAGCGATTAATTTGGCCTGAACTTAGGCATCGATGCACGAGGGAGGCGCAGCATGGACAAACCGAATATTTTGTTAATTACGAGCGATCAGCAGCATTGGAATACGATCGGGGCATTCAATCCCGAGATTCGGACGCCCAATCTCGACCGCTTGGTCCGGGAGGGGACGACTTTCGGCAGAGCTTATTGTCCGAGTCCGGTCTGCACGCCGAGCAGATCGTCGGTTATTACGGGAAAATATCCTAGCCAGCATGGCGCTTGGACGCTTGGAACAAAACTGCTGGAGGACCGCCATACGGTAGGGGAGGATTTCCAGGCAAACGGGTACGGGACGGCGCTCATAGGAAAAGCACATTTTCAGCCATTGAAGGGAACCGACGAATATCCTTCACTCGAAGCGTATCCAATCTTGCAGGATCTGGACTTCTGGGCATCGTTCAACGGTCCTTTCTACGGCTTCGATCATGTGGAGCTGGCGCGCAACCATACGAACGAAGCGCATGTCGGACAGCATTACGTGAATTGGTTGGAGGAGAAGGGCTGCGCGAACTGGCGGGATTATTTCCTGCCGCCGACCGGCACGATGGATCCCTCCGTTACGCATAAATGGGCGATCCCGGAACAATATCATTACAACACTTGGATCGCGGAACGCACGAACGCAAGGCTTGAGCATTACCGGGAGCAGGAGCAGCCCTTCTTCTTATGGTCGAGCTTCTTCGACCCGCATCCCGATTATTTGGCCCCCGAGCCTTGGGATACGGCCTATGACCCGGAGTCGCTGACGATTCCCGGCGCTGTTTCAGGCGAGCACGACAGCAATCCGCCGCATTTTCGGATGACGCAGGAGAGCGACCCCGATTTCTCGCATCTATGGGAAACCGGCCATGAAATTCATGGCTATCGTTCGCATCTTATTCCCGAAGGAGAGCGCAAACGGCTCGTCGCTACTTATTACGGCATGATTAGTCTCATGGACAAGTATATCGGCCACATTCTGAATAAGCTGGATGAGCTTGGGCTGTCCGACAATACGATCGTCGTCTTTACGACCGATCACGGCCATTTCTTCGGACAGCACGGGCTTCAATATAAAGGCGGTTTTCATTACGAAGATTTGATCAAGCTTCCCTTCCTCGTACGATATCCGGGCAAAGTGGCTGCAGGGGTGCAGAATCCGGCGATTCAATCGCTGGTTGATCTTGCGCCTACGTTTTTGTCTTTATGCGGCATTCCGATTCCGCCGGCAATGACCGGCGTTGATCAAAGCGAGGTGTGGCTCGGGCTGCGTCCCGAGGCCCGCGACCATGCGCTGTGCGAATTCCGTCACGAACCGACGACGATTCATCAGAAAACGTATGTCGACGCCCGCTATAAGCTGACGGTTTACTACCGTCAAACCTATGGCGATTTATTCGATTTGCGGGAGGATCCCGGCGAGCTTAACAATCTATGGGACGATCCGGGTTCCGCGGGACTCAAGACGGAGCTTCTGCTCAAATACGCATGGGCGGAGCTCGGCAAGGAAGCGATGCCGATGCCTCGCATTTGGCATGCATAATCAGGCGGGAGGCATAGAGTAACTCGCAAGCGAAACAATGTGCCCAAACAAAAGGAGATACCCCTAAATTGCGAAAGTTTGGGGGGTATCTCCTTTTATAATGGATGGCCTAAAAATCTGATGGATTGGTTGGTTACATCCGTCCCCATCACTTTTAAGATAGTCGTAAGTATTTCGCCTTATCTAACAAGGAAGGAGGATGGACCAATGTCATCTTGGATATGTTTTATCGTGCTTTGTTTAACGTTCGTCGCAGGTCCTTTGCTTATCGTCATAGGGGGAGCTCACGCCATCCGCGAAGATGAGCGAAACCATCGTTCCATCATAGAATCGTAATAAGAATAGGAGGTACAAGAATGAATGTTCCGGTAGGCGTATGGATTGCCGCTGCCCTCATTATTATCGTGCTTTCCTGGATGACTTTCTGGGTTACGAACAAAGCCTACTCCAGAAGATGGGAAGACCACGGCCATGAAAACAAAGACGAAACCTAATATCATTTCATTAACGCCCGAAGCGCTGAAGCAAATCGGGCTATCCCCGGACCGATGTCCTCTGGCCTCGGTCTTGCGAATGTGAAACGCACGTAGCCTTTATTGGAGCCGTAGACGCTGCCCGGCACAAAAACGGTTCCTGCCTTAATCGATTCCTCCAGCAGCTTGCCTTCTGGGATATCCGGTTTTAATTTGCACCATAGATGCAATCCGCCGTCCGGCATATGAAAGTCGATAAGGTCAGGCAATTCCTTCTGCAACGATTCGATAAGCAAATCTCGTTTGAACTGCAGTTGAGCACGAAGACGATCCAGCTGCGGAGCGAAATAGGACGATTGAAGAAATTGTCCCGCCACCAGCTGAGGGATGATGCTTAATCCAAAATCCATCTGCTGCCTAGCATCCGCAAGACGATCCACAATGGAGCTAGGCGCTACCATCCACCCGATCCGCAAGCCGGAAGCGGCGATTTTGGAGAACGAGCCGATATAAATAACGGAGCCCATCGTGTCGATTGCTTTCAAAGGCTGAGGTGGCTCGCCTCCATACGAGGTTAGGCTGAATGGATCGTCTTCTACAATAGGCAGGCCAAGCTCGCTTGCCAGATCAAGAACTTGCTTGCGCCGCTCCGTACTTAGTACCGTTCCTGTCGGATTCTGGTAATTCGGATTCAGAAACACCATCTTGATGCGGTGTTTTTTGTACAAATCGCGAATATCTTCCGGCTGTACGCCTTCATTGTCGACGGGGAGGCGGAATAAACGAAGTCCAGCCGACTGGAACAAAGGCAGCGAATAGCAGTAGGAAGGATCTTCTATCGCAACGGCATCGCCGGGAGACAGCAGGCATTGCGTAATTAAATATAACGATTGTTGAGAACCTGATGTTATCAGGATGGACGATTCCGTTGCCTTGATTCCGCGATATCGGTGAAGATAATCAACTAAAGACTGTCTTAATAACATCGAGCCTTGAGGATTGTCGTAACCCAAATAAGCGGTATAATCATGTTTGCTCATTAACGCGGCGATTTCAGCTGTAGGCGCTAAATCAGCCGACAGTTCACCGCTCGCAAAATCGATTAGCGAAGGCTGTTGAGCCAGAGCTTCGCGGATTCTTCGCATAAACGGCAAATTAGGAAGGAAGCTTCCTCCTTCGGCGAATCGGCTCCAGTTAGGCGTATGTTTGGGGGTCGCCCCCCATTTGGACGTACTAACCCGTGTTCCGCTGCCGATCTGGCTTTCGATAATGCCCAAAGCCCGAAGCTCGGCGAAAGCCGATATGATCGTGCTGCGGTTCACTTGAAGCTGCTCGGCCAGCTTCCGTTCCGAGGGAAGCAAGCTGCCGGGAGGGAATTCGCCATAAGCTATCCGTTGCTCCAAATGGTCGGCAATTTGCTCGTAAAGTGCTTTTGTACTGCTCCGATCAAGCTTCCACATTTTATATTCCCCTTGAATAATCAGATCATATAACCCGTTTGTATGATTTCTATCATAACACTTATGTATGAATACTTGGAGGTGGGCGGCATGGGAGCGAAAACGATAATGACCGGCTTTATGTCTGCTTTGCTCGCCTGCACGGGCGGAGCTATCATGATCGTTCAAGCTGCTCATACGGCCGGGTTATCTAAGCCCGAGCTCGTCTCGTGGTTCACCTCCGCCTATGTCATCGGAGGATTATTGAATCTGCTGTTGACCTTGAAATATAGAATCCCGTTTGCCGGAGCGCATTCGATTACGGCCACGGCTTTCTTAGGTACGGCTGCTGCGGGCTTCTCCTATTCTGAGCTGGCAGCCGCATTTGTAATGTCGGGAATCCTTATTGTAGCGGCGGGAGTATCCGGATTATTTTCGAAAGTGCTGAACTTAATCCCTAAACCATTAATCGACGCTTTGCTGGCAGGCATTCTGCTTTCTTATGTTATTGGTATCGTTTCGGCTGCCGCCAGCTTTCCATATGCTGGACTATTGGCCGGAGTCGGCTATTTCTTAATGCCTAGATTGTCCAAAAGACTGCCACCGGTATTATGGTCACTTCTGCTCGGTCTCATCGGACTGAGCTTCGAATATCATTATCCCGCCTTACCGCATGCCGAGTATATCCCTCCATTAATCGTGATTCCGCACTTCACCATGGAAGGGTTACTGTCGATAGCGGTTCCGATGTCCGTGTTAATCTTGAGCAACGATCTTGCCGTAGCGCTTGCATCGCTCAGAAGCAATCAGTATGATCCCCCCGTGAATAAAGTGTTAACGGCATCCGGATCGGCAAGCATTGTAGCGGGTTTGTTCGGGGGGAACGCCGCTAACGTCGGAGGTTTGATGAGCGCTCTCTGCAGCAGCGCGGAAGCGGGAGTTAAGGAGCATAGATACAAAGCGGCACTCGTGTCGAGCCTGATTGTGATAGGCTTTGGAGCATTGTCATGGAAAGTGATTGACATGATCAATGTCTTGCCGTCTGCATTCGTAACGATAATGACAGGCTTCTCCTTATTAGGCTTGTTTCTTGCGGGGTTAAAAAACGCTTTTTCGGATAAAATGCTGCGTATTCCCGTAATTGTGACCTTCACGATAGCCGTGCTCCATATTCATTTGCTAGGTATCTCCACACCTGTTTGGGCGTTATTGGCCGGCATGGGTATGATGAAGGTGCTCAACCGATCAAATTCGAAGGAGATCGAAGAGAAGCGAGGTCCCGAGGCGTAAAAAAACGTAGTCATAATTTTGAAGGGTCTGCCATTCGGCAGGCCTTTTCTTTATGGATGAAGCTGCAAAAGCAACCAATGACAACGAGCGCAACTAATGACAATGGCTTGCAAATCCTCGCTGGAATGGCATTCCGACGCGATTCTGATCAAGCAGGGACTATCGACGGCAATCAAGGCGCACTCGTATGATGAAGCTGCGGACGAGGAAACGAAAGGATGGAAACAGCATGCTACAAAGAAATATAACGACAATGCGCGTCAATGCGCCGCGAGCCTCCATGTCGTCGACATTGGCCCGTAGGCTATTGCGGAACCGTTGGCTCTATTTGATGGTTCTTCCGGGTTTATTGTACTTTCTTATTTTCAAATATTGGCCGATGTACGGCATCTTTATCGCTTTTCAAGACTTTCAGCCGTTTCTCGGCTTCTGGGACAGCCCGTTTGTAGGCGTTAAACATTTCGAACGGCTTTTCAGCGATTCCAACTTCATGCTCCTGTTCCGGAATACGCTTCTATTGGCAACGTACAACATCCTGTTTTTTTTCCCGCTGCCGATTATCATCGCGCTTATGCTGGGCGAGCTGAGGCAGGAATTCACGAAGCGGATCGTACAAACGCTGGTGTACATCCCGCACTTTATGTCTTGGGTCGTCGTCGTGGGCATTGCCTATATGTTCCTGACGACGGAGGGCGGCATCATGAACGAGCTGCTGGTCCGCTTCGGCGGGGAGAAGATCAACTTTCTCGTAAGCAACGAATGGTTCAGGACGATCATAACGGCCGAGGTCATGTGGAAAGAGACGGGCTGGGGAACGATCATATTCCTTGCGGCTTTGTCAGGCGTAGATCCCCAGCTGTACGAAGCGGCGCGTATGGACGGCGCGGATCGAATCCGTCAATTGTGGCATATTACGCTGCCGGCGATTCGCAGCACCATCGTTATTTTGCTCATCCTGCGTCTGGGCCACTTTCTCGATACGGGCTTCGAACAAATTTTCCTCATGCTTAACGCGATGAACCGAGAGGTCGGAGAAGTGTTCGACACCTATGTCTACTCCGTCGGGATCAGCCAAGGGCAATACAGCTTCAGTACGGCGGTCGGCGTGTTCAAGTCGATAGTCGGTTTGATCCTCGTCGTCGTTGCGAACCGACTCGCCAAGCGATTCGGCGAAGAAGGCATCTATTAGAAGAAGGAGCGTTGAACAGCCATGCCGATCAAGCAAAGCTGGGGAAGCCGGATATTCGATAGCGTGAACATTACATTGCTGCTTGCATTCGCTTTGATTACCGTCATCCCGTTCATTTATGTCATTGCCGGTTCTTTCGCCACGCAGAAAGAATTGTTGATGAGAGGGTTTATTTTATTCCCTACCGAGTTTTCCTTTGATGCGTACAAGTATATTTTCTCCACGAGAACGCTTGTCAGAAGCTTGCTGGTAACCGTCTACATTACAGTAGCGGGTACGCTGATCAACCTGTTTTTCACTTGCTTAATGGCCTATCCGTTAGCGCGCAAGGACATGGACTTCCGCAAGCCTATCATGATGCTGATCGTGTTCACGATGCTGTTCAGCGGCGGCATGATCCCGACGTTCCTCGTCGTGAAGGAGCTGGGCATGATCGATTCCTATTGGTCGTTGCTCATCCCGGGCGCGATCAGCGCTTTTAACCTGATTATTATCCGAAACTTCTTCCAGCAGTTGCCCGAAAGTTTGGAGGAATCGGCCAAAATCGACGGTTGCAACGATCTCGGCATTTTTATTAGAATCGTGCTTCCGCTCTCCATGCCCGCCATCGCGACGTTCTCGCTCTTTTACGCGGTCGGCCATTGGAATACGTTCTTTAATGCGGTGCTCTACATCAACGACAATACAAAATGGCCGATTCAAGTGCTGCTGCGGCAGATTGTCATCTTGGCTTCGGGAGGCATCGGAGATTCCGCCGCGATGGAATCGGATTATGTCGCTCCGCCGGACCAAGCGGTGAAAATGGCGGTAATCGTGGTATCTACTCTTCCGATCTTGCTTGTATACCCGTTCTTGCAGAAACACTTCGCCAAAGGGGTATTGCTGGGCTCGGTTAAGGGATGAATATATAATAGTGAAATGGACAAAGGGAGGATGTACGTATGAACAGAAAACATCAGAAAAGAAGATTGGCGAAAGCCGGGGCTTTGCTTGCCGCAATTGCCTTGACCGTAACCGCTTGCGGAGGGAACGAAGAGGGCAATTCGCAAACCGGCGGAAACTCAGGGGGCACGCAAGGGCCGCTTCAATTGACGATGATGCTTCCGACCTACAGTCCGGAGCAAATGCCGGCAGACAGCTCCGTGCTGAAAATGCTGGAGGAAAAGACGGGCGCGAAGCTTAGCGTCTCCTGGGTGCCTTCCTCGACCTACACGGATAAGCTAAGCGCTACCGTGGCCTCCGGCGAGCTGCCGAAAACGTTCGTGGCGCTGGAACCGAAAGCCTCCTATATCGTCAACGCCGCCCGTTCCGGCATGTTTTGGGAGGTAGGGCCGTATCTGGAAAACTACCCGAATCTCAGTAAAATGTCGGAGCTCGTCTTGAACAACGTTTCAATCGACGGGAAAGTGTACGGCTTGTACCGCGAGCGTGATCTCGCGCGCTTCGGGCTGATGATTCGCCAAGACTGGCTGGGCAATCTGGGGATCGAAGCGCCAAAAACCGTAGACGAGCTATACGATACGCTGAAAGCCTTTGCAACGGGAGATCCGGACAAAAACGGCAAACACGACACGATCGGCCTCGCTGTCGGCATGCAAGGAAACAACATTGCCGGCTTCAAAGACATTCTCGTTTATTACGGCGGTCCGAACGAATGGGAGCTTCGGGACGGGAAGCTAGTTCCGTCCCATATGACGCAAGCTTACCTCGATACGATGAAGTTCTATAAGAAGCTGTATGACGAGAAGATCATTAACCAGGACTTCGCGATCGTTCAGGACGGCCGCTCGGTCATGAACAAAGGCCAAGCCGGACTCTGGATCGATAATATGCTCGACGGCAAAAACATCGAGGATAACATCAAGAAAGTAGATCCGATCGCCAAGATCAACTTGCTTAACCGCATCGCGGGCCCTTCCGGCGACAGAACGCGCGCAGGTTCCGGTTATCTGGGCATGTACATGATCCCGAAAACAAGCGTGAAGACGGAAGCCGAACTTCAGCAAATATTGGCTTACTTCGATAAAGTGTCCGAGAAGGACAATCAGAATCTGATGAAATACGGCATTGAAGGGACGCAATATACGCTGGAGAACGGCGCGTATACGCCGAATGCCGATCCGAAGGTCAGAGCCGAAATCACGGACGGCAACCAGTTCATGATTTTGCAGGACGGGGTCGTCAACTACGGGACCGAGCTGGAGCAGCTAAGCACGAAGCTGTTCCAAGACAATGCGACGTTCGCCGTGCCTAACCCGGCCGCGCCGTTTATTTCCAATACGGATATCGAGAAGGGCAAGGAGCTCTCCAAGATCATAGCCGACGCTACCGTGAAATTCATCATGGGCTCGGTCAATGAGGACGATTGGAGCAGCATCATCGATCAATGGCTGCAAAGCGGCGGCAGCAAAGTAATCGAGGAAATGAACGCCGAATACGCCAAGCTGGCAGGGAAATAAACAACGCCGCCTTGAGATGAGGCGCCAGAATCCGCGTCATGGCTAAATACGGAGTTTTCAAGTACACTTGATTTACTTGTAAGGAAACTACCCATTGGAGGCATTATGAGATTCCGGTCCTCGTCTTATTTATTGAAGCTGATGTTGATGTCTATCTTGATCGGCACGCTTCCGGTCATCGTACTGGGCACGTTCGCCTATTACAACGCATCCCGAACGGTACAGGAGAAAGTAGACGAGAGCAATAAGCTGCTGCTGCAGCAAATGCAAATGCGTGCCGAGCAAACGCTCAGAACGATCGATAATTCGGCTACGCAGCTGCTGCAGTCGCCGATTGTTACAAGCGCTTTCAACCGGGATTTGTCCAATCATGATTTCCAAATGGTTCATGAACTCTACAAGGGCATCTCGCAGATTCAAACCTATGAGCTTGGGATCAAGGACGTGTTTCTGTTCAGCCTGAACAACGATTGGATCGTATCGAGCAACGGCGTTAACGAGTACAGCGATCCGGCGTTCAGACCGGCGCTCGAAGCCTTTTCCCTGAACGCGGCAGGCTCCTTCTGGAGCAGCGGTTCGTCAGAGGCCCCGAATTCGTTCCAGTCCGTCTATTTCGTCAAGAAGTATCCGTTCAACTCGCTTCATCCTTCCGGGATCATCTGCGTCGTATTGTCTTCCGATGTAATGAAGGAGCTTGACGCGTTTCTGAACAGCAAATTCGGCAGCGCGTTTATCGTGGACCAGAACGCCAATATTATCGTTCACCGCGACCGCAACCAGCTTGGAAGCAGCACGCGGGATGAGGCTTACCTGAAGTCCTTCGCTGATTCGAAGGAGACGTTAGGGCAATATGCAGCGAAGCGCGACGGAGAGGACGTGACGGTCACCTACCGGAAGTCGGCGTATAACGGCTGGAGCTACGTTTCGGTCATATCCAACGATCAAGTGAACGAACAGAATCAAATAATCGGATGGATTACTTTGCTTGTATGTCTGGTCATTCTGCTGGTGACGCTGGCCGTTGCCTGGTTCGGCACCAAGAAAATGTACAGTCCGATTCAATCGCTGTATTCGAGGCTTACCGGTATTCCTTCCCTGAACGATAGGGAGAAGCCGAGCGGCGAGCTTCAGGTGATCGGCGAACGCGTCGACTACTTGATCCGCAGTCAGTCTCTTATCATGAACGAGCTCAAGGGGCAGCAGATCCAGCTTAAGGAATTTTTTATGCAAAAATTGTTCGGCGGCACGATTCAGCCAACGGATTTCGTGGAGAAGCTGAGTCTGTACGGCCTGGAGAAGCCGTGGCCTTCCATGTGCGTCGTAGCCATACAAATCGATACGCTGAAGGATACGAGATACGAGGAAGGCAATCGGGATTTGCTCATGTTTGCCATCAGCAATATCGTCGGCGAGCTAGTCGTGTCCGAGCAGAGGCTGGTGCCGATCGTCAAATCGGATTGCCAAGTGACGCTTATCGGCTCCTCGAAGACGGGAGAGCCCTTCAAAGAGCAGATTTTCAACCTATCGGACGAAATTCAGAAGGCGATTCATCAGTACTTGGATATTAAAGTAAGCATCGGAATCAGCCGTCGGTTCGAATCGTTCGCGGAAACCCAGCAGGCGCTCCATGAAGCGATGACATCGCTTAAAGTCAGAGTAGGGCTCGGTCAGGAATCGATCTTGTTCATCGAGGACGTGCAGCCGCAGAAGAGCAGTCCGAGCCGATTCCCGATAGCAGGAGAGCAAGCACTGCTAGATGCGATCCGCGCCGGGAACGCGGAGCAAGCGGAGACTGCTTTGAGGCAGTTGATCGGAGAGCTGTTCCAGCCGCATGCGCAGCATCGGGATTACCAGCTGTCCCTCCTGCGGCTCTTGATCGATCTTCTTAAGTTCGGGCAGGAATTGTCCATCCCGATGGACCGTATTCCGGAAGATGAAGCCTCGTTGATTCAATCGTTGTTCAAGCTACGGAACTTGCGGGAGATGGAGCAGTGGTTCTTGTCGATATTCGTACTTCCTTACATTCAAGAATTGGATACCCGCCGCGATTCCCAGTTTAAGCTTATTTCCGAGGCGGTCATCGATATGATCACGCGGGAATTCGATTCCGGACTGACGCTGGAGGAATGCGCTGCGCGCATCAATTACCACCCGCATTATGTGAGCAGAGTGTTTCGGCAGGAGACCGGTATAAATTTCGGTGACTATTTATCGAAGCACAGGATCGACATGGCTAAGAAATGGCTAAAGGAGTCCGACCTGAAGATTGTAGAGATCGCCGAGCGGCTGCAGTATAACAACTCCGCAAACTTTATTCGCTCCTTCCGGAAGATGGTAGGCATGACACCGGGGCAGTATCGCGAAGAGGCTTAAGGAGCTTGCTGCCTGTTGGCGGAGCGGGATTACCGAAAGAAGAGCACCTTACTGCCTCATAGTAAGGTGCTCTTCTGCGTTCAATTCCTATCTTATTTCGCCTTTCATATTGCCAGACAAGGCGGCTTCCCTTGCGGCATTGTGGGCAAGTCTATGCAAGTAGTTGTTTTTCTTGTGTTTGCCCATATACTTGATTCGAATGTCGACCTCGGGGAACAGGCGATTGAGATGGGCTAGATAGGCAAGCAATTCGTTTCTGCCTTGCCCGTCATGCGGATGCGCGAAGCGGTCCTGTGCAAGGATACGCAAAATACGGCTGCAATCGGTAAAAACGACAGCCGTTTTCGGCCGAAGCTCCAATAAGGCCCCGGATAGGGTTTCAAGGCTTAGCACGATGGCCTGCATTTCGCCGTAGTTCGAACCTTGATCCCGCTCGAATTGCAGCTTTTTAGACGATATCATTACGGTTCGGCTATATACCGCGCAGCAAGCTGCTCCGTAATCGTTTCGCGCAGCGAAGCCTGCATAATCGCAGTAAAGGAACATCGTTCCTTTATTCACGATATGTTGCCGCAGACTAGGGCTCGCGAGAGCTTTTTTGATCAACCGGTCCTTGTTTGCATCCATGAGCGCATCTCCTATACATAGTCGGTACAGAGCGTTATTGAATATGCGATCAGGATAAACCGAAAGGCTGACATTTAAACCGCAAGAAATCATTTATGTTCAAAGCACCGGGTGAATAGGGAGGAATATGACCGCTTATTCGTGAATACTTCGTAATATGGAAAATGCGAAAAGGTGAATGGATATGACGGAATTTGATAAAGCGGCGTTCGAGACGCATCAGGCGGAAGGGCTGCTGAAGACGAAGCTCTATTTGCCCGATAGTTCCCCTTCACATATAGCGCGCGACAGATTGAATCAACAGCTTGAACGTTCACGGGGTGCTCGTCTTACAACGGTTGTCGCACCGCCCGGGTTCGGCAAGTCGACGCTTGTAAGCAGCTGGATTCGGCAAGCGGGTCTGAGCAACGGCTGGGTGTCTCTTGATGCCAAGGACAATGATCCGCTGCGATTTTGGCGTTATTTGCGTGCCGCAGTGGAGCAGACGCTCCATATTAATCTATCTGGGGACCTCGGAGGGTTCGAATCCCCTGAGAGGCTATCGGCACAACTGCTGAATACGTTAATAGAATTATCGCAACAAGACGAGCCTTTGATGCTCGTCCTCGATGATTATCATGTGATTACAACCGAATACATACACGAGTCAATGTACGATTGGCTGATCAAGTTGCCCTCATCGGTGCACCTGATGTTAATCAGCCGGCATGAAATCCCAATTCCGCTAGGCGCTTTGCGGGTCAATGGAAGACTGAATGAGCTTAGTCTATCGGATCTGCGTTTCACTGATGCAGAGATAGATTCTTATTGGAACAAACAGACTGGAGCCCCTCCGGATCGCATGACCCATGGCCATCTCGTTCGTAATACGGAAGGGTGGGCGGCGATGCTGCAGCTTTCAGCACTGTCCTATTCTAGTGGATCATTAGGCGGCGTGATCAAGCCGCTGACCGGTCGCAATCGGCATGTGGCCGATTATTTGATGGAAGAAGTATTCAGTCATATGACTGAAGAGACGAAGCGATTCTTGTTCCAGACCTCGATACTTGATCGATTATGCCCTTCTTTGTGCAGTGCGGTTATGAATGAATCCGATACGAGAGACAAAATGCAGCAGCTCGTGCGCCGGGGATTGTTTCTGATTCCCCTTGATGATGAACGAGAGTGGTATCGGTATCATCATCTGTTCGCGGATTTCCTGCGCGTCAAGCTTCAGGACGAAGACCAGGCAGCGATCACGTTGTTGCACAGCCGAGCGGCTGCATGGTATGAACGACACGGCTTCCTGGAGGAAGCCATTGAGCATGCGCTATCTGCTAATGAGGAGAGCAGGGCGTCCACATGGATACAGCAGCATGCCCATGTCTGGTTGAAGGGAAGAGAGACGGCCATGCTTCGCCGCTGGCTGGAGCGGTTGTCTGCGGATACCGTGAATGAGCCGGGCAATCTGCTGCTTTTGCTCTGGATTGATCTGATGGATGGAAGGACGGCATTGGCCGAGGTCCTGCTCCGCAAGCTTAATACGGCATTAGAGAGTATGAAAGCAGATCCGCACACCTTGGGATTCGTCCGCATGCGGGAAGAGGTCCGTATTATTGAGAACTTTCATTCGGTCATGAGCGGCAACTTCGATCGGGCTCTTGCGCTCATTCAAGAGTACGGGGAGAGAGAAGACTTGCCTGATCCCGAGACCCCGCTGCTGCTTAGTCTAGGACTTGAACTTAATGAAGGAACGGTACCTTTTATTCGAGGTAAATTTGGATTTAGAGGCCGGATTAATAATGCCGAGAGCTATCATCGCGCCTACGGTGAATTTATCGAGAAGAACGGTATGCATGAAAGTACCTTTACATCCTACCAGCAGACGGCAATGGCCGAGATTTGTTATTTGAACAACGAGCTGCCGCTCGCGCGAAGTTATGCAGAAGAAGGACTTCGGTTGGGCAAAAAATTCGGTATAATCGGTTCTTACGTTCCGTCTGTACTCCTATTATCGAATATTCTAATCGCGGAACGGCGTATTCAAGCATCGCTTGACCTCATAATCGATGCGATGGAGCATTTGCGCATTCAACATCAGCAAACTTCGACCTGGTATAACATGCTTGCAGCAAAGACGGCACTGCTTGAGCTTCAATTAGGGAACACGCAATTTGCACGCGATTGGGCGGATGAGCGCAAACGGAGGTCGGCAAGAGGGTCTGTTTCTAGCAGTGACTTGTTCCCTAACGATGAAGATTTCATTTATATTCAGATCTTAATAGGATTAGGAGATTGGGAGGAAGCCTTTGATATAGCGCTTGATGCAAGGACTTTCGCAGCAAAACGAGACAATCCATTAAGCGAGCTCCAGGCGCTTCTCCAGCTTAGCGAGCTGCACGCGAACCGGAACCATTCGGTTGAGAGCGGACGTCTGCTGTTTTCAGCGGTTCGGGTTGGTTGCCAGTATGATTGCATCCGGCCGTTTCTGGACGCGGGACCTGCTATTATGCAGCGTCTGGGCAAATATGAGACGATTTCTTCACTTTCCTCCGTGTGGTCCGACAAAGAACGGGCTTTTATCCAAATGCTCGGTCGTCATTCGGGAACTGCAGGACAGGGGGATATGCAGGCCGTCACCAAAGTGTCCATAGATGCCTTAACTGCGAGAGAGAGGGAGGTATTGCTCCTCATGGCGCAGGGGTTATCGAATAAAGCCATTGCAGCGGAGCTTGTTCTGACGGAAGGTACCGTGAAGCTTCATCTTCACCGGGTGTACAGCAAGCTTCAGGCACAGGGTCGGGTACAAGCTATCCGTATTGCGGAGAATAGCGGGCTGCTCGGCAAGTTATAACCTTCTTCTATATCTTTCGATAGACGCTGACCATACCTATACGGAGGTATGATGGGGGCATAGCGAAAGCGAGGAGGAGAAATAACGGTGAGAACGGATTACGATATCATTATTGTCGGCGCTCGAATTGCGGGAGCGACGCTAGCGTATGAACTGGGGCGTGCCGGTTATGATGTGCTGCTCGTCGATAAAGGACATTTTCCAAGTGACGTGTTATCCACCCATAATGTATTCAATAATTCACTCGCGATATTAAGAGAGATGGGGGTATTGGATAAGCTGCTCGCCACAGGGACTCCGACTTATAAGCGGGCCTATGTACAGCTAGAGGATGCCGTCATTGAAGGGACTTTTCCCGAGGTGAATGGAGAATTAGAATGCCTATGCATTCGTCGGACCCATTTGGACCATATATTATTCGAGCATGCTTGTTCGCTGGATCGCGTCCATGCTCTGCAACAGTTTCGGGTGACTGGGCTGCTGCGCGATGGTGAGATTGTGAATGGTATCGAGGGCGTGCATCCCAGTGGAGATGCCGTGCAATACAGGGCCAAGCTTGTGGTAGGCGCGGACGGCAGACGATCAACGATACGCGCATTGGCTGGGAGCAAATGCTTGACGTCAACGCCTACCGACTTTGCTTCTTATGTCGGTTACTTCAAAGGATTTCGTCAAGATGATGGTCCTTGTTCGGAATTTTATAAGCTAGGGGAATATATCGCGATCGTGTTCCCGACCAGTGATCAGCTTCATGTTGTCGGATTGATGTTTCCGTTTACGAACACGGACTTGCTCAGCCGTATGAAGGAAAATGCGGAGACGGGCTTCCAAGAAGCCATTCAGACCGGTTTCGGAGAAACGTCCTTTGCCCAGAGACTGGGGGAAGCCGAATCTGCGGGGCCGATTCGGGGGTTGCTCGGTTATGACAATGATTGGCATGAAGCAATGGGCAAAGGGTGGGCTTTGATAGGCGATGCCCTTACGTTCAAGGATCCCGCGGTCGGGCAGGGGATGCATGATGCCATGTATAGCGCCCGAATGCTGAAGGAGGTTCTTGTCAGGCACGGGCTGGAGAACTTCGAATGGGAGAAGATGGCGTCGCATTATGAAAGAGAGCTGACGAGCAAGTTTCAGCCAATGTTCGGATTAGCTTGCGAAATGACTCGCAATGTTCCGTATACGCATGAGCAAAATGCAGTCAATCGTATCATCGCCGCTCATCCCAAGGCAACAAGCGTTTTCCTCGGCATGTATAATCATGCGAACGAGCCTGCTGAGCTGGGAAGGCTGATTGGTGAAATGCTGTCAAATCCTATTGTACAGGAGTAACTGTAATCCCGGGAAACGATGACATTAGCGATACAGATGAGGAAAGCCCCGAGATCCTGCCAGAAACAGGAGCTTGGGGCTTTCCTCGTTGTTCAAGAGTGCTCGCCTACTTGGCTATGAAGCTTGTCGGCGGCTTGCTGCTGCCGGTACTGCCCCGGGGTGAGACCTGTGCGGGTTTTGAATATTTTATTGAAGTAGCTTACGTTCGCGTACCCGATTTCCTTGCATATTTCCTCGATGGAAAGTCCCAGCTGCTGGAGCAGCTCCATCGCCCGCTTGATGCGAAGCTGGATCAAATAATCGCCTACGGTCATTCCCGTAGCCTCCTTGAAGATGCGGCTCAAGTAGGAGGAGCTGCGCTGCACATGTTCGGCTACCGTATCCACGGAAATGTTTTTGTTGAAGTTCGCATCCATATAATCGGTCGCCAGCTGCAAGGTCACGGCGGTCATCTTGGAGCGTTTCTCCCGATGATAGTCGATAATCCGGTCGCACATTTCCACGAGGCAATGCTCCATATCGTACAGCGTTTCGGCGCGTGCCAGCACTTCCGTGTAAGCCGTCCGGTCGCCGAATACGGCGGACATATCGCCCCTTGTCTGAACGAGCGTTTTCACGATTTCTCCGCTCAGCTGGAAGAACAACTGCTGGATGTTCGCCTTGCCCAGCTTCTTGTCGATCGCGGTCTGCGTGATTTGGCGGATCGTCTTGAAGCATTCCTCCTTATCCGTCTGCAGCAGCGCTTGCTGCAGCTTCGTCTCCAGCTCATACGGATAATAATAAGCCTTTTCCTCCGCCTTCCAATCTTCAATAATAGCGTACGGAAGTATTTCGCCTTTGCCGATGTACATTTTCAAATTCAGCGCTTCAATCGTATCTTCATAAGCCGAGCGGACCGACTGTTCCCCCGTGTAGATCCGGCTGACGGCGATCGTAACGGATATGCCATACCGGGAAAGCACATGCTGCTTCAGCTTCTTGGCCTGCTCCAGCGGATAGTCGTCTGCCTCTATGGGAACGGAGAGAAGAATGACCGTCCGCTTGTCGTCCTTGGCGAACACCTCTCCGTCGATATCCGCGCCAAGCTCATCCATAAGCCCGTATCGCAAAAGATGAAAATGGAAGATGCCTTCGCTGCCCTTCACCGGGTAAGGCTCCTCAAGCTCGAGCGTCAGCATGGCATACCGGTCCCAATCAAGGCGCAGTCCCAGCAATTCCGCCGCCTGGTTGGCTGCGCCTTCGGGACTGCGTTCATCGTCGTTTCCGCCTTGAATAAGATCGTTCAGGTATTTCTCTTTAATGGCCGTACGGTTATCGGTAAGCAGGGAATCGACCTGCCGCTTCTCCTTCATCAGCGTCTCCCAATTGCGGATCATCTGGTCGAAGCGATGACGGATGAAGCCTGCTTCGTCGCCCGCCGGAACAGGCGAGCCGGTCTCGTCGCGCCGGCTGTCTTCGGAAGCGCCGATATAAGAGATGACGCTTTGAAGCGGCCGGTACAATCTTCTGGATAAATAGAAGGAAATCGCGATAGCGGCAATCAAGTAAACCGCCGCAACGGTGGCGACAATGGTTTTGATCCGGTCCATCCCTTGCAGGAGAACGGAACGCTCCGTAATGTCGACGAACCTCCAGCCGGTCAGCTCCGAGGTCGTATAGGAGACGATCCGGTCGGAATCGTCGATGTAGGAGCCGCTTTCGGCGCTTAGCCTGCCAAGGTCAATCCGTTGATGCAGAGACTCGCCGGCAGCGGGCTCCGCATCGGAATAGAGCAGCTCGGAGTCGGGCCCCAAGACGAGGGTCGTGCCTTTTTTGTTATGGTAGTGGCTTAAGTAGTCGTCGAACAGCAAATCCAGCTTCAAATTAATGATGATGGCGCCGTTCACTTGGCCGATCAAGGGCATTTTCTGAAGCAAGGTGGCGGCGGGATGATCTGGCGCGAAGCCGTTCGGCCGACCCGTGATCCACGTCGTTCGGCTTTCCGATTGCTTGCTCCATATATCCAGCCAAGAACGGTCCGTAAAGGTGGAGATGGGAGACGTCTTGATTTCGGGACGGGACGTCAGGACAAGCTCCAGCGGAGCGTAATATAAATAGATGGAGTCGATGTAAGGACTTATTTTTTTCTGCTCTTCCACGAAGCCGGTCAAATCAATCAGGGAGCTGACGCTTAATTTGCTCCCTTTCGTCTGGTACAGGTACGACTGGGTCGCGATCATGCCGGTCGCATTATATTTAATAGCGGTCAGCTCCTTGTGAATGAGCTCCTGCTGCTGAGTCAGGATGGATTCATTGTACGCGATGGCGTTCTGGATGCTGTTGTCCGCCGAGATCGAATAGGTGACCGTGGCAATGAGCGCGACGGTGATGACGGCAATGGCGGTCAAGGTAAGAAGCAGCTTGACGAACATCGTGTTATGCTTGATCGAACGGTTTCCCGGCATCGCATTCACTCTCCTGTGATCTCGGTTGGTTGCGCTTACATTTTCGAAAGTCAATTAGAGGCGCCAACAGGGGAATTATATCACAGATGCGCGGAGCGGGAAGCGGATGCCCGAAAAACATACGAAAAACGGAAAAACATAATTCGGTTAAATCAGCCAAAAACGCCAAAAACATAAAAAAGGAGCGAAAGAAAGGATTGTGAACGCCGCCGGAGAAGGCTATCGTAAATATTGTAACCGCTCCCATTACCCGGCCGGGAGCAAGAGCGAGGATGCGGTCATCATACCGAATGCATAGGGGGAGATTCTTTTGCAATTTAGACGGAACAAATTAAGCAGTGCCTTAATGGCAGCTATCGTGGCGGTCGGCTTATTGGCAGGCTGCAGCTCCAACGCAAACGACACTACTAATAATACGAACAATCCAAATGTCAGCCCGAACCCAAGCAGCACAGATGAAGCAGCGGCGGAGCCGGTGGAAATTACATGGGGCATCCACTTTCAAGCTGCCGGGGTCGTAGAGAACTCCCAGGTTCAGAAGTGGCTGGAAGAGAAGTTCAACGTGAAGATCAAGCCCGTGAAGGTGACGGATGCAAGCATCGCTTCCGGCGACATTCCCGACATCTTCATGCTGGGCGATCCGGCCAACGTGGCGGCGTACCAGAATCAAGGCGTTCTCATGAGCATCGATCCGAACATGTTAAAGGAGAAAATGCCCGAGTATTACACCGATATCGAGAAAAACAGCAAGCTGTTCCAAACCGTTACGTTCAATAACGAGCTATGGGCGATTCCGATGTTCATCGATCTGAAGCCTTATGACCTGGCGATGCTCTGGCGCAAGGATTGGCTGGATCAAGTCGGCATCACGAAAGTGCCGGAGACGCTCGACGAGTTCGAGCAGGCGGTGTACGCATTCGCGCAGAAAGACCCTGACAACAATGGCCAAAAAGATACGTACGGTTTGACAGGTACGGCAACGTCCACCTGGTCCTCCGGCTTCTATTCGATCTTCGGGGCGTTCGGCGTGGAGCCGACGATGTGGCATGAGAAGAACGGAGAGATCGTCAACGGCTCCGTCATGCCGGAGACGAAGGAAGCATTGGCTAAGCTGCGTCAATGGTATGCGGACGGCGTCATCGACCCTGAATTCATTACGGATACGCAGGATTCCTACCGCAAGAAGCTCTACAATAACCGGATCGGCGTCATCGAGGAGCAGATTGCCAAAGGCGCGCTTCCGGAATCCGGTACCGTGACGGAGATGAAGTCCTTGAATCCGGAATCGGAGCTCGTATTCGCGAAGAATCCGGTAGGCCCCGGCGGCGACGGCTCATGGGATTGGGGAGTGAAGAGCAACTTTGTCGTCATCGGCAATAAGGTGAAGGACCAGCCGGAGAAGCTCGCGAAGCTGTTCGAAATCTTGCGCGCGCAAAGCAGCGACGAAGAAACGATCAATATGACGACCCTTGGATTGAAGGGGACGCATTGGGATTTCGTGGAGAGCGGAGCGACTTCCGGCGCTACGAAGTTCTTGTCCAGCTTCGAGAAGCAGGAGCAGCGCGACCAAGAAGGCATCCGTCTGTTCTCCCTCGGCAACATTACGACGCAAGCGTACCGCCAGAAATATTCCAATCCGAAGCTGAACGAAGCGATCGGGACGTATTCGTCCGCACCGGGGCATACCGATGCGCTGTTGTTCTCGGCATTGCCGTCCGACGGGAAATACAAGAGCGATCTGACCTCGCTGATGCAGAAATATTTTGCCCAAATTATTAGCGGCGAAATTGCGCTCGAAGAATTCGATAAGTTCGTCACGGAATGGAAGGCAAGAGGCGGCGACGAGCTGACGAAGGAAGCGAACGAGATGTACCAGGCGCAATTCAAAAAATAACCGATTCCGCCGACCCGCAAGGGCTGGTTAAGACTTACGGCTCTTGCGGATAAGGCGGGCAAGGTTCAAGGAAGTGTAGCATGAAAACCATACGCAAGCATGGAGAGCTTTTTACGCTGTTTCTGTTTTCCTTTCTGTTTTTCTTCATTTTCAAATACGGTCCGTTGTACGGCGTCATCATAGCATTCAAGGATTTCCGGGTCGTAGACGGGGTATGGGGAAGCGCGTGGGTGGGGCTTCAGCATTTTCAAGAGCTGTTTCAAAACAGCGACTTCTACCGGCTGCTCAAAAACACGCTGCTCCTCAATTTGTACCTGCTGCTCTTCGCTTTCCCGGCTCCGATCGTATTGGCGCTGCTGCTTAACGAGGTTCGATCCCGGTATTTCCAACGATTCATTCAGACGACGATGTATTTGCCCCACTTCGTTTCTTGGGTCATTATGTCGGGGCTGATCATCTATTTTCTGTCGCCGACGACCGGCGTCGTAGGCGATATCGTAGGATGGTTCGGCGGAGAGCCGGTCTTCTACATGGGAAAGAAGGAGTACTTCCGGTCTATCGTCGTCGTCTCCGCCATCCTGAAGGATCTCGGCTGGGGTTCGATCATCTACTTCGCGGCATTGTCGGGAATCAACCCGGAGCTGCAGGAATCGGCCATCATTGACGGCGCGAACCGCTGGCAGCGGATCATTAAGATTAATATACCGTCGATCATGCCAACCGTGGCGATCATGTTCATCTTGAGCTTGGGCGGCTTCTTAAGCGCGAACTTCGAACAAATCATCAATATGCTTAACCCGGTTACCTATGAAACCGGCGATGTTATCGACACTTACGTATATCGGGTCGGTCTGCAGCAGTTCCAGTACAGCTACACGGCGGCGATTGGCTTATTCAAGTCGCTGGTCGGTCTTCTGCTCATACTAGGCGCCAATCTGACCGTAAGGAAACTGAGCCGAGGGGAGAGCGGGTTATGGTAGAAGCAGGAGGAAAGTCAGTCATGAAGGCAAAAAAATGGCAGGATCGCATAGCGCCTGCTATGATCTACGTCATATTAACGATGCTTGCGCTTGTCGTCGTATATCCGTTCATCCATGTGATCGCGGTTTCCTTCAGCGGCCGCGGAGAGGCGCTTCGGAGCGGATTCCATTTCTTCCCCCGGGACTTCGAGTGGACGGCTTACCGGGAGCTGCTGGACTATCCGTTCATCTGGTCGGGCTACGCGAATACATTGTTCCGCATGGGCGTGGGCACCTTACTGACGCTGCTCGTCACCGTCTGCGCGGCGTATCCGCTGTCGCGGCCCGATTTTCCTATGAAGCGCGCTTTGGTGCTGCTCCTGCTGTTCACCATGATCTTCGACGGGGGCATCGTACCGAATTACTTGTTAATCAAAGAGCTTCATCTGCTGAATTCGCTATGGGTCTATGTATTGCCAACGGCGGCTAACGCCTTCCAAGTGCTGGTGATGCTTTCGTTCTTCCGTTCGATTCCGGACGCCTTGATCGAAGCGGCCCGCATCGACGGGGCAAGGGATATGAAGATTTTGTTCCGCATCGTGCTGCCGCTATCGATCCCGTCGCTGGTGACGATCGGACTTTGGTCGCTCGTTCATCATATCAACGCCTTCATGGACAATCTGCTGTACGTGACCGACCAATCGAAGTACGTGCTGCAGCAAGTCATACGGCAAATTCTTATCGAGAATAAGCTGGACCCGTTCACGACGGCAACGAACCTGGTACCGCCTGCGCCGGAGAGTCTGAAGATGGCATCCGTCATCGTATGCTCCTTGCCCGTGCTCGTGATATACCCGTTCTTGCTGAAATACTTCGAGAAAGGGACGATGATCGGATCGGTGAAAGGTTAAGATACGGGAACCGAAAGGTTCCCTCTTCGGATATTCCATCTCTAAGGAGGCATGAATGAAGGATGAAGAGAAAATGGAAATGGATGAGCGTATTATGGATTATGGTCTTAATGATGGCCAGTTTCCCCGCTGCGGGCGTGCAAGCCGAGGAGCCCCCAAGTCCCGGAGCCGTATTTTACGTATCCCAAAATGGAAGCGATTCCAATTCCGGGTCGGAGGCCTCTCCTTTCCTTACGCTCGAGAAAGCCAGAGATGCGATCCGGGGACTGAAGCAAAGCCCGGCGGGGCTGCCCGACGGCGGCGTAACGGTTTTTCTAAGGGGCGGTGTATATAACCGGATCGGGAGCTTTCTGCTGGAAGAGCAGGACTCGGGGACGGCGGACAAACCGATCACTTACCGCGCTTATCCCGGCGAGTCCGTTTCGCTGAACGGCGGTCAATTGTTGGACAAAAGCTGGTTCGTCCCGGTAACGGACGCTTCGGTTCTTAACCGAATCATCAGTACCGATGCCAGGTCGAGGGTCGTGCAGGTTGACCTGACGGCGCACGGCATTACCGACTTCGGCGTTATGAGCCGTCACGGCTATTACAAAGCCAACGATGTCAGCCAAACCCCGCCGATGGAGCTGTACGTCGAGGGTCAAGGCATGACGCTCGCAAGATGGCCCAACAACGGAACGGTCCAGATAGGCAACATCCTCGATCCGGGTCCTACTCGCAAGGATCCTGATCTTCAGACACGGGGAGGGACCTTCACGTACACGTATGATCGGCCGGAGCTGTGGACCGAAGCGGACGATATATGGCTGGACGGGATTTTCGGCTACAGCTGGGAATGGTCGTACAACCGGATCGCGTCCATCGACACGGCGAATAAATCCATTACGTTGGCTTACGGCGAGATGAGCGGCCTGTTCAAAAACTGGTATCCCGACTTCCATTTTGCCCAGAACTTATTGGAAGAGATCGACATGCCGGGGGAGTATTATATCGACCGAAGCCAAGGCATTCTGTATTTCTTGCCGACGGCCGCCTTTAAAGCGGAAGCCCCCGAGATTACCGTAAGCATGCTGAAGACTCCCATGATCAACGCCGTGAATACGTCTTACGTGACCTTCGAGGATCTGATCCTGGAGAACGGCCGCGATTCGGCGGCGGTCATCATGGGCGGCAGCCATGTCCGGCTGGTGCATTGCGAGATCCGCAACTTCACCGAAGGCGGCGTACGGATCAATACGCAGAGCCGATGGTTGTATGACGATTTTGCCAAAGCATCAGGCGTGAACCATGCGATCATCAGCACCCATATCCACCATGTCGGTGGAACGGGGGTCATTCTGAACGGCGGCGACAGGCTTTCGCTTGCGCCGGGCAATAACGTGGTGGAGAACAGCCATATTCATGATTTTGCCTACTATCATAAAGCGTATAACCCTGCCGTCATCCTGACCGGGGCGGGAAACCGCATCTCCCACAATGAAATCCACGACGCGCCTCACCCGGGTATCCTCATCTTTGGCAACGACCATCTCGTGGAATACAACAATATTTATGACGTGTGCAAAACGTTCTCGGACCTTGGCGCCATCTATATGAATTTGGGCGCAGCGCCGCAGGAACGGGGAACGGTCATCCGGCGCAATTATTTCCATCACATCGGGGAGGGCAAAGCCGGCGTACAGGGTGTGTATCCGGATAACTTCACGATGGGCATTACCATAGAAGAAAATATATTTTACCGTATGGGCAATTCCGCCATTCTGAACAACGGGGGCGCTCATATCCGCACGCGCAACAACCTCTTTATCGACGCCAAAGTTCCGTATGATTATGCGGATCTGTACTTGGGAGACGGACCGGAACAGCAAATTTCCAAAAACTATATGGGTCCGTGGCACGCGCTGTTCGATCGATTCAACGATTTCGTCGAGATGCCTCACTTGACGAAATATCCGGAGCTGGCGAATTTCTTTACGGAGAACCGTTATTATCCGGACACGAATACGTTCCAGAGCAACGTCATCTACAATCCGACGAAGCCGAGAAGCAGCACGACGAACGCGAACGGAGCCTACGATAAGTTCAATCTCGTGCAATACGAGAACAACTGGATCACGAATCAGGATCCGGGCTTCGTCGACTTGGCGGGCGGCGACTTGAATCTGAAGGCTGATGCGGCAGTGTTCCAGCAAATACCGGGCTTCCAAGATGTTCCGTTCAGCAACATGGGAATCGTAGGCAAGGCCGGGCCTTATCTGGCTCCGGACGTCATTCCCGTCACGGATGTCGAGCTGTATGACGATACGATTACAATCGGTATCGGGAAAAGCTTTTCCCTGTACTCGGCGGTGGTTCCTTGGAACGCTACCAACGATACGCTGCTGTATACCTCCAGCGATCCAGCGGTCGTGAAGGTCGATGCGGACGGCAAGCTGAAGGGGGTTAGTCTAGGGGAAGCTACCGTAACGGCGGTTTCCGCCGACAATCCGCTCCTCCGGGACGAGGTTCAGGTCACCGTCGAAGTCGGAGACGGCATTATGGACTTTACGAATTTCGAGAACGGCCGTAATAGCTGGCCGAGCGACCCGAACCGAAGCATCGTCGAAGGGGACGGCGGCAACCACGCGTATAAGCTGCTCAAAGGAGCGACCGCGCTGAACGAGAACGACTTCAGCCATTACGAGCTGACCTTCAAGCTGAAGACGCCGCCGGTCATCCCGGAATTGGCTACGTTCTACGTGTTCGACCGGCTGAATCCGACCGGCAGCGGGGGACGAATCGGATACCGGAAGTATGCGGACGGCACATCCTCCTGGCTGCTCTACAACTCGGCTTGGGCTACCGTCAAGCAGAATACGCTTGCTTCCCAGGATCTGCTGCCGGATACCGAATACGATATGAAAATCATCGTCAAAGGGGCGGAGATCAGCGTATATGCCGGCGGTGCGCTTAAACTGAAAGCCGTCGATCCGACTTTTAACCCTTCGGGCAAGGTCGGGTTCTATGCGGGCGGCTTCGACTATCTTCTGTTCGACGATATCAGGTTCAGCGTACCGACGACGGATGTAGCAGGCTTGCTGCTGGATAAGAGCAACATCAATATGGTGGTGGACGAACAGCAGCAGCTGCAGGTTCAATTCGATCCGTCGGATGCCGCCGACCGATCCGTCGTATGGCAATCCGCAGATCCGGACATTGCCTCTGTCGATGAGAACGGTACGGTTACGGCTTTAGCGAAGGGGGAGACGACGGTTACCGTTACGTCCGTCGCCAACCCGGCAGCTTCGGTTTCGGCCCGGATTACGGTATCGGACATCCTTCATTTCACGGATTTCGATTCGGGCGCGAACGGCTGGCCGGTCGACCCGAACCGAAGCATCGCGACAGTTGGCGGCAACAAGCTGTATAAGATCGTGAAGGGCGCTTCGGCGCTTCATCCTAAGTTATTCACGAATTACGATTTGACCTTCAAGCTGACTATGCCTGCCGAAACGCCGGCCCAGGGGACGTTCTACGTGTATGACCGCAACGCCTCCGGTACCTCTGGCAAGATCGGTTACCGCAAGCTGGCCGACGGCACCTCGCAGTGGATCCTGTACGATCCGACGTGGGCCGTGCTTCAAACGAACAACGTTGCCGCGGAGGACTTGCTGCCGAATACGGAATACAACGTTCGAGTCGTGGCCGATGGCGCGAGCATCCGCGTGTATGTGAACGGGGAGCTGAAGCTGAGCGGTTCCGATCCCAAGCACCATGCGTCGGGAACGGTTGGATTCTATGTAGGCGGGTTCAACGAGATGCGGTTCGACGATATCACGTTTACGTTGATCGATCGGATTGCGCCCGTAACGACAGCCGTTGTTACCCCGGAGCTGCCCGAAGAGACGGATGGCTGGCATACGGGACCCGTGACGGTCGAGCTGCATGCGGCGGATGAAAGCTCCGGCGTGTCGGTCACGGAATACAGCGCCGATGGCGGAGTGACGTGGCAGCCTTACGGGGAACCTCTGATTTTCAGCCAGGACGGCAATCATACTTTGAGCTATCGCTCGGTCGACAACGAAGGGAATAGGGAAGCCGCCAAAACGTTGAGCTTTAAGCTGGATGCCAGCGCTCCCGAGCTCACCGTCTCGGGACCGGAGGAGAGAGCTTATGCAGGAACGGAAACGATGACTCTGTCCTGGGATGCCATCGATGCGTTATCCGGAGTGGATTCCGGCAGTGCTGCCGCTTTGCTGGATGGTCAGCCTGTCGTGTATGGAGCGGCGATTCCGCTGTATACGCTGGCTTTAGGCTCGCACACGTTCACGGTATCCGTTAGCGACGAGGCGGGAAATACCGGGGAAAACACGGTAACCTTCACCACCTATACCGACGTGGATACATTAAAGGCGCTTGTCGGCCAGTTCAGGGAGATGTCGTGGATAGACAATCACGGCATCGCGAACAGCCTGATCCAGAAGCTGGATCATGGTCAATTGGAAACGTTCATCCATCATGTCGAGGCCCAGAGCGGCAAGCATATCGAGGCAGAAGCAGCTGCTTATCTGCTGCGGGATGCTAACTATATCTTGGCCGGTATGGAATCGGAAGAATAAAGTAAAGGAGGCGCCCTGATAGCCGATGGCTTGGGGCGCCTCCTTTATCTCATTCAAGTGAGGCTATCTATATTGGATATCTGCAGTAACTTGGTTTGATGGGAGCGTGGTTGGAGCGCCCCAAACTCCCAAAAGTTACTGCGAGAATCCAACATAGACCGAGGACTGAAAGAAAAGACTCGCAGCGAAGTAGCTGCGAGTCTTTTAACTAGATGGAGGTGATTGGATTTCATACAGGCTAATGGGCGAAATGACGACAAATAAGCAGTTTGGTTGGATTTCGTGCAGGCTAATAAGGCGACGTTGGCGGAAACGAGAGAATTGGGCGTATTAGGCTGTATGTTCTCCAATCAAAGGTACTTGCTTACTCTACAGAAAGCTTTTAGGTTGGAAGCTTTCCACTCAAAACCAAATGCAGCTCCGGGAACACCCACGCGTAGGATTGAAAATAGCCGCTGCTCCTATTCCGATTGCCGATGATCGGACGATAGGGAGAGACGAATCGATCGTATTCGGAATCCTCGTACACCGCGGACATCGCCTCGAACAAATCGAGCGGCCATGTATCGGAAGCGAGCGGTGCCGGAACGTTCTGTTCCTTGTCGTACGGCCATTCCTCGGCGCGGCCGTCCGCGTAATAGAGCAGGGTGTCGAGCGCTTTCTTGATGGTTTTGCCGCTTGGCGTCGCCCAGCGGAACAAATCCTCGCCGGTAAAGTCCAGAATCTGCTTACACGCAGCCGTAAGTGGAGCGAGGGCGAAGTAATGGTACCAGATGGCCTTCGTTCCTCTTGTTGTTTCTTCCGGAATGAATCCCGATAAGGCAATCGAAGCATCGATGTGCTCCTTGTAATGGTCGACTTGCTCGGCGAAGCGATCTTTGTCGCCGAGGAAGCGGAACAGAGAGAGCTGGGCGTATAAGCTCCAGCTCCACCAATTGTTCCGGAGCGGGATGCGATCCCACTCCGGCAAGCAAACCTCGGTCATCCAACGGACGAAGAGGTCGCGTTGCTCCTTACGCAAGCCCTCATATTCGCTGATAAGCAGTGCCGCTTGTATAAGTCCTGTTCCCAAGTAGGCGGACACAAGCGGGCCGTCATCGCCCGCCAATTGCTGATTGACAGCCGCCCAGCCGGAGATTAGCTCTATCGCTTTGTCGGCGTAGGCATTGACGCCCGTCAGCCTGTACGCCATCGCTGTCGTAAAGGCTGCCTGAGCGTCCGCTTCCATAAGGCGCTTGGCAACCTGATGTCCAGCCGCATCGAAATAAAAGCCGGGAATGGTCCATACGGGAACGGCATGGCAGCGAGCCGACAGACTTTCGTCGGCAAGCCGGAGCAGCGCGTCCGAAGCAGTCGAGTTATTCATAAGCGCGTGTGTTCCTTTCCCTTAACATGATTATGGAATTCCGCCATTCTTATTTGGGCTCCACTTCATCAATCGTCAGGCGGTACTGTAGATTTCTCATATAGGTACCGTCCGTATTTCGGAATACGAGGCCGAAGCGGATATCTTCTTCCGTGCCCGACACGATGGCAATAAGGCGGTTAATGCCGGCTTGCAGCTCCAAACGATCCTCGGGATCGGGGACGAGGCTGCCGTTTATATAAATCTCGTAATGGCAGTTCGCATTCACTTGCAGTTTGCCTATACGCGTTTCGTCAGCAGGATGGTTTTCCGATTCCAGCACATGCACGAAGCAGCTCAGAAACCATTTCTCGCCGCCCGGATTATAGATGCGGAAGACTCCGTCATCGCGGCCGCGCTCCTTTTTCTGCATCCAGCCGTATAATCCTTCTCCCAAATTGTTAAGCGAAAATTCGGGATCGGTATAATAAGCTCTCATTGCTTCGAAATCCATATACGACCGGCAGGGGAGCGCCATCACCTTCTCAACGGCCCACGCCGCATCACCTTTCGAACGCGTCAGAATCTCTTCTTCGAACGCCGCGCCAAGATTGGCGAGCAGCCTCGTATACAGGCGGATGGACTTATCGCTCTCCGGCTCTAGAAGGAGCTGGGATAACAGAATGCGCCCTGCGCCCGATTCCGTCAGCAGCACATAATCTCCCGAAGGCTGCGCCTTGTCGCGATTGAGCTCCACGAGAGCCAATCTGCTGTATTCATCCGTATGCTGCCCTGCAAAATAATCCTTCCACGCCGTTCCTTCTACGCTCGCGCAAAGCGCAATCGTACCGGCTGCCGCCAAGCTGTACGAAGCGAGCGGACGGTTCACGACTTCCCGGGGTGACAGAAATACTTTGTCGAAGCCGAACAAGTCGACTGGGCTTAATCCTTGCACTTCCGGCAAGCTGTAGTCGGCCTCCAAGTGATACGTTTCCTGTTTGCGAAGCGTGACAGGACGCTCCAGCAAAGCGCTCAAAACGGTTTCCTGACCGGCCTCCGCAGGAAGGATCATAACGTTGCCGCCTTTTGCCGCATATTTCCGTAACGCATGTGCATTTTCCGGCTTCGCGAGCAAATGAGGCTCGGCGAGTAGGAGGCCGTATACCTCAAGATAAGCTAGCGCCTGCTCCGGCAGCACGTCGAATGTCAGGTTAAGCTTGCGAAGGAAATCATCCGCTTGCCCGCCCGGTTCTACGATAGCTCCCGTGCGTACCTCGTTCGTGGCGATGTTCCCGGCGTACGCAAGCAGATTGCGCAGCAGGAGGCAGGCTTGAGGCACTTCATGGAAGCCCGCCGTAAGCTCCAGCTGATTGGCGATGAAAAGCCCATGGCGGCTCCGGTATTCGATAAGAGGCGACCACAGATCGCCGCCGTCGCCGAAATCGCCCGCGCTGCATTCCAGTATCATCGTGAAGTTGCCTTGGACGGGCTTCTCGAACGCAGCATGAACAATCGGAAGAGGGCCATCCTCGCGGAGCTCTTCGTGCCAGAACATCAGGTCATCGTTGTACAGCCCCTGAAGGATGGGATGATCATAGCTGCCGGAGTGGGCTCTTATGAAGTCTTGCCTAGACATCGCCAGATTGCCGAGGGACAGATGGAGCTGCTCCAGCATCAGAACGCGACCCCCTCCGGAGACAAAACGATTGAGCGCCTGCTCAAGCTGGCCGTCTGCATCCTCCAGCTTGCTTCCCGCAATCAGCAGATGATCCGGCGAAAGCTCCCCGATGCTCGAAGGTTCAAGAAGCTTGCACTTCGGATGAAGCGTGCTGATCAGGCCGTAATCCTGTTCGCCGCCCAAGTATACGACCGGTCTCCCTACCTGTACGGGATCGGTCTTAAGACGTGAAGGATAGAGCTTGTAGCTTATATCAAGCTCATGAACGGGTACGTCATCGTGCTGCATCACGGCGTGTAGCTGCATAACCGAAACCTCTCCGACAGGCTCCGGCTTCCATGAGACGGTTGCGGTCGAGCGATCAGCAGGTGCTTGCGCGAATTCGAGCAGTTCCTCATGAATGAGCTTGCCGCCTTGCCGTACTTCGAAAGCAATACGCGTCCGGCGCGGTTGAAGCGTATCATTGTATACGTCGAAGCTTCTGACAATCGGCTTGTCGTCGAAGAAGGAGCGGTTATACTCAATAGCAATCATGGTTGCGGGCTTGAAGGAAGCGGCCAGCATGTCGAACGACGGGTTTTTCACATATAACGGATATGGTTCCGGAAGCATGCCATTGTTCAGCGATAATGAATACCGCGGGATGACAGTCGGCTTCGGTCCCGGAGTATCCAGGCTGGAGATCGGAAGCGGAATATCCATCTCAGGCATAGCGCGCATGAAGTAATGGGCAAAGTTGAAGGTGGATATTCCGGATACGCCTTGCCGCCTCGCATATTCGATGAACAGCCGTTCTTTCTCGGCTAGTCCTATTACGCATTCATCGGTGTTCCGATACGCTGCATGCCCTACGTACATACTGCTGTTCTGAGGACATACATACCACCAGCCGCCATGCTCGCCGAATACGAGAGGCGACTTCCGCTCCCATTGGGCGATCGTGCCGTCAATGTTATAGTGCAAGCTCTCTACCTCGGTAAGCTCTTTGGGAAGGAGTCGGTTGTCGCCTTCAAGAATGAAAGGCCGTGTACCATCGAGCTCGCGAATGATGTCCATCATGGATGGGATTTGCTGCTTGAAGCCGTCGCGTCCGTCTACCCAGCGCATCTCGTTCTGCAGGCTCCATAGGATAACGGAGGGATGATTCCGATCCCGTTCCACCAATCTTCGGATATGGTCCTTGCAGCCCGCGATAAAATCGGGATGATCGGCCTGCATCGACTTGCTGGAGCCGTATATAGCGGTTTCGTCGACGATCAGCATCCCTTCTTCGTCGGCAATATCCAGGTAGTAGGAAGGGTGGGGCTCGGCGTGAAGCCTTACGCTATTGACTCCGGCTTCTCTGCACATGCGATACCAATTACGCACATAAGCTTCCGTTTGCTGCAGGGCACCTTGAAAATGCCATGAATCGCCGCGCAGATTGATCGGCGTACCATTAAGAATGAAACGGGGGCCTTCCGTCCAAATTTCGCGGAAGCCGAACCGCTCCGACACTGCATCTACGACCCTATCGCCGTCCAGAAGCTCGAGCTCCAGCCGATAGAGGAACGGTTGATCCGGATTCCATAGCTTGGGGTTCGTCCAGTCGAGCCGGAAGGTGACCAGGCCGTGCTGGGCGAGATCGATGCCATTCGGGATGCTAGTTTCGGCGCAGAGTACGGGAGCAGAAGTTGGCTTAGCGGCTTCCCGGACATTGAGCCGTACTTTGAGCGGAGGTTCGTGTGATAACGCAAGCTGACCACAAACCGAAACTCTAGCATCCACTTCCAACCGCTTTTCCCGGACTGACGTGCAAATGGCGATATCCGACAGCGTAACGGCAGGTCTGCTCTCCACATATACATCTTGCCAAATTCCTCTAGCCATGGCGCCGAACCAAGAACCGACGAGGCCGGTAAGCTTGGTTTGTCCGGAAGGCAGCGTCACTTTGTCGAAATTCCCGCAGACGACATGGAGCTGGTGCGTGGTTCCCGCCTGCACGTTTTCCGTCACATCCGCCAGAAGCGGCAGATAGCCGTCTTCCCATATCGCGATCAATTTGCGGTCCAAGTAAACGGCTGCTTTTTGCATAATGCCGTCAAACCGCAAGAAGATACGTTTTGTGCCACCCGTCATCGTATCCGGCAGCCGGAACTCCCGATGAAGAACGCCTGCATCGGCCTGCGTCCATTCCTTCGGATAACCGTGCAAATCATATGGGGAATACCCGTGCTCGGGTATTTCCCCGAAGCTTTTTCCCGAAGCCCGAACGTAGGAAGCCCTCCAGCTGGAGGGCACCTGTATTTTTCGATCGTCATAATCAAGCTCCGTTGGGAGATCAAAGCCAGAGTGGTTCTCATACAAGGGCATGAAATCCCATTCGCCGTTCAAGCATATCGATGTTCTCATCACTGTACGCTCCTCTTCCTTCGCAGTCCGTCACTCAGTTCTCGTCAAGCTTGAATCACCAAGGGGATTTCCAGCCAAATGAGAGAGCCATCCGTCTCTTCGTCCCACATGATGAAATGCGGCTCCATCGTCGCTGCCCAGTCCGAGGGCGTGCCCGAGGTGGAGAGCTTGCCTTCGTAAGGAGGAGGTTCGACGGTGGCCGGAAATTCGGAATAAAAAAACATCAGATTCTCATGAAGGGCGATCATTCCATATTTGTCCCCGTCGCCGGGGCGTTCCTCCTGGTATTGGTAATGGTAGAAAATATAACTGGCTACCTGCTCAGGCTTCAGCCGGGCGATGCGGGCAAAAGGCTTAGACGCAGTCTCGTGCCGACGCCATAGCTTCTCGCTCACAGGCTGCTGATAGTGAAAGATGTCCATCATCGGCACCCATTTTCTGGCGATGTCCGTTCCAGGCCAGTCCATCAGCTCCGCTTCGCAATCGAGGAAGAGACGAAGGGGATCGACGTGTTCCGCCGCGCTTTCGAAATATAGAAACAGGTGGGAACCCCAACGGAACAAACTAAGCTGTCGAACGCCTAGGTCTTTCATTCGGCTCTTAAGCTCGGGCAGTGTATCGCGGAAATACGATTCAGGATCGATGCCATTACGGCATTGCGCCCGGTAGTGATAACGCTGCATAAGTCGCCTCCGGTTATTATTCGCCACTCTGTCCTCGTTGCCGCTCATACCAATAGCCGGGTACTCCGCGCTCCAGTCGCATTAAAGCTTCCAGGTAAAAATAGTCGCCCCAGATGACATAATCATCCGGAGAAATATCAAGCCGGACGGCGTAAGAGCCTCGATTGAGAAGTCCTTGGGCATCTTGTTCTCCCTTCGTGGAATAGCTCTCGGCAAGCGCCGCGACCATTCGTTCGGCCGCGCTTATCAGCCAATCCCGATCGGCGTCTCCCTCTGGCAGCAACTCGGCTATTTCGAGCATGCCGGCTGCGGCGATGGCTGCAGCGGAGCTGTCCCGCTTGGTGTCCGGCACCTGAGGTACGTCAAAATCCCAATACACGACGCCGTCCTCGGGAAGCCGATCGACAAAATAACGCGCCAATCGCTTGGCCGTATTCAGCAAATCCGGTTGCCGCATATAGCGATAGGCAAGCGCAAAACCATAGATACCCCAGGCTTGCCCCCTTGTCCAAGTCGATCCGTCCCGGCTGCCCTGATGAGTGCCGCCGCGGATCGAATCTCCTGTCGATAGATCGAAGTAGAACGTATGGTAGGTGGAGTCATCGCCGCGCACGAGGAAACGACGGCTTATAGCTGTTTGCTTGGCGGCAGCTTGCCGGTATCGCTCGTCGCCGGTTTGCTCGTAGGCCCAATGCAGCAGGGGCAAATTCATCAGGCAGTCCACGATGACTCGCCCGCCGTTTTGCGGATCGTCCTTAGGTCCCCATGCTTGCAGAATGCCCGGCACCTCGCGCCATCTCTCCAGCAGTACATCGGCAGCCCGCAAGGTAATCGCGCGGGATTGTTCGTCCTTTTCCACAATCCAATGGGCTTTGGTAGAGAGGGAATATAGAAATCCGATGTCATGATGATCCAGATTGACCCGATTCTCGAGACGTTCGCGGAAGCTGGCTACCGTGTTCATAGCGGCATTTCTATAACGGGAATCGTTAGTGTATTCATAAGACAGCCAGAGAAGTCCGCTCCAGAAACCTTCGGTCCAATCATTGTTCGGAGTCAATCGGTAGATTCGGTTTCCTTGGGAGCTCGTAAGGGGAAACTGGTCTTCGAACCGTTCGATATTTCGGGAAACGACAGTCAGCGCGTCTTCGATCGCTTGTGCCCACATGGCGGCAACCTCCATTTCTTTTGTGAAAAGCTGCCTCCATTATATAACCGGACGAATGATTCTAGGTTGTGCTAAAATATAGCTGAATTGCGATTCTCGTAACGTAGGGGGCGATAGAATTGGCTTCTCGCATCGAGCACGTGGACCTAGGTCACAGCAGCTTCCACTTTGCGTTTCGGGATGAGTGGAATGATGATCATTTTCTCAAATTCCATGCGCATCAAGGTTTGGAGTTGTTATTTATTCATGAGGGCCAAGGTCTAGTGGAGGTAGAGGGCGCCAGCTATGAATTGGAGGGCGGCGTGTTATTCTGCTTCCAGCCTTACCAGCTGCACCGGGTGGAAATTCCGAGCCGTAAAGACGCCAAGTATGTACGAAGCAATCTTACCTTTGATCCGCGGTACTTGGAGCCTTACCTCACTCCTTATCCGAAGCTTCAATCCTTTCTTCATTTGCTGGCCAAAGGTGCTTTGCCCACGCCGAAGTTCGCATTTGCGGAAAGCCGAATGTGTGGACTGATGGAGGGACATGCAGGGGCTATTCGGGAAGCGGGGGATGATCTGGAAGAGGCGCGCATCTTGTTCATGATTGCCTTGTTGCGTCATCTCCAGTTGTCGGTCATCACCCATGCGGAGCTGCCGCCGGAAGGCTGGTCCGTGAAGAAAACCAGTCATATCGAAGCCATTATGGATTGGATCGAGGAACATTTCAGGGAGCCGTTCCGTTTGGAACAGCTGGCCGGAGAGCTGCACCTGTCTTCCTACTATGTATCCCATCTGTTCAAGCAATACACCGGCGTATCCATTACGGATTACGTCACGGTTAGAAGAATTCGCGAAGCGTGCGTTTTATTGGGGAACTCGGACAAATCGGTGGGACAGATCGCCCGCGAGGTAGGGAGACTAAGCGCCCCATACTTTTGCAAACTGTTCAAAAAACATAAAAACATGACGCCGCTGGACTACCGATCGGCGCTGCAACATTCCGCCAAGTAGTTACTTGCTTAAGCTCGGCCTATTCGGGCAGACCGGTATTGTCCCGGCGTCATTCCCGTTTGTTTGCGAAACAAGCGAATGAAATAGTTGGCGTTCTCGATGCCGATGCGTTGGCCGATCTCGGATACGGAGAGCTCCGTGCCCTCCAGCAGCGATTTGGCTTGCTTGATTTGCAGATCATGCAAGTATTGAAGCGGGCTCATGCCCGTATATTTCTTGAGGCATCGGGCGAGATAGTCGAAATGAAAATGCAGACTCTGCGCCATATGCTTCGCGTCGAAAGGCCGGGTCAGATGCTGCTGCAGGTAGGCAATCGTTTGATCGCAGAGCAATCTGGAGCGTGGAACATACTTGTTATGCACGGCCGTTTGCAACGCTACGAACAAGCCGGCCAGCTGCGTCTGCAGCGGCAAGGAGCTTGCGGGCGATAACGTATGATGCAGCTCCAGCATCCGCTGGAGGAACGGGAGGATGTCCGGGGCGTGCACGCTTGTGAACTTCGGAATATACATGACCTGCCGGTGCGGTTCGACATCGTGATTCGTACCTTTGGCAGAAGGGTGCGACCAAGGGATGTGCCCGCTGTCGATCGTTCGAACAGGCTCTGGATGAACAAAATGAATCCAAATGATTTCGGTTGTCTCTTCGCATGGGCGATGCCCGACATGCGTCCGGTTCGGTTCGAGCACAAGCATGGAGCCTTCCTTGATTTCGTAGGGCACGTCATCTTCCGTTATATACAACGTTCCTTTCATGACGAACAGCATGTCGTATACATCGAATGACCGGACAAAGTGCTGTTGACCGGGCGGCCAGAAGGCGTGGCCAATCAGTAATAGCTGCGGCAGCGGAGGAATCGTTAGTTCCAGGCATTGCATGTCCAGCCATCTCCTTTACATAAGGAATCTTTATCTTATTCTAGCATGCCTTACGATCCGGAAGGTAGAAATCGTGCTATAAAAAGTCGCTTATGAACCTGTGCGCTGAGCCGCTGAGCTTATATAGTTAAGCTATACGAACCGGAAAGGGAGATATAGCTTATGCGATTCCGTCAAGTCCATCTCGATTTTCACACCTCCGAGGCGATTGCGCCGATCGGAGCCCGTTTTGACAAAAAGCAGTTTCAGGATATGCTGCGGCTGGGGCGCGTCGATTCGATTACTTTGTTCTCCAAATGCCATCATGGCTGGGCTTATCATCCAACGGAAGCGAACGAGATTCATCCGGGACTCGGCTTCGATCTGCTTGCGGCAACGATTGAGGCGGCACATGAGATTGACGTCAAGACGCCCGTATACTTATCGGCCGGACTCGACGAGAAGTTAGCGAGACGCCATCCGGAATGGCTCATTCGCGACGAGAATGACCATACAAATTGGGTCAAAGGCTTCATGGAGCCGGGTTATCACCAGTTTTGCATGAATTCGCCTTACCTGGATATCCTGCTGGATCAGATCCGCGAGACGTTGTCGCTCTATGACGCCGACGGCTTGTTCCTCGATATCGTCGGGGTGCGCAAATGCTACTGCCATAATTGCGTTCAGAGCGCGCAGGAGCAAGGGATCGATCCGCGCGATGCGAAGGCGATGCGGCAACTATGGGAGAACACGTATGCGGGCTATACGGCAAAGGTGAAGGAAACGGTCGAATCGGTCAAGCCGGGTATGCCGATCTTCCATAATGGCGGGCATATCGCGCGCGGCCGCCGCGACTTGGCAGCCATGAACAGCCACCTGGAGCTGGAATCGCTGCCGACGGGCGGATGGGGCTACGATCACTTCCCGCTGTCGGCCCGGTATGCGCAGACGCTTGGCGTCGATTTTCTCGGCATGACGGGAAAATTCCATACGTCGTGGGGGGAATTCGGCGGCTATAAGCACCCGAACGCGCTTCGTTACGAAGCGGCGCTCAGCATAGCCAATGGCGCAAGATGCTCGATCGGAGATCAGCTGCATCCGGACGGTCATATGGACGAAGCGACCTATGCCTTGATCGGCGCGGCTTATCGCGAGGTCGAGAGCAAGGAAGCTTGGTGCGTGAAGGCGACGAACGTCGCCGATGTGGCCCTTCTGTCGCTTGAAGCGACCGGCATGCATTCGAAGTCGGAGGCGCGCAAGTCGAATTCGGATGCTGGAGCTGTACGCATGCTGCTTGAAGGGAAAATGCTGTTCGACGTTATCGATACGGAACATGAATTTTCGACTTATAAAGTGTTGATATTACCGGATTACGTAGAAGTTGGCGATGAGCTGCGGGGGAAATTGCAGTCTTACTTGCAGCAGGGCGGCAAAATTCTCGCAACGGGCTGGTCCGGACTGAATCCGGAGGGCAATGCATTCGCGATCGACCTTGGCGTGCGGTATCTAGGCACGAACCCGTATCGTCCCGATTATTTCCGCCCTTTCTTCCAGCCGGAGAGCTTGGGTGAAGCGTCCTATATTTTTTACGCGCAGGGACAGAAGATCGAATTGGACGGCGGGACCTTGCTTGGAAGGCGCGAGGATCCGTACTTCAACCGCGACGCATTCACGTTCTGTTCGCATCAGCATACGCCAAGCAGCTTCACTTACGGCGGGCCGGGCATGGTAGAGAGCGGCAGCGGAATCTATATCGCGTGGAATGTATTCGAGGATTATGCAACCAAAGGCAGTCTGATCTTGAAGGAAGCGGTGCTGCATGCATTGAATCGTCTGCTGCCCGGCAAGACGCTGCAAACGAGTCTGCCTGCGCAAGGCATTGTCACGCTCCAAGAGCAGAAGGAAGAGAAGCGGCTGGTCAATCACCTGCTCTATGCGTCTCCGGTTCGCCGTTGCGAAGGTATCGAAGTCATTGAGGATATCGTTCCGATTTACGATGTAAGGGCTTCCGTTCGGACGGCAAGTCCCGTGAGCCGGGTGTACTTGGCGCCTCAGATGACGCCGTTGCCGTTCAGCTACGAGGACGGGACCGTTACGTACACGGTTCCCGTACTGGAGTGCCATCAAATGGTGGTGATCGATTATAATTGAACGAATGAGCGACATTTTCTAGACGACTACATTATACAAAAAGGATGAACGATATGGACTTCAAACCGTTAGCTTCATTTATTGAGCGCATGACCGCTTGGCGTATCCCTTGGGCGGAGGTTCTGGTCATGCACCGCAACGAAACGGTATTCCGTTACCGGAGCGGCTTCGCCAACCTGGAAGAGGAAACGCCAATCCTCGACGGAAGGATCTTCAATATTTATTCCATGACGAAGATTATGACCTGCGTGGCGGCGCTTCGTCTCGTTGAGAAGGGTGCCATCCACCTGAATGACCCCCTGTCGGTCTACCTGCCGGAATACGCCGAGATGAACGTAAAGAAGAGGCTTCCAGGAGGCGAAGTCGTGCTTGAGAGAGCGGAGAAGCCGATTCGGGTTCGTGATCTGTTCACGATGACGGCTGGCTTCTCTTATGATCTCGGCGCTCCTTCTATCCAGCAGGCTGTAGAACGAACAGTAGGCAAATTGCCGACACGAGCCCTCGCGGAGGCGATCGCCAAGGAGCCGCTGCTGTTCGAGCCGGGCACCCGCTGGAGTTACAGTGTATGCCATGATGTGCTCGGAGCACTCATCGAGGTTGTAGACGGGCGAAGCTTCGGCGCGTATATCCGAGACGAGATTACGGGCCCGCTTGGCATGCGAGATACGGGCTTCGATCTCTCGGAAGATCAACAGAGTCGTCTCGCTCCGCAATATGAGTATAACGATGAGCTGGGCAAGCCCGTGCGCAAGGACGGCAACGGCTTCCGCATCGGAACGGAACTCGAGAGCGGCGGGGCGGGGCTGCTGTCTACCGTGAGCGACTATGCGCTGTTCCTTAACGCGTTGACTAATCATGGAACAAGTCCGGACGGCGTACGCATCCTATCGCCGGCGATGGTGGATCTGATGCGCACGGATCATTTGACCGAAGGCATGCGCGGCGATTACGCTTGGGATCAGCTGAAGGGGTACGGCTACGGGCTAGGCGTTCGTACGCATATCGCCAAAGCGGACAGCGGCTCGCTGAGTCCGATCGGCGAATTCGGCTGGAGCGGCGCCGCCGGCTGCATGGCCATCATCGATCCGGAATCGCAGCTGACCGTCATGTACGCCCAGCATCTGCTGAACAATCAGGAGCCGTACGTGCATCCTCGGTTGAGAAATGTCGTGTATAGCTGTTTGTAATCGAAAATAAAGAGCCTATCAAATGCCGGTTGCGGCTTTTGATAGGCTCTTTCGTTATTAGTCGCCCCAGACGCTGGCATACGCATAGTTGCGGATGGTGCCGTGCCAGCGGTACCACGGCGACCCGCCTTCTTGCTGCGCATAGAACAGCGTGATTTCCGCCTCTGGATCAATGACCACATAACAACCGCGGGCACCGTCCCAGCCGAACTCGCCGTTTTGACTCAACGCGTTGTTTTCCTCGCGGTCCACCAGCGTTCGTACACCAAGACCATAGCTGTAGCCGCTCTTGCTCACTCCTCCGAAATTGGCGAAATCCTGCTGCGCCTCTTTGAACAAACGCCTGGTCCTCATCGTATTAACCGTTTCTTTACTAAGGATGCGCTCGCCGTTCAACGCCACACCATAATTGCACAATGCCTCAGCAAACAATATGTAATCGGATACGGTTGAGTAGAGTCCGCCGCCGCCGCTTTCATAAGCGCTGCCGGGATGGATAACGAAGGTCTCGCCAATGCTCTCGGCCGTATGCGTCTTCCCGTCGAAGTTGTTGTATAGCTTGCAGAAGCGCTTCTCATCCTTCAGGTCAAATGACGTTTCGCTCATACCGATTCTGTCAAAAATATTCTCCTTGAAATAGCTTCCCAAAGTTTTGCCCGACAGCACCTCGATAAGCGCCCCCAGCACCTCATGACTTGCACCGTATTTGAAATGCGTGCCCGGCTCGAAGATCAGCGGCTCCTTCGCGAGCGCCCGGATGACATCCAGCGTTTTGCCTTCGCCGCCCGATGCCTCAATTACTTTCCGGGTTTCTTCGGTATCCCGCTGGTCAAGGCCTGCCGTCATGCTGAACAAATGCTCAATCGTGATATCGTTATTCGCAGGGCGAACTTCCTCCGATCCATCCTTCCGAATATGCCGAACGTTCATATTCTTGTATTCAGAAATATAAGCGTGGAGCGGATCACTTAATTTAAACTTTCCAGCCTCGAATAGCTGGAGAAGGGCCGTACAGGTGATAACCTTCGTTGCGGAGTAAAGCCGAAAAAGCGTGTTGGGTCCGAAACGGACTTGATTTTCAACATCCGAAAATCCTGCATAATGCTCAAACACAGGCTCGTGCTTGTAGTACATGGCAAAACCTAAGCCTGGAATGTTTTTTTCTGTATAAAAACGATCCAGATAAGCTTCCAGCTTCGAAAAGTTCATTTTGGTCCTCCTAAAAGGTTGTTAGGTTGTCCTGTCGATAATCACAACTCTATTATGTAAGGCTTATTCTTCCTTATCAAGTAACTTTTCTAAAAATACTGTCGCGCTTAATCAGCTGTTGCGGCAAATTTGAATGATCGTATAACCTGAATATATTAAACAAAAGGATGAAAAAAATGAACGGTATTCTTTTTCACAGTAAGATAATGTAGTAGGATAACTAGATGCTCTAGCGAAGGACAGTGAAGCTATGAAATCCAAACGGATTCAATTGAAAATATTTTTGGCGATGCTGATTTCAACCGCCTTGCCATTATCCATAACGTCGGGCATTATCTTGTATCAGGTGTCGCAGACGATAAAAGACGATCGTGATTTCGCACGCGTGCGGGTAGAAGAGGATTTGAAAGAAGCAATCGATGAGTACGCCCGCAATTTAAATGAAACCGCTTACCAAATCTACTCCAATCCAGATCTGATTCGCAGTATTGCGCGAGACGAGGAGTTTCTGACCGACAGCAGAACCTATGATACGGTCAAAGATATCAGAGAGTTTTTTCTAAGCGTTTATAATCAGTCCCGGTTAACGGACATTATCGGGATGAGTCTGCAACGGAATGACGGCGTGGAGTTGGGAAGCTTCTTTCCTAAGCTGTATCCGCATCTTGAGCAGCCCTATATTCAGTCGCTGCTTGCGATTTCTCGCTCCAAGGACGATCGGCCTACGACGATTCTAAGATATGAAAGCGTTTATAATGAACCGATTATTCAATATTTGTTTCCCGTTCGTTCGCTCGGGAAGCCGGTGGGCTTGCTTGTCATTGATATGAAGGAGCAAAACTTCCGCAAGTTGGTTGAACGGTACAACAGCTTTTACAAGGGACAAATCTCGATTATCGAAAATAACAATCGGGTTTCCTATCATACGCTGCCATCGCTCACAGGAACGGAATTCCGCGACAATGCGGGCAATCGCAATGTCATCCATATGTCTGTGCCGCTGGAGAGCAGCGGTCTCGCCTTGAATTACACGTATGAAATTAATCCGAAGCTGCTATGGTACAGAACGCTTGCTATTATCGCGGTTGGCATCTCTGTAGTGCTGGCGCTAGTGATTTCATTCTTTCTTAGCTTCGGAATCACGAAACCTATCGTCAATATGCATCGGAAAATGACCCGGATCCAGATCGGCGATTACGATGCGAGAGTCGAGGTTCATTCCCAAGATGAAATCGGATTTCTAGGCAATCAATTCAATCGAATGGCCGAAACGATTCAGCAAATGATCGAACATGATTTGAAGCTGAGGCTTATGAATCAAGAATCGCAAATTATGGCTCTACAAGCGCAAATATCGCCCCATTTCTTATTTAATACGCTGCAGATGATGTCGGGCATTGCGGATATGAACCGTGTTCCGGATTTGAAGCTGATCTGCCAAAGCCTGAGCAACATGTACAGGTACAATATGGGGCTGGCTAGCGAATGGGTTACCGTCAAAGAAGAAACGATGCATGTTCGCAATTATTTGGTTATTATCGGCAAACGGTTTGCAGGCCGTATTTCTTTCAATTTGGCGATAACCCCGGAAATTCGGGAATACGCCGTTCCCAAGCTAATCTTGCAGCCGCTGGTGGAGAACGCCGTAGAGCATGGGATTAACCCGAGCGTAAGCCATAAAGGCTTCATTCGGATTGGCGGACGTGTGGACAAGGAGCGCGGCATCTTGTATTTATACGTGGCGGATAACGGGGTTGGAATGACAGAGGAAGAGCTTGATGGCGTTCGCGATCGGCTCGCGGGCCATACGGCGCAGGACCTCACGAGAAGAACCTCGATCGGGCTCTACAATGTAAATCAGCGTATCCGGTTAATATGCGGAGAAGCATATGGCGTTTCTGTCATTAGCCGGGCTGCCAAAGGAACACTTATCGTATGCGAACTTCCGCTGCGCAAAGGAGGCAATAACGAACATGAGAGTATTGATAGTGGACGATGAATCTGCCGTGTATGATCACCTCAAGGCGATCATTCCTTGGGAGCAGCTGGGATGGATGATTGTCGGCCATGCCTTGAACGGCAATGAGGCGATTCAGCTTGTGAATGCGCATAACCCCCAAATGATAATGACGGATATTCGAATGCCGATTATGGACGGCCTCCAGTTCATGGAATGGTTGAGGCGAACCGGCAATACGGCGGAAGTAATTGTGTTAAGCGGTTACGGTGATTTCGAATATTCGCGATCGGCGTTTCTTCATGGCGCCTTCGATTACGTATTAAAGCCGGTGCAAGAGGCGGAACTGCTGCAAGTGCTCGATAAAGTGGTTGAGAAAATTCATATCAATTCGGCTGCCAAAACCGAGCAAATCCGGCAAAAGGCGGTCCTTCGCTCGGGGTTAACCGTGCTGACGGACGAATTGTTCACGCATGCGGTCAGCTCGGGCGAGATCGACGAGAATGAACTGTTCGTTCGATCCGAGAAGCTGCAGATTGAGCTGCCCGAGGACGGTTATTACTTAACCGTATTGAGGCTGCTGAATCAAGATGAGAAAGTACAGGCCAGATACAAGGGGGATCGAGAAGTTTTCCACTTTGCCATTCGCAATATATTGAGCGAATCGTTCGGGTTGTCCGCGAAGCTCATTATTTATAGACAGCTGACGAAATCGAACGAAATCGTTCTGATCTATTCGTCCCATGAGAAGCAGGATAACAGGCTGGCCGTTCAGCTCCATAAGCTGATCCAGTCGCTGCGGACGTATGTTCAAGTGGAAGCCAAAATTGGAGTCAGCATGCACAAAACGCGGCTGTCCAAGCTGTCGGCAGCGTATCGGGAAGCTTCCCATGCGCTTGACTCCATGGCTTTGGATGATCATGAGCCGATCGTTTGTTACGGCGCTGCGCAAGCGGGCGACCAAGGAGCGGCGTATGCCAAAAACTATTTGGACCTATGGAGACATATGGCGCTGCTCGTCGAAACACAGCTGGAAACCGGCATTTTGCGTGACGAGAAGAGCTTGATGGCAAGACTGAATGATGCTTTCGAGGACAAAGCTCTGGCTGGCATTAGAGGGATCGAATTGAAAAAATCAGCATCCGACCTGCTGGAGAAAATCGAGACCAGGAGCAGGGATGAGCAAATTTTGGTGTGGGTAAGCGAAGGCAGAAGCAAGCTGCAGGAAATGAACGTGATGCAGGTGAAGGAGCTTTTGGCGAAAATATTCGAGCGGCTCTTGGCGTTATCCGCCAAAGATGCGCGCATGAAAAACGGTAAGCCGTTGATTGAGGTCATATGCCGTTATATCGAGGAAAATTATAGAACCGTAACGTTAGACGATATTTCGCAGCGGTTTTTCCTGAACAAAAACTATTTCTGCACGCTTTTTAAACAATCGACGAATAAAAGCTTCATGGAGTTCGTAACCGACATACGCATTACCCATGCTAAGCGTCTTCTGAGGGAGACGGGTCTGAAAACCTACGAGATCGCCGAGCAGGTCGGTTACTTGGATCAACGATATTTCAGCCAAGTGTTCAAAAAGATCGTTGGGCAGCAGCCTTCCCAATATAGGCAGTCCCAGCCATCCTAATATATTCAACATTGCTGCGAAGATTGTCGCATAGGATCCGTGATGCCCACAGGCTAGAATGATACATGTAAGGAACAACAAACGAGAGGGGATCCATGCATGAAAGCTAACAAGAGTATCGCTATTATGATGGTTTCGATGGTATTCGCTTTATTGGTTTCGGCTTGCGGAGGCAATGAGGATAACGGCAGCAACGGCAACAACGGTGCGGATGCAGCCAATACAGGCGGCAATGAAAGCGCGGCGACCGAGAAGCCTGCGGCGGAGAAAGTAAATCTGAAGTTTTGGGCGGCGCTAGACCCGAGCACGGATGAGGGAAAAGCGATTCAGTCGAAGGTGAAGGAATTCGACGATTCGCATGAAAACATCACCGTCGACCTTCAAGTCATTACGTATGACATCCTGCATGATAAGCTGGTTGCCTCCATCAATGCCGGCGATGCGCCGGATATTAGTTGGGGACTTGCCGAATGGTTCGGCGAATTCAACAACTTCGGCGCATTGGCGGACCTGACGCCTTACGTTGATCAATGGGCGGACAAAGGCAAAGTGTACGATAATGTGTGGGATGCGCTTAAAGTAAACGGCAAAGTGATGGCGTTACCTAACTACTTGGGCATTCGCGCGCTTCTGTATCATGAGCAGCTGCTCAAAGACGCAGGCTACGACGCGCCGCCGAAGACATGGGATGAGCTGATGGCTATGGGCCCGGTCGTGAAAGAAAAGACCGGCAAAGAAGCTTACGGCATTGCCGGTGCAGGCGTGCGCTCGCCGCAAGAGCTGATTATGTATCTTGCGCAAAACGACGTTCAGCTAGCGAAGAAAATGGATGACGGCAAATTCAAGAATACGTGGTTGGACAATGCGGATGAGCTGGCTAAAGCCGCCGAAGTGTTCAAGTTCTATCAAGATCTGCAAGCAAGTAAGACGATTACGGCCGATGCCAAAACATGGGGTTGGGAAGAAGAGGATCAAAACTTCGTTCTCGGTCAATACGCGATGGTCGTAAACGGTCCTTGGATCGAAGGCCGCAGCACTGAAAATCCTGAAGGCATGAAAGACGTGAAGGTAGCTGCGCCGCCATACAAAAACACGCCTGCGACATTCATGGAAATCGCGCCGCTTTACGTGTACAATTCCGATCACCTCGATGCAACGTGGGAATTTGCTCAATTCCTGATGAGCGCAGATTATCAAGCAACGGTTAACCCGTCGAAGGCTCCGCGCAGCGACGTTGTCAGTGAAACCGGTTGGGGCAAAGACTTTATGGCGCTTGCCGATCAAGGGATCGTTTTCCCGACCGTATCGCTTGGAGGTATTACGAAAGCGATGGAGGATGCGCTTGCCAGAGCGATGCTGAAAAACGATTCGCCAGAGACGGTAGCCCAGTGGCTGGCCGAAGCGATCAACAAAAGTCTTGAATCGACGAATGAGCTAAGCGGCAAATAGGAAACGGACAGAACCTCATAAGCGTATGACCGGGCAGGCTTCGCCTGCCCTTTCCATTCCAACAGAATGCGGTGAGAGACATGAGTAACCAGACTGAAATGCCCAAGGCTGCCCAAGCTCGGCAAGGAGCGGCACGCCAGACGAGAATGACACTTAGAGAGAGAAAGTTGAGGAAGGCAGCTTATTGGTTTATCCTTCCTGCCGCTTTGTTTTTTGTTCTGCTGAATGCCTATCCGTTATTAACGGTGTTGTGGGATAGTATTCATTTTAAAAACTTGCTGAATAAAACGTTAAGCGGGTTTTCAGGCTTAAGCAATTTCAAGGAAGCCGTTCAAAACGAATATTTCTTGAAGGCGCTATGGAATACCGTTGTGTGGACCGTACTCTCGGTCGCGGGCGAATATGCGATGGGGCTTATATCGGCTGTGGCGCTGAACCAGCAAGTGAAGGGACGAGCCCTATTCAGAGCGATTATTATTATTCCTTGGGTGGTTCCCATTGTTATCGCGGGGATGACTTGGACTTGGATGCTGACGCCGGATTACGGCATTATTAATTTGTGGTTGACGAAGCTCGGTATTATTGACCAGCCGTACTATTGGCTCGGCGAGCTCGATACCGCATTACTGACCGTTGTTTTCGTTAACGTATGGAGAAGCTTCCCTTTCTTCACCATCAGCCTGCTGGCAGGTCTTCAATCCGTGTCGCGCGATATGCTTGAGGCTGCTGCGATCGACGGTGCAGGCGTGCGTACCCGGTTTTTCCGAATCGTCATGCCTCAGCTGAAGACTGTATCGATTACCATTATTTTCATTCATGTCATTTGGACGGCAGTCAATTTCGATTTCATTTGGGTGATGACGGAGGGTGGTCCGCTGTATGCTTCAGAAACGCTGCCCATCATGATTTACCGTTATGCGATGGAATCCTACAATTTCGGAAATGCTTCCGCGTTGGCGTCTATGATGCTCGGATTTATGATCAGCGGGTTCATTCTATATTATATGTTCAGCCAAAGGAGAAATCGGACATAGTCAGGTCCGGATGGGAGTGATAGCAACGATGTTAATGAGCCGTCGAAAACAACGAATAATGACCGTGATAACCTATGTCGTTCTATTAGGTTTTGCATTTTATTGTTTGTTTCCTTTCCTATGGATGTTTGTAACATCCTTGAAGCCGGATACTGAAATAAGAACGTTGAATCCGAGCTTCTTTATTTCCAAGCCTACGTTGAAACATTTTGATAATGTATTGAACGGATCGGCCTTCATAACCTTCTTTAAAAATAGCGTGTTTATCGCAGTCGTAACGACAGCCGCATCCTTAATGATCTCCATATTCGCCGGTTACGCGTTAAGCCGCTTTATCCGATTTAAAGGGGTCAAAGTATTCAGCGTCGCCATGCTGCTGTCGCAGATGATTCCCGGCGTGCTGCTGCTCATTCCGCTTTATCTCGTGATGAAAAATTTGCATCTTATTGATTCCTATTGGTCGCTTATATTAGCGTATACGACGTTTACGGTTCCTCTGTGCACCTTCATGATGAAAGGATTCTTCGATACGATTCCTTATGAAATGGAGGAATCCGCGGAGATCGACGGATGCTCGCGGATCGGCATTATTTTCAGAATACTGCTTCCCGTATCGTTGCCAAGTTTGGTAGCTACTTCGCTGTTCGCCTTCTTGAATTCATGGAACGAGTTTATGTTCGGCTTTGTGTTCATTAATGACGAGGCACATCGTACGCTGACGCCCGGCGTCAGTTTATTCAAAGGATTGTATCAGACGGATTGGGGCAGCATGATGGCGGCATCCGTATTAAGCGTGCTCCCCGTAGTCATCATATTCGTATTTTTGCAGCGTTTCCTCATAGAAGGAATGACGGCTGGCGCGGTGAAAGGATAGGGCACGATGTCACCATTTCAACTCATAGTTTTGCCAATAATGTATCGTAACGCAGGCCTCGTGGCTTGCGTTTTTTTCATTGTCGGCTGCACATGAATTCCCCTTTAAATGAATACTGCCACTTGGAACAATGGCCGGTTGTCTATATAATGGGGTTCACAAAGCGTTATGTCCGGTCCTGCTGCCGATGCCTGCGGGATGGAGAGGGGGAAAACGGTGTTTTATTCGCTTCGCAACCGCTTGATCGCAATCTTCGTGCTGCTGTTTGTGCTCGCTTTCTGCACGATGTCCATCCTTATTTTCAACCAATCGCGTTCTATGATCCGCGACCATATCGAATCGTCCGCACTTGAGAAGATGGATGAATACGGCTCTTATATCAGCATGGTACAGACGCAGGTATACGACCTTGCATCCATCGTTTTCAATAGCGACACGACCAAGAACTGGGATGCCTTGATCTCCGATCCGGATGCCAGCTCCGGGGAAAAAAATTCCGCCCATTACCGCATGAGCCAATTTCTAACGCAAACAACCAACAGTTATAGCAGCGTTTCTTCGGTTACGGTATACCGCCGCGAAGGGATGTGGGTGAGCAGCGGCAACCAGGTCGTCTTCGATCAAACGCTCGTGGACAAGCCTTGGTATCAAGATTTCATTCATGACTACGAATATTGGGTGCCTGCCGGGCAGGATGCCGCCGAGCTGCGCAACAATAACCCGAATCCGGTTATCGGCATGCTGATGCCGATCGGTGCGTTCGAGCCCGGCAACGCGAAAAGCATCATGAAAGTGAACGTAACGGCCGATTACTTTCTCGATCCGTTGGAGAGAATCCATCTGGGTACGGGCGGCAGCATTTATTTGCTCGATCAAGACGGCCAGCCGATGCTGAGCCAGTCGGAGTATGTGGCGCATGCGAATATGAAGAAAGCCGTGGATGCCATCCGGACGGGAACCGGCAAGCAAGGCGTCGTGTACGTGAAGAGCGAACAAGGAGCCAAGGAGATTCTCGTGTACAAAAAGCTCGCCAAGACGAACTGGATGCTCATCGGGTTCGTATCCGAGAAGGATCTCTATGCGCCGCTAATGAAGCTTCGCAATACGATCTTCATTCTTGCGTTAGTGTTGATCGTTCTCTCGATCTTGCTTGCCACGTGGCTGTCGCACGGGATTACGAAACCGCTTTCCAGGCTCATTACCGCCATGCGCTACGTGGAGCGCGGCGACTTCGAAGTCGCCGAAAGCCGCGTGCCTCCGGCGAAGTTCATTCGCAACGAGATCGATTATGCCAGCTCGACGTTCAGGCAGATGGTCGTCAGGCTGAGGCGTCATATCAAAGACGAATTCGAGCTCAAGCTGCTGCGCCAGCAAGCGGAATACAAAACATTGCTCATGCAGATCAATCCGCATTTTCTATTCAATACGCTGGAGCTCATGAGCAGCCTTGCCATTCAGAAACGAACGGACGATACGGTGGAGGTCATCGAATCGCTTGGCAAAATGATGCGTTTCTCGCTTCGGATCAACGAGGATTTGATACGGCTGGACGAAGAGCTCAAGTATGTTCGCTATTATGTATCCATTTTGCGAATTCGGTTCGGACATAAACTGCACATCGAGATCGACGAGGAGGATGTCGGCCAACTCGTTATCATTAAGTTCATCCTGCAGCCGCTGATCGAAAATGCCGTGAAATACAGCTATTCAGGCGGCACCGAAGCTTATGTGCATATCGGAGTGAGACGCAGATTAGGCCGCGTCCATCTAACCGTATCCGACAGGGGCCCGGGTATCCCGGAAGCGCTGCGGCGCAAGCTGGTCGAACAATCGGCCAGCGCCCAGCTTGATTATATTTTGAATTCCAGCGGGGGACAGGTTGGACTTGGCAATGTGCTCGCGCGGTGCCGTCTCTATTACGGCTCGCTATTCGATGTACAGATCGAAGCTGGCCAGGACGGACGCGGTACGACGATTGAACTGATCTTGCCCGAACAGGAGGAGCAACGCCATGTATAAAGTATTGATCGTAGACGATGAACAGGAAATTCGCCAAGGTCTGCGTCTTAAGATTGATTGGCAAAGCCTTGGTTTCCAAATAGCCGGAGAGGCGTCGAACGGGAAAGAGGCGCTGGATTGTTTGGCTCATGAAGCGATTGATGTCGTTCTGACCGATATGAATATGCCCGCCATGGACGGCATGGCCTTTCTCGATGCGTGCCGTGAGCAATATCCAACGCTACGTACGATTGTTATTACCGGCTATGAAGACTTTCACTATGCAAAGTCGGCAGTACGCAACCATGCACGCGATTATTTGTTGAAGCCGGTGGCAAGGGATGAGCTGGCGAATGCCGTGACGAAAGTAAAGCAGGAGCTGGATAACGAGCGGCGCAGCCAGGATCAGGAATCGGTGACTCGTTGGCGCCTGTCGCAATATTACAAAGAAATGAAGGAGCATTACATCGTACAGCTCGTCAAAGAACAGCCGGAGCTGGACAGCTTCATGCGGCATCGCTCGCGATTATTCGAGCTCGATTCGTGGCATACGCGCGAGGTGCGGTTCATGGCGGCAGGCTTGCGGCCTATGCTGGCATCGGATGGAGAACAGGCGCGTACGCCCGACAAGTTTCGTTTGCCCTTTGATATTCTGTGCCGCGAGATCGCCGACCAGTTCGAAGGCCGTGTTCATGCCTTTCGGGAAGCGATGTACCCCGGCTTCATGTTTTTTGCCGTTGCGGCCGAGGATGGGGTGCTTGCTTCCATCTCGCAGGCGCTTCGGGATAACGTTGCGGCGTTTATGGATTTTGAAATCAAGCTTGGCGAAGGCCAGCCTGTGACGGGCTTCGAGAGCTGGAAGAGCGGATTCTTGTCTGCTCTCGCAGCTTGGAATATGCCCGATACGATCAAGCAGTTGGACGCCAAGTCAGCATCCGGCCAAAGCCTGCTATCGGAAAATACCGTAAAGCTCATTGAGAGGTATGTGGTTCGAGGAGAAATGGAGACGTTCAAGCGTGAGGTCGGACGGGAGCTAGAGGAAGCTTTCCGATCCTCGCAGCCGGCCTTTGTGAAGACGGTATTCCAGCTGTATCTCATGCTCGAGCCGATCGCCGGCGAAGCGGGGCTCTCTCTCGAAGCGGACGAGCAGCTATGGCTAAGACCCGACATGGTGCTAAGCTTGGACACGCCGGACAAGGCGCTTCGTTTCCTTAGCCGGATTGCCGACAAAGTCATTCGGCTATCGGCCGATGAATCGGGAGGCGAGGAAACCAGATTCATCGAGGCTGCGTGCCATTTTATCGAAGAAAATTATATGTACGACCTGAATTTGACGATGATTGCGGAGAAGTTCAATTACAACCCGTCTTATTTCTCGGAAATGTTCAAAAACAAAGTAGGGAAGACGTTCATCCAGTATTTGAACGAAACGCGCATGGCGCACGCCGTTCGCCTGCTGGAGGACACCGCTCTTGGGTTGTGGGACATTGCGGAGCTGACGGGTTTCTCCAATGCCAGCTACTTCAGTTCCAGGTTCAAGCGGATGTTCGGGACAAGTCCTTCGGAGTACCGGCAGCGAAAAACGGCATCTGTAAAAATCGATAGCGACATCCCGAATAAATAGCATTCATCGGCCTTCTTCCGTCGCCTATAATGGGCGTACAACAGGAAAGGAGGCCGCTTCCATGCGAGCTACGCGAAAAATAAAACCACAGCAGCATAACCTGACCGCTTACGGATTTTTATTGCCGTGGCTGATCGGTTTTTTCTGCCTTACGCTCGGTCCCATGTTAGGCTCGCTCTATTTGTCCCTAACGAAATACAACTTGCTTACCGCACCGAAGTGGGTCGGGTTGTCCAACTATGTGACGATTTTTACCGATGACCAAACGTTCACGAACTCCTTGTGGCTTACCTTCAAATACGTGTTTCTATCCGTGCCGCTCCGGCTCGCGTTCGCGCTGCTCGTGGCGATGGCGCTTAACAAAGGCATTAAGGCGCTGGGCATTTACCGCACCGTGTATTATGTGCCTTCGTTGCTTGGCGGCAGCGTTGCGATTGCGATCGTCTGGAGGCAGATCTTCGACGGCAGCGGACTGGTTAACCGTTTCCTGGGCTGGTTCGGCATCGAAGGACCTTCATGGATCTCGCATCCGGACTACATCGTCTATACGATCATTACATTATCGATATGGCAGTTCGGATCGGCGATGGTCATCTTTCTAGCCGGCCTGAAGCAAATTCCGGCCGATCTGTACGAGGCTGCTCAGGTAGACGGCGCCGGCAAAGCGCGAAGCTTCTTCCGCATTACGTTGCCGATGCTGACGCCGGTCATTTTCTTCAACCTGGTCATGAGCATCATCAATTCATTCCAGGCGTTCACGCCAGCCTTCGTAATCGGCGACGGACGAGGCGGACCTCTCGACGCAACGATGTTCTATACGCTGTACCTGTACATGAAAGGCTTCTCGTTCTTCGAGATGGGCTATGCTTCCGCGCTTGCATGGATCATGGTGCTTATCGTTGGGGGCTTCACGGCGATCGTATTTATGACGTCCAAATTTTGGGTATTCTATGGCGATAGCAAGGATGGGAGATGAAGCAGATGCAGATGAAAGCAATAGGACTCTCGAAACACATGCTGATCATCCTCTTTGGTATTGCCATGCTATACCCCGTGCTTTGGCTGATCAGCAGCTCCTTTAAGCCGAACGACATGATATTCACGCAAACCGGTCTGTGGCCGAAGGAATTTACGCTAGACAATTACCGCAATGGCTGGCAAGGTCTGCAGGACGTTTCATTCGGAACCTTTTTCGCGAACTCTTGGATGATTTCGGTGCTTAGCGTCCTTGGCAATGTCGTCACATGTTCTTTCGCGGCGTTTGCATTCGGGCGGTTGAGCTTTAAATTTCAGAAGGTATGGTTTGCGCTGATGCTCGTTACGATCATGCTGCCTTACCATGTCACGCTCATCCCGCAATACATTATTTATAACGAGCTGCATTGGATCAATACGTACTTTCCGCTCGTTCTGCCGAAGTGGCTGGCGCATGATTCATTCTTCATTCTCATGATGGTGCAGTTCATACGCGGCATTCCGAGAGAGCTTGACGAGAGCGCGACGATCGACGGCTGCAGCCAGCGCCAAATCTACTTCAAGATCATCATGCCGCTGCTTACGCCGGCGCTAATCTCCGCGGCCATCTTCACATTTATTTGGTCGTGGGACGATTTCTTCAGCCAAATGATTTATCTGAGCGACATTAAATTGTTTACGGTACAGCTCGGCATTCGTTCATTGTTCGATCCTTCCGGCCAATCCGACTGGGGTGCGCTGCTTGCGATGTCAACTTTGTCCCTCGTGCCGATTACGCTGATCTTCTTGATCTTCCAGCGGTACTTCATGGAGGGCATCGCGACGACCGGTTTGAAATAAATCGGCTATCGATCGTACGCAATCCGAAAAAAAGACAAGCGATGACCTAAAGAAATCAAATTCCAAGATGGACGCTTTGCGATTAACCTTAGTCATGTAAACGGATTCAACAAAAATCGGGAGGTTGGTTAGAATGAAGAGAAAGAGCGTATGGATCGGCATATTGGCTTTAATGATGGTTGCGCTAACCGCTTGCTCGGGCGGAACCGGAAGCCCGGGCGCTTCGAACTCCGGCAATACGAAGGATAACGGGACAGGAACTTCGACCGGCGGCGACGAGCAAGTCGAGCTTCGCGTCATGTGGTGGGGGGACCAGAAGCGGGCGGACATTACGAACCAAGCGCTTAAGCTGTTCGAAGACAAGCATCCGAATATTAAGATCGTCGGCGAGTTTTCTCCTTCTACCGGTTACTTCGACAAGCTGAACACGCAGCTGGCCTCGGGTACGGCGCCGGACGTTTTCTTCCTCGGCGGCAACGTCGTGGACTATGCGATTAAGGACGTGCTGCTGGATTTGACGCCGTACGTTGGGCAAGAGCTGGATTTGTCGGATATGGATCAGACGATGGTCCAATACGGTACGCTGAGCGATAAGCTCGTCCATATCTCTGCAGGGGCGAACGCGCGCGGCGTTATCGTGAACAAATCGATGTTCGAGCGTGCCGGCATTCCCGTTCCGCAGGACGGCTGGAACTGGGAAGAATATGCGGCGATCAGCAAACAAATTTCCGATAAACTCGGCAGCGGCTTCTATGGAACTTACAACTTGACCGTCGATGGCATGGATATCGGATTAAAGCAATCTGGTAAGCAGTTATATGATATGGCCAATAGCACATTGGGCTTCGAAGAGGCGGATGCGCTTAAATGGTTCCAGTATTGGGATGTTACTTCGAAAGCCGGCGGCGTTGTACCGGCTGAGCTGCAAGTGTCTAATCCGCCAGGAGATACGAGCAAATCATTGATCATTACAGGCAAAGTCGCGATGAGTCTCATTCCTTCCAACCAATTCGCCGCGCATCAAAGCTTGACCCAGGATGAACTCATTATGGTGCAGCTGCCTCGCGGCGACAAAGGTACCGGCGTCGTCTTCGAATCCAGCCAAGGCTTGTCGGGGTATGCGAAGACTAAGCATCCGAAAGAGGTAGCGCAGCTGATGAGCTTCTTCATTAACGATCCGGAAGTAGCGAAGATCCTCCGCAGCGACCGCGGCGTGCCCGTAACCGCAGCCAACCGCGCTTTGCTCGAAGGAGAAGCTAGCGATGCCGACAAAATCGTCTACGATTACACGAGCCGCGTATCCAAAGCAACGGAAACCGAGCCGTTCGCGGTCAGCTACAATCCTCCGGGGAACACGGAGTATTCGAAGCTCGCGGAATCGACCATGTACGAAATCGGTTTCGGCCGCAAGAGCGTGGAGGAAGCGGTCAAGTCGTTCTATAACGGTACGGTGAAAATTTTCAACAACAATCAGGAGTAACCGGTAAGACGGGCTGCCCATGCGGCAGCTCGTTTCGCTATGCATACGCGAAGGAGACGATCTAAGATGAGTGAATCGATGTTGCTGGACAAATTAAGGAGCTTGTCCGTTGATGAACGGATCGGCGAGCCGATCAAGGAATCCGATGGCAGCGTTATCGCGGAATGGAAGCGGGCAGGGGTGAAATTCGCGTCCTCGCAAGGCCGGCTTGAGCAGGTTTATTATGCCGCTTTGCGCTCGCTGCTTGCTTGCATCGTGCCGACGGGCGGAGAGAAGCCGATCTTGCACGAAGGCGGCATTTACCTCGGCTGTTGGCTGGAGAGCACCGGCACGATTAACGCCGAGCTGCTCTCGCGCTTCGTGCCTTCGGTATCCGAAGAGACGTATTTGTCGTTCGCCAAGCATCAAAGGGAGGATGGGATGCTTCCGTATAAAATAACGGAGCATGGCCCCTCCTATAGGCAAATCCAGCTCGTCACGCCGCTCGCCAGGTCCGTCTGGAACCACTATTCCCTGCAAGGCCGGGATAAGTCATTTCTGAAGACGATGTACGGGGCAATGACCCGATATGACGAATGGCTTGTGAGATATCGCGATACGTTCGGTACTGGCTGCGTGGAGGCTTTCAGCGCTTTTGATACCGGACATGATCTATCGCCCAGGTTCTGGCATGTGCCGGATACGCCGCATCTCGGCGATGCGACGCGGGTCAATCCGGACTCGCCGATCTTGCCGTTTCTAGCTCCCGATCTTACCGCCAACGTTTACTGCCAAAGGCTGTATTTGGCGCGGATGGCCGAGGAGCTGGGAGAGTCGGGCGAGGAATGGAGAGCGAAGGCGGAGCAATCGCTGGATAGCTTGTACCGGTATTGCTTCGATGAAACGGATCATTTCTTCTACGATAGAGACCAGAATGGACAGTTCGTGCGCGTGCAGTCCGATGTGCTTCTGCGAGTTATGGCATGCGAGGTCGGCGATCGGCCGTTTTTTGATTCGATGCTGCGTCGTTATTTGCTCAATACGCGCAAGTTTTTCGCTAAATATCCGTTTACGTCGCTGGCGATGGACGATCCACGGTTCGATCCTTTCTCCAGCTATAACAGCTGGGCGGGGCCATCCAATTTCCTTAGCCTGATTCGCGCGCCGCATGCATTCGAACATCATGGCCGCCACGTCGAGCTGACCTGGGTGCTGCAGTCGATCCTGTCGGCCGCAACCGGATTTACCCGTTTCGCGCAAGCCGTTAGTCCGTGGACGGGGGAAGAAGGCTTCACCGAAGCGTATTCGCCATCGATTCTATGCGTGCTTGATTATGTGGAGCGGCTATGCGGCATCATGCCTCGCCCAACAGGCGAGCTGTGGTTCACGGGTCTTCGTCCTTATGCGATGGATCATGGCGAAGAACCGACAGGCGATACCGCTTACAGCCGAACGGTGGCGGAGAACGTATTCGAGCTGATTAACGGGGAGGGCGAATCGGTTATCTACCGAAACGGCGAACGCTGGATCACATTCCCGAGCGGTATACGCGTCATTACCGATCGAAGCGGCAAGCTGCTTGGTCTAGTCGGCATGACTCCGAGGAAGGTCGAAGGGATGATCGAATGGGGCGGCTCGAATATCCCGTTCAGCGTTTCCGGCAATGAGCAAGTCGTTCTCGCGGGAAGCCGGTTCAGGGCGGAAGAGCCTGGAATTGGCATCGTTCCGCCTACTTACCGTTAATTCGCAAAGGGGAGCTTAAGATGACGCTGGAATGCAAGGATATTCAAATACGCGATCCATTCGTGCTGCCGATGCCGGTGGAAGGCAAATACTATCTGTTCGGGAGCACGGATAAAAATATATGGGGTGCAGGAACGGGCTTCGATGCCTATGTGAGCGAGGATTTGCTTTCTTGGGAAGGACCGCATCCGGTATTCCGTCCCGAGGAGGATTTCTTCTCGGATACGAACTTCTGGGCGCCGGAAGTGTACGCTTACGAAGGGCGGTACTATATGTTCGCCACGTTCCGCAGAAGGGACAACGCTCTGCTTGGCACCGCGGTGCTTGCGGCCGATCAGCCGCTCGGGCCGTTCATTCCCCATAGCGACGGGCCTCTGACCCCCGCTGACTGGAGCTCGCTCGACGGCAGCTTGTACGTGGATGAAGACGGCGTGCCGTGGATGGTCTTCTGCCATGAATGGCAGCAGGTGGGCGACGGCGAGGTTTGCGCGATACGGTTGAGCAGCGATCTTAGACGCGCGGCTTCGGAGCCAGTCTTGCTATTCCGCGCTTCGGAAGCTAAGTGGGCAACGCCTTACGTATCGCCCCGTTATCCGGACACAGCCAACTATGTGACGGACGGCCCTTATCTCTTCAGAGGCGAGGAAGGTCATCTCTATATGCTGTGGGCAAGCTTTATCGACAACCAGTACGCCTTGGGCGTGGCGCAATCGGAATCGGGCCAAGTGGCTGGTCCTTGGGTACAGCAGACGGAACCGTTGTTCAAGAGCGACGGCGGACACGGCATGGTGTTCCACGCTTTCGATGGCCGTCAAATGCTAACGATACACGCGCCGAACCGGACGCCAGACGAGCGGCCGATCTTCCTGGAGCTTCTCGAGCGAGAGGGTGTTGTGCGAGTAAAGAGTTCCGATTAATTGGAACAAAAAAACCGCAATTCATCATGAATTGCGGTTTTACTGCGTTTAATGGCCATACAGAGACAGCCCAGTGCACTCGCTATCTCTAATTAATTTGAACCAGCTGCCATTGCTGATTGAGATCGCCGCGGTACAGATTTTGCTGAATCTTCGCTCCATCGGCCGTGGAGGATCCGACAACCTCGACCGCTTTGTTGCTATTCACGTTCAGAATGCTCCAATAGCCGTTGCTCATTTTGATCAATCGGAACTGCTGCGCGGTATTGGAGAGATCCTGCATAAGTTGAATCGCTTCCCCGTTGTTTTTCGTTCCGTTACGAACATCCATGACCTTGTTATCGGAGGAACTAACGCTTCGCAATTCGTAATAGTTATTGTAGGTGCCTTGATCCGTAACGACCCAGCGCTGCGCGTTCGCATTATTATCCGTCCATTGTTGAAGTTGCAGCGCGCTCGTGTTCTGCCCGCCCGGAACCTCGAGTATTTTACCCGAAGCACGGTTGACGAGCTTGTAAGTCGCTCCATTCGTGACTCCGTTCCATATGCCATTCCAAGGATTAAACTGCGCGCGTTCATAGTACCATTCGAAAATAAAGCGGGCCATGCCATCTCTGGCCGTATTGCCATCATACATTAAACCGCCTGTCGGGTCTGCGAATGAGCTTCGCGTGCCGGGATCCAGCAAAAATCCGTTCATATGGACGGCAATGCTCACATTTCCCGCGGCCGTAAAGATCGCTTTGGTATTTTTGCCGAAGCCCGCATTCGAGCCGTTGAACAGATCCCAATAGGAGGAGTCTCCCGCCTGGGTCTTGAACCAGGTTGTCTCCGTAATATTGATTGGATAATTATCGGCGCATGGCTTGATATTGGTGTCCCATTGCTGCTGCAAAGTCGTGTAATTGTCATTGGCTCCGTAGCCCGGGTACCAATGGACCGAATAACCGACATTATTGAGCGGATCCGTCAGCGGGTATGCAGCGCACAGCTGATAGTATTGATCCCAACCAAGTCCGGACGCCCATATGACGTTATCCGCACCTTTGCCGCGAATCGTGGAGATCATGGAATTTTGGAAATTTTTGAGCGAGTTCCAGTACGCAACGAAGTTGGATTGGGATGGATGACCGCCCCAAACGCCGTTGACGTCGGATAGTACCGGCTCGTTAACGAGCTCGAACATCACGTTATCCGCGCTCTTTATGCCCGGCTGATCAGCGAGGTAACCCCAAATCTGATTGAACTTGGCGAGATTGTCCGGCGTTGTTGCTTGGTTGTTGCTTAAAGTGAAATCAAGGCCGAGCGTGACATACAAGCCTTTGGTCTTGGCGTAGTTGATATATGGAATGATAACGTTCTGAGTAACGGCCTGCAGTCCGGCAAAATTGTATGTGCCCGCCGCAACGTCGCCCATGTCTTCCCGGTCAATGAATAGACGTACTTGATTCATGTACCACCCGTGATTGTTGCCGTATTTGGCCGAGGTGCTCGTAAAGGTGTCGGTAATATCCTTCAAATACGCCAAGATGGCCGCATGCCGATTCCCGCCATTCTGATTCAGGTAGTAATTGCTGTTCTGGTACGTCCAGTAAGCGCCAGAGGGTTGATGCCACCCGCTCAGCAGCACGGGCTGTCCGCTGCTGTTCACCAACTGGTTGCCGCTTACATGGAGTTTGGACATCGGCATGCCGACCCACGCCTCTGCTTTCTTGCCGCTCAGCAGCATTGGCGATATCACTAGCGCCATAAGCAACAGAAGCTTTACTGCTAAGCTGACTTTCTTCTTGATCATTAATACTCATCTCCTTTTTTTTGTTTGGTATATGTAAATTCATGGTAGTACAACGGGAGGGCGAAGCGGATAGGAGAGATGGGGGGTTATAAGAATGAAATGTATGCGCTTGCAAAAACGAGTGTACTATTCGGGAGTTAACGTCGACAACCTGTCTAATTATGGCATTATGCCCCTTCTAACTCTATCTTTGGCGTACGAGTGAGAAGTATCCATTGACAGGTTGTTTGCTCAGTGTGGAAAGGTTTATACTTGTCGACAGTTAATCAAGTGTCATTAGGAAGGGGAACGAAAACACGATGAGTTCGATTGACCATGATTCGATTAGAAATGCCGCTCCGCTAGGGTTTGACCAGAACAAGGAAGACATTGCCCGAGGCAAAATAGAATCGATTGAATATTTCTCGACGACGGTAGGCTGCAAGCGCCAAGCGATGATTTACCTCCCTCCCGGTTATTCCGAAGATTTAAGCTATAACGTTCTTTATCTATTGCACGGCATCGGCGGCGACGAGTCGGAATGGTACAAACATGCGGGGCCGCAAGTGATCCTTGATAATTTGTATGCGGAACGCAAGCTTGCGCCCATGATTGTGGTATTGCCCAACGGTCGTGCCATGGCGAACGACCGGGCGGAAGGAAATCTATTCGACCCTAACAAATTAAAGGCGTTCGAAGATTTTGAACTTGATTTGCTGCATGATCTCATCCCTTATATAGAGTCCAACTATTCGGTTCAAGCAGGGCGAGAGAGTCGTGCTCTGGCCGGTTTATCGATGGGAGGAGGGCAATCTCTCAATATCGGATTAGCCAATCTGGATCGATTCGCCTGGCTTGGCGGGTTTTCTTCCGCTCCTAACACGAAGGAGCCCGAGCTGCTTGTCCCGAATCCGGAAGAAGCGTCGGCTAAGCTCAGTCTGCTCTGGCTGTCATGCGGGCTTCTGGACACTCTTAAGCATGTCAGCGATCGGACTCATGCTTATTTGGAGCTTAATAATGTGCCACATATTTGGTACGAGGAGAGCGGAGGGCATGATTGGCCGGTATGGAAAAACGATTTATACCATTTTTCACAGCTTATTTTTAGATAAACGCAAGCGACAATCTGAGCATCACTTATACGGGTGATGCTTTTATAATCTTTAAAAGTTACAAATCATTTCTAATTCCTCTATGGTTCGTGATCATTGGGAGTACTATCATTATCCATGTAGCGGCTGCCTCATGAATTCATTCTTTTGAAAGCGCTGCATAATTAGGGTGTGACCAATGGCTAAGGGGGAAATGGCATGTGGAAGCGTAAAACAATGCTGCTGTTCTGTAGTCTAATCTTGGTTCTTATGGCAGCATGCAGCAGTGGATCAAACGGAGGCAATAACGGCAACGATACCGGAAATCATGTTGAAGGCACAACGGCTCTAACGAATGCAACGGAAAGCGGAGGCGACGAGTCTACCGGAGAAGAGGAAGTTATCGGTACTCCCGAAATGGATTTCGATATGGGCGGACGTACGATCAAATGGGTATCCTGGTACGATGAGTCGATTAAAGAAGATAACCCGGACAATATCAAGATGAAAGAAAATTTGGATGCCTTAATGAAGAAGCATAATTTTAAAATGGAATATGTCGTAGTCGATTATGGCGAGTTTCAGCAAAAGGTATCGGCTTCCTTGTTAGCTGGAGAGCCGCTTGGCGATATTATCCGCGTAGCTAGACCATGGATGATTCCGGGACTGGTCAAGCAGGGCATGTTCACGCCGGTAGATGAGTTTACGAAAAACGAAAAAGTATTTATTCAGCAATATACGAATGAATATGCATTGTTCGAAGGAAGAGGCTATGGATTCAGGGCAGGCATCAACGGTGCTTCGCAAGGCGTTTTCTACAACCGCACGTTAATGAACCAACTGGGCATGAAGCCGTTGCAGCAATATGTGACCGAAGAAAATTGGAATTGGGACACTTTTATTCAAGTCGCGAAAGAAGCAAACAAGGATACGAATAATGACGGCAAACTCGATACGTGGGGGCTGGCCGGCGCTTCGATTCTTGTCCAAGCCCTGGCTGCGAACGAAGCGAATCTGGTAGCCGAGGATAAACAGAATCTCGAGGATCCGAAAACGCTGGAAGTATTGCATTTCTTGTCGCGGCTTGCAACCGAGAGCGTCGGAAGACCAACTGAAGGCGGAGATTGGACTGAACCGGGACAATTTTTCCGTCAAGGCAACACTCTGATGTTTGCAAGCGCCGATTATGAAATGGAGAATCTGAAGAAGGATATGCCGGACATCGACATCGGCTTCCTCCCATTCCCTAAAGGACCGAGCGCTACGCAATATCAATCTTTCAATACGATTCCGAACTATTTGACCATTCCTAGCGCAGTCGAGAATCCGGAACAGCTTGTCTACATTTACGAGAAGATTAACGATATTGAATCCATTTATGATTATCCGAAACAATCGAGATTCGAAACGTTGTTCAGCAACGAGGACGATCTCAATAATGCGAAGGTTGCCGGAGAGAGCATCAGAGTCGTCGAAGAAGTTAACGGATATCCAACGATGCCTTATTACGAATTCATAGGTGAAATACTGGAGGGCATCTCGGTATCGACCGTCGTCGAGAAATATAAAGAGCCGTTCCAGGCAGCTATAGATGAGGTTTGGCAAAAATAACCGTTAATAAGCAGTTCAGCAGTCCCTCTAATAGGCGAATATTAGGGGGACTGTATTTGATTTCAAAGCTTCTTAGCCGCTGATGGAGGATATCCTTTCATTTCCTTGAACACTTTGCTGAAATAGGATATATCGTGAAAGCCGCAGCGTTCGGCTGCTTCCGTCACCGTAAAGTCGCCTAAGGACAGCATGGCCTCGGCGTTGTTGATGCGGATGCGGTGCAAATATTTTTTATAGCTTGTACCTGTGTTATCTTTGAATATTTTCCCTATGTAGGCGGGGTGAAGGTTTAGCCTTTCCGCCCAATCGTTAATCGTGATGTCTTCCGAATAATGCTCGGCGATGAAGGTGGTTAATTTCTTTATCCGAGGATCCATTCCAGGTGACGATCGGCGATTAAAGTTACTAAGAAGCCGATGGAGAATAAGTTCGAACAATGCCCGAGCTTGAATCATATAAAAGGGTTGCTTGCTCATCCACACCTGGTTGAATTCACGAATGTAGCCTAGAATTTCTTTGGTAATCACATTTTTGGTTACGACTTCAAAAGGAAGACGGACATGATTATGGGGGTCTGCCCAAAAGAAATTAAAGGGATATGCTTTCATAGGACAACCCCAAAAGGTATTGGCTTCACGAATGCTGCCCTCCGGGACGTATATAAGATCACCCGCTTCGACAGCGAACTTCTCGCCGTTAATGTAGTAATCGGCCCTGCCGTCAACTACAAACGTGAGATCATGAAAGTCGATTGTCGTCTTCTGAATCTTCCAATCCGGATAACATCTGCGGTCTACAAACAGAAAAATATGGGGTACAAGGTGAAGGTGATATTCAAGCTCCTCCAAACGGCTTCGCCTCCTTTACCCATATCATAATGGCAAATGAAGCGTTTACAACCAGTCAAATGATAGGTATTTCTCATACGAAACAACAATTATCCATAAAAAAGCAACGTAAAGCTATAGGCTGGAAAATCGCGTTTATGATGTAATTTGAATAGGAAAACACAATTGCCAAGTACACTGATATGAGGGTGCTGTACCCTATCAGGTCTAGCGAAAGGATGAATATTCATAATGGACAATCATAAGCAATTGGGGTTGACGCCCGCCTTAGGGTGGAATTCATGGAACACATTCACTTGGGACATTAATGAGCAGTTGATTCGGGATGTTGCGGACATCTTCGTGTCGGAGGGATACAAGGATGCCGGCTACGAATATATTGTAATTGATGACTGTTGGAGCTTGAAGGAGCGGGATCAGAACGGAAACCTGGTAGTCGATCCTGTCAAATTTCCTAGCGGTATGAAGTCTCTTGCAGACTATATTCATGCCAAAGGACTAAAGTTCGGCATGTATTCATGTGTTGGCACTCACACATGCGCAGGATATCCAGGCAGCTTTGAACATGAATTTCAAGATGCCCAGTTGTTTGCGGAGTGGGGCGTTGATTATTTGAAATACGATTACTGCTTCAAGCCGCGCCATATTTCGGGAGAATTACTGTATAAGCGAATGAGTATCGCTCTGAGAAACTGCGGGAGGGACATCTTATTCTCCGCTTGCAATTGGGGGGAAGATCATGTATACCAGTGGATCCGCGAATCGGGCGCTCATATGTATCGATCGACCGGGGATATACAGGATCATTGGGATTCAATAAAAAATCTGACGATATCGCAGTTGGATAAACAATGTTATACAGGTTCCTATTGTCACAACGATATGGACATGCTGGTTGTCGGTATGTATGGCGGCAGCAATAACGATTTTATTGGCAGCAAGATTGGGGGCTGCAGCGATACGGAGTACAAAACGCATTTTTCGTTATGGAGCATGATGGGTTCTCCGCTTATGATCGGCTGTGACATCCGCAATGCAACTCCGGCAACAAAGGATATCTTGATGAACCAGGATCTCATCGCAATCAATCAAGATAGAGAAGGCCGCGGTGCTTACCGCATTAAACCAGAGCCGCAATGGTTCCACACGAACGATGTCTTTATGCTGGTGAAAGTGTTATCCGACGGCGATCTGGCCATTGGCTTTTTCAACCTGAGCGATAGTCAGAGAGAATTATCGCTGCAGTTCTGGGATATCGGGCTCCCCTATGCTGCCGGATATTCGTTGTCTCTGTATGACTGTTGGGAGCATAAGGAACTAGGTGTATATAAAGAACGATACGCTCCTGTGGTGCCGGCGCATGATTGTTTAGTTGTACGAGCAAAGCTGGTAAAGTAAATGTTCAACAACAGAATGTGCAGAACATGCCAGATCCCTCTAATGGCAGACGACGTGGCCATCTACTTGAAGCTTGTCTCTAGAACGGCACAGGATTTTTTATGTATCGATTGCCTTGGCCAAAAGCTAAAATGTGGACGCGAGCCTATAGTCAAATTGATTAAATACTATAGAGAATCAGGGAATTGTATACTGTTTCGTTAAATATCCGTGCAAGCAGCCTCAAGCGACGTCATGTATTCCGAAGGAGGAAATGACGTTGCTTTTTTGAACACTTTCGAGAAATACAGCGGGTCACTGTATCCTACGGAGCAGGCGATAGATTTAATAGACAAGTTGGAGAACTTCAATAGTTCGCAAGCACGCTGGATTCTACAGGTTGTGAGATAGTTGGACACCGACATGCCGGTAGCATCTTTGAACAGGCGGAACAGGTAGCTTCTCTCTATATTTACGACATTCACAATATCCGTGACCGTAATTGTCGGTTTCCAATAGTTATTCATAATATATTCTTTCGCTATTTCTACATAATCGTTCTGACGAATGTTCGCTTCTTTTGGGTAATATTCCATGTAGTAAGATAGCAGCAGACGAAGCTTGGCATCAGAACGTATTTTATCGTATGGCTTTGCATGGGGATTCCCAATAATATGAAAATAAGGCTCCAGATTGTCGGGAGATTCGGAGACAACTGGTTTTTCTGGTTCAAGACCGGCCAAGGCTACTAGCCGCTGCGCTTCATCGCCTTTGAACTCGATCCAAACATACTCCCAAGGGTCGTGCTTATCCGGATAATAATAGACTTCCGTGTGTGGAAAAATAATAAAACTCTCGCCCGCCTTTAATGGAAAAGCAGTGTCTCTCGTCTCCAAAATTCCTTTTCCGCTTACAATATAATGCAAAGCGTAAATATCGCGTACACCCGGTCCCCACTTATGCAGATTTGGAGGTTTATAACCATTGCAGTTACAAATCAAATAATTACTTATAGTTGAATGATAGAATGGAGTTGATTTCATAGGCTTTACCCATATCCTTTCATTTTGATAGAAGGAGCTATAGATTAACTTATCTTAGTGCAAAACCGGCCACGCCAAAAACCCGTCAAAGCATAGTTGTTCACGATGAAATAACGAAAGAAATGGAGAGATGTTTCGATGGCTATGATGCAAATCAGCTTTTTTTCGGAATGCATGAAGAGGGAGGTAACGTTTAATGCACTGTTGCCGCTCGATCAGCCTATTTTTTCTGGGCAAGAAGACGCGGCCTGTATGCCTCTTAAGGCGCTCTATCTGCTTCACGGCTATTGCGGCAGCCATACGGACTGGATCAGCTTTTCGCGTATTCGAGAGCTATCTGACCGGCATCGCATTGCGGTATTTATGCCCGCAGGTGAAAACCGGTTTTATTTGGACGACGAAGAAAGTGAAATGAGGTTTGGCGAATATGTCGGACGAGAGCTTGTGGAATTTACGAGGCGAACATTTCCCATCTCGCAAGAACGCTCTGACACAATCATAGGAGGTTTTTCTATGGGCGGATATGGGGCCATTCGCAATGGACTCCATTACGCGGACCGCTTCGGCCGGATCATCGCCTTATCATCGGCAATTCTGCCGTACAAAATCGCGAATATTCAGCCAGGTTATCATAACGGCATAGCGGGTTACGGATATTACAGAAGTGTATTCGGCGACCTCAACTCCCTGCTTGGCAGCGATAAGGATCCCGAGGAGCTAGTTCGTCGGTTGAAGCAAGGTAATGGGAACATGCCTCATATTTATATGGCTTGCGGCTCTGAAGATTTTCTGCTCGATGTCAATCAACGATTCCATCAATATTTGAATGACGAAGGGATCGAACATACTTATAAGGAAACCGCGGGCGCTCATACCTGGGACTTCTGGAACGATCGGATTGGAGAAGCGCTGGAATGGGCGTTGGAAGACCGAAGCTCTAAATAATGCAGCATTATCAGAATGACGAGGGCCATTCAAACACGCCAATACACGGCGTGTTTTTTTGTATGCGGTCGGCAATCAGATTCTATTTTACACAAGCTCTTATCTTAACTCGAAGTAAATATTAGATAACATTATCAATAATTGCACCTTGATTTTTTTGCTGCTAATCAGGGAGAATGATAATTATGCATAAATATTGCGTTGCTGGGAAATGGGGTTGTAATCGTGCCGAAGCGAATAGGGAACAAGGCTGCAATCATGCTTGCCGTAGTAATGTTTGTGCAGACGATTGCGGCATGCGAGCATCAGCGCCCGACTGAGGAACCGGATAAGAGAGGCACGGAAGAAGCGATCTATTCGGATCCGGGGTTAACCAAATACAATCCTCCGATCGAGATTTCGCTCGTTCGGAATGTAAATGAAGATTTCAGCGACTTGATCAGCAATTTTCCGGGAGAGACTCTCGAGGATAATCGATGGAGCCGGCTTTACGAGGATGTGCTGGGCATTCGGGTAAAATACGAATGGACGGCCAAAGACGATCTCTATCATCAGAAGTTAGGCTCGGCATTGGCATCGGGCAACATTCCCGATATCGTAAGAGTGAATGCGCAGCAGCTGCGGCAGCTCGCGAACGAAGGTTTAATTCAGGATTTGACCGACGTGTATGAACAGTATGCGGCGCCGTTCACCAAGGACGTGCTAAGTCAGGAAGGAACCGGACCGTTCGAAGCGGCAACGATAGACGGAAAGCTGATGGCCATTCCTGAAACATCGGCATCGATTGAGGCTGCCCAATTTTTGTGGATACGAACCGATTGGCTGGATCGGCTTAAGCTTAAGCCTCCGAAGACGATGAACGACCTGCTCGCGATTTCGAAAGCGTTTACAGAGAACGATCCTGACGGCAACGGCAAGGATGATACGTACGGGCTGGCACTGACGCAATATTTATGGGATCCCGTCATGGGTGCGTTGGACTTTATGGCCGGTTACGGCGCATATCCGAATATTTGGCTCGAGGACGATACCGGCAAGCTCGTGAATGGAGCCGTACAGCCTGAAGTGAAGCAAGCGCTAACCGTGCTTCAAGGCATGTACCATAGCGGTCAGATCGATCCGGAATTCGGCTTGAAGGACGGCCGCAAAGAAAAGGCGCTGATCGCGGAAGGTAAGATAGGCATCATGTACGGGGAGCAATGGGGCTCCTTCACCGTTCAATCAAGTTATGAGAAAGACTCAGCTGCGGACTGGCAGCCGTATCCGATCGTGTCGGCTACGGGGGAGCCTGCCAAGGTACCGCTCCGATTTGCGACTAATCAATTTTTGGCTGTCAAGAAGGGCGTTCAGCATCCCGAAGCGATCGTGAAGATGATTAATTTGCATCTGGAGAAAAATTGGGGTGTTACGGCGGAATATGAAACGTACTATAGCACCCCATACCCGGCGTGGCAGCTATCGCCTGTTACTCCGGCTCCTTTACTCAAAAATTACGAGGCGTTTCTGCAATTAGAGGAGTTCCGGGCGACGGAAGACGAAGCCGTTCTCCATGATGAAGCCAAAGCGATTCAGAAAAACATCAATGCTTATCTCACGAGAAACGATATAACAGGATGGGGCTGGGAACGTACCTATGGTCCGCAGGGAGCGTTCTCGATATTCAGACAATATGAAAAAAACAATCAACTGTTGTTCGAGAGCTTCGTAGGCGTTCCGACGGAAGCGATCATCGAGAAGCAATCGATCTTGGACGAGTTGAAAAACAAAACGTTCATGAACATTATTCTCGGACGGCCAATCGAGGAATTCGACCTTTTCGTCGAGGAGTGGCATCGGTTAGGCGGGACGGAGATGACGACCGAGGTTAACGAATGGTACGCGGAGAAGGGCCGAAAGACGCAGTAAGCGCGAGGCTTCGATCGCCTACCTCACCTATTCGCTCCGCGGACAAAGCTGCTTGCGAGGAGTTGTATAAGATTGCTCAAGATACCTGTCAATTCCATGCGCCACGCCTTGTTTCTTAGGCTTGTCATCATGCATCTCGTTGTCATTCTACCCATTATTATATTAGGCGTTTATTTGTATAATTGGAGCTATACCAACGCGAGCCAAGACATTTCAAGGAACACCTTGGCGCAGTTGTCCTCTTATCTCGATGACATGAACCGTGAGGTTGAATGGCTGGAGGTCCAGCAGTTCGATATGCTGCAAGAGGGAGAGCTTACGAAGGTCGCGGTAACGTGGGAGATGATGGACAGCGTCGAAAAGAAGGAGAGCATGGACTATTTGGTTCATCGGCTAACTTCCATTAGGAACAGCAGCGCGTATATGAAGGATATATACGTTCATATCCCCTCGATTGGCAAAACGTTATCGTTCGGCAATGCCGTTCACGATCTGGAACAAGGAAGGTATGACCAAATTCGGGCTTTGTCGGAACGAAGCGGAGCCAAACGTTTGATTAGGCAGGGCGATTCGCTTCATCTTAGCGCCTCCAAGTACGGCGGGAAGAAGGGAGAAGAGCCGCTCTTCATCGTTCAGATCGAGCTTGATACGGCAAAGCTGAAGGAATCGCTGAACCAATTGAGCGTGTATCCCGAAAGCGGCTCTTTTCTTATCGCTGAAGAGGCGAATTTCACCCTGCTCGGCAGCGATAAATCACCTCATATTTTGAACGAATATTTGAAAGCGCAGCGACTTTCGGAGGAAAGTTCCTTGCTATTGAAAGCAGATGGACGATCCTACCATATCGACAAAGCGGAATCATCCGAATTGGGCCTTGCGGTAGTGACCTATTTGCCGGAGGAGACGGTGAAGAGGCCACTGAACAAGTTTAATAAATGGGCTTGGCTGTTTACGGCAACCTCGATTCTTGCGATCGTTGTCTATTCTCTCTCGACTTACCGTCTCGTTCATCGGCCGCTGCTGCTGCTTGTTCAGAGCTTCCGCAGAATGGAAGGCGGGACGCTTGATATCCAGATCGAACACGAGAACAAAGACGAATTCGGTTATTTGTACGATCGATTCAATCAGATGCTGAACAAATTGCAACTGCTGATTGACCAGGATTTCAAGCAGAAGCTCATGATGCAGAAGGCCGAGCTGAAGCAGCTTCAGTCTCAGATTAACCCGCATTTCCTATATAACAGCTTTTTCATACTTAATTCACTAGCCAAGACGGGCGATACGGATCGTATCGAGCTGTTCACCAATATGCTCGGCGAATATTTCAGGTTCATTACGCGCAACGGTGAAGACAATGTGTACTTATCCGAAGAAATCAAGCATGCCAGGATGTATACGGAGATCCAGAAGCTTCGGTTCTCCAGGCGTATCAGCGTGCAATTCGACGAACTTCCGAAGGAAATGGAGCGAATTCGCGTACCAAGGCTTATTGTTCAACCGATCATCGAGAATGCATACGAGCATAGCCTAGAGAAAATGTCGGAGGAAGGTTTTCTTCGCGTTTCGTTCGAGAGGCATGAGTCGGATTGGCTGATCGTTGTCGAGGACAACGGAAGTCAGATTGACGATGCAATGATCCAAGCGTTGAACGACCAAATGACGAACAACGGCGAAGCGCATGAAATGACGGGCATCATTAATATTCATCGCCGAATTATGTTGACTTACGGAGAAGGCAGCGGTTTATTTTTGTCCAGAAGCAAGTTGAACGGCTTGCGAGTCGAAATACGGATCAATCCAAAGGAGGCGGATGGAGATGCACCGATTGCTGATCGTCGATGACGAGGAAATTATTACAGACGGCCTCTACGAAGTGTTAAGCAATCTCATGCCGGATCAATTGGATGTTTGCAAAGCATATTCGGCTAAGGAAGCGCTCGCTTGGATGGCGCGTACGCGCATCGATATCGTCATGACCGATATCGCGATGCCGGGCAAAAACGGTCTGGAATTGTCGGAAGAAATATTGACGTATTGGCCGAGATGCAAAGTTATTTTTCTTACCGGTCATAGCGAATTTGACTATGCGTATAGAGCTTTCCAGATGCCTGATGTCCGTTATTTGCTGAAGACGGAAGGCTATGCGAAAGTGACGGAGGCCGTACGGGGCGCATTGCTCGACATTCAGCGCAGCAATCTCGAGAGCACGCTGCTGGAGCAGTCGCGCGAGCAGAAGTACGCTTACGAATTCATGGCGCAAGGGGATTACATGAGGCAACTGCTGCAAGAAAGCGACGCTCTTTGCGCAGAGCAAGCGCGAGTCATCGAGGAATTCGGCCATCTGAATATTGGCTTGGATCCGACGAATCCGGTTATGCTTGTACTTGCTCGATTGTCTTACCCTCCCAGGATGACGTATACGGAGAGAAGCAAGCTCCTTGTATCAGCAAGAACGGTATGGGATTCCTATCTGAAGGACCACGCCGATAGCATCGGAATCGTCGATAGGCATGGAGACCTGATGTGGTTTATTCAGCCGTCCAAAGAGTCAAGCGGAATCCATGGTGGTGACTTTATCCGCTATATGGAAGGTGTGCTCGAGCTTATCCAGGAAGCTTGCCTAACGTCGCTCGGATTAGAGATTACATTGACTATAAGCGGCGCAAGCTGCGATTGGATAACGGTCACCCACCAATATGAAAGGCTGCGCCAGCTGCAGCAGTTGAAGATCGGCGACGGCATTTCCATGATATTGCGGGATCGCGACGAGAATATGAACGGCTTCGGCGGCAAGGAAACATTCGTGCCGGGCCGCAAGGCGGAGATTATGGCAGCGCATTTGGAAGCGGGCCGGGCGGACGAATTTTATGCGGATTGGGATCAGTTGGCGATGGCAGCGTTGCAATATAACGAGCATGCGCAGCGATCGATTGAAGCGTACTATTCCGTTGCCCTGATGCTGTATTCTTGCTTAAACCGTCTGGGTCTGCAAAATCGCCTCGACGACCACTCGAAGCTGATGCGGCTCGATTGCCATGCCTCCATGAAGGATGGATTTGTTTATTTGAAGCAAACGGCGGATGCGATCTTCCGCTACAAGCAGAGCGACGATCGGGATAGAACATCGCAAGTGATCGACCGGATCTGCCAGTATATCGACGAGCACTTAAGCGATGATTTATCCTTGGTGCGACTGGCGGAAATTCATTACTTCAATCCTTCCTATCTATCGCGTTTCTTCAAGCAGGAACGAGGCATTAATCTATCCGAATATATCGATACTTGCCGGGCCAGAAAGGCGAAGGAGCTTTTGCGCGACAACGATCTGAAGGTCAGGGAGGTCGCCGTGTCAGTCGGGTATGAAGCGGCTCATTCGTTCACGCGGTTCTTCAAGAAGGTAACGGGAATGACGCCCCAGGAGTATCGTGATTCTCTGACTACCAGCTAATAGAGACCATAGAAAAAGAAAGCGGCGATCGCCCCCTTATGTTAGCAAGGGAGTCGATCGCCGCTTTCTGTATTTATATCGGGCAGTCGGTTAATAGATACGGTAGTTTCCGCTTAATGCCAGAAGGCTGAATAAGTACAGGCAATTGTCGTAATAACGCCGCTCGCCGGTACGCAAAGGGGTGTTCCAGAACAAATGGACAAAATGAGCGGCATCCGGTCCGTCCGCGGCAAGCGATGCCATTGCATTCGTCGCCAGAAGGCCGATCGGATGCAGAGAAGATTCTTCGAATGCCTTCCCGTCAATCGTGTAACGGCGATAGTCGGATACGTCGATTTCGCGGAAGAACGCTTGAATGCGATTCGACTGTTCGACTTGCCACGGGTCTTTGCGGAACCATTCATAATCAAGTCCGATGTTCGCCGCTACGCGGTAGGCATCGCTGAAAAAATGCCGGTAGTCGCCGTGAGGCTGCGGTACGGCAGGACTCCCGTCGTAATTCGCGTACTCGGGCGACAGTCCGGTTACCGGATGGCAGGCGGTTCGCAGATAAGCGCGGCTTGCCTCGGCGGCTTCCCTCCAGAAGCGTCTATCCTGCTCGTCCGCATGAAGCGCGAACAAGTCGTAGAAATGAGGCAAATGATAGGAAGGGTCGCTGAACGGCGATTCCGGTATGAACTTAATCAGCTTGGTAGCGGGATCCCACATCGGATCGCCTTCGCCGTTCTCTCCCTGATGTATGCACGCTCGAAGTATCGTCTTCGCTTGCTCGGAATAGTCGAACGGCTCCGGTCCGTCACCCCAGCGATTCGAAGCGAAGATCAAAGCCATGGCGAAAAACTCTTCCCCGTCCGGTGCCGGTCCCTGGGAGATGCGGGTACCGTCAGGCTTGCAGTGCCAAGCGAAATAGTGCTTGTAGCGGCCTTCCGTATGCTGCATGAACGTCTTCGCATAGTTCCAGAGACGGTCGAATTCTTCCTTCTTGTTCATTTGCACGGCCATCATCATGCCGTACGACATACCTTCGGATCGAACGTCCGAATTGCCTGTATCGAGGAGATAACCTTTATCGTCACCCATAGGATAATAGATTCGCAAGTCAGCACGGCCATAAAATAATTCGTTCCAAGCCTGCTCCAGTCTGGCGTGTATTTCCTGTTCGGAATATCCGAGCTCTTTGAACAAATTCCTGTAATCGGCTGTATGGAAAGCCCCTTTAGTTGTATTGGACACGATCGTAACCTCCATTATTATCGTATTAAAACTCATCATAACATGGCCGCTGGTTAAGGAATTAAAGCGTTTTCTTAAAAAACTATAGCATTTCTGGAGGAGCTAAACCGAAATCATTACATATTAGGATACATCAATGAAATAGTCGCATACGTCATTGTCTGATAAGGGCTCGTATTATAATATTTTGTTCCAAGACAGTGTTTTGGCAAAGCTAACAATGGAAACGCTTCCGACAAAATGGAGCATTTGATCTGTTACATGATAGGAGTTGTTAAGCATGCTTAGAATAGTGAAGGTTGAGAACGGAATCGTTCAGGGATTGCCGGCGGCCGACCCCCGAATTACGAGCTTCAAGGGGATACCGTTCGCCGCGCCGCCCGTGGGGGAAAATCGTTGGCGTGCCCCGCAGCCCGCGAAAGACTGGAATGGCGTGCTCAAAGCATACGAATTCGCGCCGATCTCGATGCAGGTGAGGCAAGAGCTTGATGAAAAAAACATCTATACCCGAGAATGGGCAGTGGAACCGGACATCGCCATGAATGAGGACTGTCTATACCTGAACGTTTGGACACCGGCCAATCATACCGATGAAATGTTGCCTGTATATGTATGGTATTTTGGCGGAGGACTACAGGTTGGCCATACGGCAGAAATGGAGTTCGACGGAGAACGGATAGCTAGGCGGGGCATCGTGGTAGTTACAATCAACTATCGTTTGAATGTATTCGGATTTTTATGCCATCCCGAAATTACGTCGGAAGCGCCAGAAGCGCCTGCTAATTTCGGAAACCTCGACCAACAAGCGGCTACGAGATGGGTCAAGCGAAATATTGAGGCTTTTGGCGGAGATCCGGACAACATCACGATCGGCGGACAGTCGGCCGGAGGCGGAAGCGTCATGAGCCAGCTCACTTCGCCTCAGAACGAAGGACTCTTTCAGAGGGCGATTATTCAAAGCGGAATCTTTACGAAGCTCTACCCGGGAACCCTCATGCCCAGTCTTCGGAGCGATTTGGCGGAAGCCGAACAGGACGGTTTGAAGTTTTTTGAGTATCTTGGCGTCTCTTCGCTTGCAGAAGCCCGGCAACTGGATGCGGTATATATTCGCGACAAGGCTGTGGAGTACCAAGGGTTTTGGGGCACCGTCGCGGATCAGGTCTTTAATGAAGGTAACCCGTTTGAACGGTTCCTTCGTAATAAGCGATGGATGGTTCCGGTCATGTTCGGTCATACGTCCTCCGAGTTTTTCAGCGTTCCGAATGCCGGGACGCTTGACGACTTTAAGAAAATGGCAGAAGACGTGTTCGGTGACGATGCCGAAACGTTTCTGGCGCTTGTCGATTTCAGTTCAGCCAATTTGGAGGAGATTGTGAGAAAGGCATCGGTAAGCGGCATCGAATATGCGATTCGCATTGCCGGACAGGCTAATACGGACTCAGGTGCTAATATCCCTTTGTACTATTATAATTTCGACGCGGAAATACCGGGCTGGGATAATCCCGGCACCTTCCACTCGGTGGATCTTTGGTTTTTCTTCGAGACGCTTGCTAAATGCTGGAGACCGTTTGTCGGCAAACATTACGATTTGGCCCGCCAGATGTGCAATTACTGGGTTAACTTCATTCGTTCCGGAGATCCGAACGGACAGGATTCTACAGGAGAGGAGCTGCCGCGATGGGAGCACTATTCGTCCGAAGCGCCATATGGGATGTTGTTTACCGATCGGGCCGAGTTTTCCAGGGAACAACCGAATGAGGTCATGACATTTCTTGTGCAGCACTATTTCAAACACAACACTTAAGGTTTGAGGAGACATCGTTTATGCAAAATCAAATGAAGTTCCTTTTGCCCCGCATGATGATCAAGTTCCCGATCCCGCCAGGGTGAGATATGCATGGGCTGACAATCCGGAAGGTGCCAACCTGTATAGCCGGGAAGGCTTGCCTGCATCGCCTTTTGCTACGGATTAACCGTTGCTGCCTTAATTGCAGGGGACATCACGTTTTGGCCGCCTTTTGAAAATTTCTTGGCGTATACCCTGTCAGCTTTTTGAATTGCCGGCAAAAGTGTTCCACATTTTGATATCCGCATCGGGAAGCGATCTCAACAATGCTTTGGGTGCTATGAATCAAATATTCTTGCGCTAATCGGATTCGATATTGAATGACGTCATCCATGCAGGAAATTCCAAACGTTTTCTTATAGAGGCTCTGAAGATAGCCCGGACTTATTTGGAGATAATCCGCCATTTTCGAAACCGTCCAACAGTCTCCCGGATCGTTTTGAATCGCTGTGCGAATCTTTAATAGATTGTAGTAATGAGGCGTAATGACATCATGAGAATAGGATTCCAATAGCTTGTTAAACAGCGTCCGGAGCAAATAGTCGATGGAAGATTCCTTGTAATCGCGATTATAGTTATGCTCGATGACTAGCAGTTCAAACAGCTTATGGCAATAGTCAGGATCGTTGATGGAAAAAGGAACGCCGGGCGGAAGTGAGGATTTCGTAATATAAGATTCATTGGATTCGAAGCGGATCCAGTCATTGACGAAATAATCGGAACTGGCTTGGTAATAAACTTTTTGCTTTGGGCGGTAGAGGACGGCGCTGTGAGCAGGGTATTCCTTAAGATCGCCATTGACCCAAAACTTCGCAGGAGTCTTAGTGATCACAAGGAGCCAGTGATAACCTACGGGCACATCAATAACAAAATTGCTTGCGTGTGTAGTATTGCTTTCAACATAGTAAATATGAGCCATCCGTACCCCTCCATGTTAGCATTTCTACATTATATCATAGCGAGGTAGTTAGGCATAAGATGAGGTGCTAACCTAGCAAGAAGCTCTGATAGTCGTAGAAACTAGAATTAGAGAGGTAATTATACAGAGTTTGTCGGGTTGTGCACTTGTCTTGAAGTCGATAAATTGATGTAAGAGAGAGGCCGAACGATTATTCGCAATGCAATTAAGAAATAAAAATGTTATCCGATGAAGAAAGCGGCGGTCGTCCCTCGAGTTCAATAAGGGAGAGAACGCCGCTTCTGTTTTTCCTAAGCGATTCCTATTTTTCGAAGAGAGAGGGTTGCCTGCATGCATAGCGTAATTATTGTCGACGATGAAATATATTTCCGTAAAGGCTTTATAAGGATGATTGATTGGGAAGGAAACGGATATCAGGTCATTGGCGAGGCCGACAATGGAGAGGATGCGCTTGAGATGATCCGGGATAAAATGCCCGATCTAGTCATCACCGACATTCGGATGCCCGTTCTGGACGGTCTTGCCTTAATCCAGGCGGCAGAGGAAGAGAAGCTTGATACGGAATTCGTCATTATTAGCGGACATAACGACTTCACCTATGCGCAGCAGGCCGTTCGTTTCGGCGTGCTCGATTACGTGCTTAAGCCGGTAGACGAGGACGACATCGCTCAAGCGCTGGGCAAGCTGCGGGACAAGCTGACGAAGAAACGAGAGCTTCAGGAGCGACGACGCAAGCTGTTGAGCGAGAAGCAGATCGAAGCGCTCATACGCGGAGAATCCGTAGATGACGCGGCGGATGCTTGGATGAGGTATGAGACGGCAATTGGTTCTCGAACGTTTACATACACGCTGATCGAGCTGAACAATGTTCACCCATGGAGCGATAAGAAGCAGCCGTCGACGGATGAGCTGCGGGCAAGTATTCGGGCTGCGGTGCGGCAGCTGGCTCCAAGCGCTTCCGATCCGATTCTCTATGAGCATCGCCGAACATATGGGTTGATCGTTACGAGTATGCATCTCTCCGAAGCCGGAGGCAGCGTACATGCGTTTATGGAGCTTCTGTTATTGCGGTTAAACGAGCAATTCGGACTCGAGTACCGCGCCTATGCGGGAACAACCGTCCAACATTTGAGTGGTATCAAGGAGTCGTATACAAGTGCCAAGGAAGCAATGAGCTGCAAATATTACAGAAGCACCGATCGCGTCATTGCCTCTTCGGACGTGAGCGGAACGGAACTAATTTACAGTCAATTGGACGACGACATATGCCGAAGGCTGGTAGAGGCGGTCGAAGAGAACGATTCGTACGAGATGAAACAGGTCATCGACTCGTTATTTTCGGAGTTTCGCGGTAAACGCTATTCTCCTGAAGCAATCAAGACCGGCATTGTCCAATGCGTGCTTGTGATTTGCAAAACGATTAGGGGCATGGAGGGGGATGAAACCGAGCTTGCTTCCTTCGAGCCGGTCATTAATTGGCATGATCACAACGTTACGCTGGAGGAAATCAAACGCTTGCTTACCGCATTTGTCTTTGAGGCCGGCGTTATGGTAAGCGAACTGTATCGCTCCTATGGCAAGGGCACAATGCACAAAATCAAAACGTACGTGGATCAGAATTACAGCAAAAATATTAGCTTGAAAATTATAGCCAGTCAATTCTACATGAACCCCGCTTACTTGGGTCAGCTCTTCAAAAGAAGTTACGGCTTGTACTTTAACGATTACTTGCAAAAGCTGCGGATCGCGGAAGCCAAAAAGCTGCTTCGGATAAAGGACATGCGAATCTACGAGGTGGCTGAAAGGGTAGGCTTCAACAATCCCGATTATTTCGTTACCCAATTCGATAAGCTGGAGCGAATGACGCCGTCCGAATATCGAAATAAAGTAAACCTGCAATAGTTTATTCGGGTTGAAATCAATAATTAGTGAGGAATTCGATGCAGTTAGGCGGGTAAACGAACGATGTAATCGCTTTTATACTTAGGTTGTACGTACATTTAGATGAGAGAGGGGTAAGAAGAATAGTGAAGAAAAACAAAGTATTGCTTCTCAGCCTGGCAGCTGCCTTGACGCTGTCCGCCGTGACGGCCTGCTCCGGCAACAACAACAACACAGACAAGCCATCTGCAACGAACGCCGCAACCGGTAATAACGAGGGCGCATCGGAGCCGACGAAGGAGAAGGTAACGTACACGATCTATAACGGAGTGGCAGGATCCAAGGACGGCAACACCAACGAGACGACGATCGGCAAAATGCTCGAGGACCAAACCGGAGTCAACTTCAAGCTGGAGTTTCTCGTTGGCGACTTGAACACGAAGATCGGCACGATGATCGCGGCGAACGAATATCCGGACGTGCTCATTCCGGACGCGGCGATGGAAGAGGTAATAAATGCCGGCGCATTCATTCCGCTTGACGATTTGATCGAGAAGCACGGTCCGAACATCAAGCGGGTATACGGGGATACGCTCGACCAAATGAGATCGGCTGACGGCGAGCTATATATTCTACCAATCGCCGCCCAGGTAGGCGAGTTTATTCCCGATCCTGAAGCGGGCTCAGGGTTCTGGATTCAGCGTCGCGTGCTCGAGGAAGCGGGCTATCCGGTCGTTAAGACGCTTGACCAATACATTAAGCTTATTGAGGACTATGAAGCGAAGCATAAGGACGAGAAGCTGACAGGCCTCATTTCGCTTACGCATGACTGGAGATTCTTCGCAACGTCCAATGTGCCGATGCACTTGATGGGTTATCCGAACGACGGCAACGTCATGATCGACGCGGATACGTTGGAAGCGAAGACGTATGCAGGCGACGAAGGCACGAAAAAATGGCTGCAGACGCTCAATGGCCTGAACGCAAAGGGTTTATTCGACAAAGCTTCGTTCGTAGATAACTACGACCAATACATCGCGAAGTTGACGTCGCACAACGTCCTTGGTTTCTTTGATTACAAATGGCAAGTGGACAATGCGCTTAACGTGCTGAAGGATGATGCGCGCAAGGATCCTTCCCTGGATAAGTACAGATACTTCCCGCTGCCGATTACGTTCGACGAGAGCATTACTGACGCTTACATCGATGCGGAAGCAGGCGTTGTTACTAACCGCGGTATCGGCATTACGGTCAGCGCCAAAGATCCGGTCCGCATTATCGAATATTTCGACAACTTGTTGAAAGAAGAGAACCAAATCCTGACGTCGTGGGGTATTAAAGGCGAAACGTACGAGGTTAACGAAGAAGGCCGTTTCTACCGTACGCAGGAGCAAATCGACAAAATCAACGAAGCGTTCAACGAGACATTCGGCTTTAAATATTATAGCTGGAACTGGCCAAGCTACGGAGCCAATTCTACGCTGTCTGACGGTAATGCCAAGGGTGTAAACATTCAGCCTGAATATTTCCAAGCGAGCTTGACGGAAGCGGATAAAGCAATCCTGGACAAATACGGCGCTCAGACGTATTCCCAAATGTTCGCAAAGCCTGTATTCCGCCCATGGTATCCGGCATGGGGCTTCGCTAAGGAGCAAAATTCGCCGGAAATCATGTGGGAAACGAAAAAGGACGAGTTGACGAAGAAGTACTTCCCTAAGCTTGTCCTTGCCGATCCTGGCAAATTCGACTCGATATGGGAAGAGTACATGAAAGAATTCGGCAAGCTTGATACGGCCGGCTATGAGAAGTGGACGACGGAGAAAGCCAAGGCGAAGGTTGAAGCTCTTAAATAAAGGATGACGGAGATAGGCCGGGCTTAACATATCGATTTTTATTCGATCAGTGTCCGGCCTATTCCTATTGTTAGGGCAAGATGCTTCGGTACCGGAAGGAGAGAAAATGATGGAGTCCAATGCGATACAGACAACGAGCCGGCCGCCAATAAACAAGAAGCCGAAGGGAATCAAGCTGTTCTTTGCGAAGCTGCTTCAGCAGCGTGCGCTCGTAATAATGACTGTGCCATTTTTGTTATGGCTAATTCTATTCAAGTACGTTCCGATTTGGGGCTGGACGATCGCTTTCCAGGATTTCAAGCCTGCACTCGGGTTTTGGGAGCAGAAGTGGATCGGCTTTCACCATTTCGAATTTTTATTCGGGGACGAAAGGTTCCTTCGGGTACTTCGCAATACGCTTGCGATGAGCACCATTAACCTTGTTTTTGGTTTCTTGACGGCGATAACCCTTGCGCTGCTGCTAAACGAGTTAAGGAAGGCAGCCTTTAAGCGGGTCGTACAGACGGTTAGTTATTTGCCGCATTTTATTTCTTGGGTCGTGGCGGCCAGCATCATCCAAACGACTTTGTCGCCAGACGGTATCATTAATGAACTGTTGGTTTGGCTTGGATTTGTGAACGAAGGAAATGAAATCTTATTTTTGGGCATTCCTGAATACTTCTGGACGATCTTCGGAGCAAGCTCGATATGGAAGGATATCGGATGGAACACAATCGTTTACTTGGCCGCTATGACAACCATAGACCCCGCACAGTACGAAGCGGCAGAGATTGATGGCGCGAACCGGCTGCAGAAGATGACGTACATTACGCTGCCTGGCATTAAATCAGTCGTCGTCGTATTGTTAATTATGAATATCGGATATTTGCTGGATTCGGGATTTGAACCGCAATATTTGCTGGGCAACGGCATGAACGTGGACTATTCCGAGAACATTGATATATTTGTCTTGAAATACGGCATCGCGCAAAGCAACTTCTCCCTTTCCACCGCGGCAGGCATGTTTAAGACAGTGGTCAGCTTCATCCTGTTGTTCGTAGTGAACAATATTGCGAAACGAATGGGCGAAGCAAGACTATTCTAGAACAGGAGGGTTTTCAGATGGCTTCAAGCGATGTGAATCGGAACAAGAAATACAAAATCAAAGCCCCGATGGGCGATCGTATATTCGACATCTGCAACTATACTTTTATGATTTTGTTGATGGTTGTTACGCTTTATCCATTCCTTAACGTATTGGCCGTATCGCTTAATAGCTCGCAGGACTCGCTTAAAGGCGGTATTTACATGCTTCCAAGGGTGTGGACGCTGGACAACTATCAATACATTTTCAAGGAAGCTACGATTTTCCATGCCACGTTGATCTCGATTTTGCGTACGGTCATCGGAACGGGCTTGACGGTGATATGTTCCGCGATGGTAGCCTATTCCATCAGTCGGCAGGAGTTTGTGCTGCGGAAGTTTATTACACTTGCATTTATTTTGACCATGTATTTTAGCGGCGGCCTGATTCCTACTTTCTTGTTGATGAGAGATTTGCATCTGGTAGGCAGCTTCTGGGTGTATATTTGGCCGGGCTTGATCGGCGTCTTCAACCTGATCATTATCCGCTCCTTCATTGAGAACTTGCCGGACAGCATTCTCGAATCGGGTAAAATCGACGGTGCCGGCGAATACCGGACATTCTTCAGCATCGTGCTGCCGCTGACGACTCCCGTACTCGCTACTGTCGCCTTGTTCTCGGGCGTCTCTCAATGGAATTCCTGGTTCGACGTGTTCTTGTACAACTCTTCGCATATCGATCTAAGCACGCTTCAGTATGAGCTGCAGAAGATCTTGCAGAACTCCAACACGACTGCCGGTACGTCGGGCATGGATGGCATGATAAGCGGCGCGAGCGGAGCTCAGCAAAATAGAGTCACGCCGCTATCCGTCCGGGCAACGATGACAATCGTCGCTTCCGTACCGATTATCATGGTGTATCCGTTCTTGCAAAAATACTTTGTCAAAGGCATGATGGTTGGCGGCGTTAAAGGCTGAGTAAATTGTTATTTGCAATTCATCATGAGCGCGGGGCACCCAAATGGGGTGTCCCGCGCTGTTATTGCGCGAACCTAGAAATTGACGGGTAATGACTAAGTAATAGGCAGGTTGTTCCTATCCCTAGTTGACATTACTATGTTCTTTAATAGGGAAAGAGGTGACATCTTGCTGACCGTTAAGAAGCGTCTTGGACTCGCAGTTGCGATCCTTGCCGCGGGCACGGCAATATTTCTTTTCTACCAATCACAGATTGGCCGGAACGAATTAGAGCGACAGAAGTCTGAGGTTGTGTTGTCGGCTTACCTGAAGGAAGAGACGCTAGAATTAAGCAAGGAGAAGGACACAACCTATGAAGTGAAATTATTGATGGACGATTTTCCGGTTGAGCAAGAAGTTGTGCAAATTCGCGCACTGCTGAACATTCCAGCTGCGTTCGAAGTCGATACAATCGTCCCGAACCCGAGCAACGTTTCGGCGGCAGCCGTCGCGTTCCAGCCTACGGAGGAAGGGGTGGAGCTTCGAATCGGCAATGATAACGGCTCGGTTATTACATTCGCCAACCTGGATGGCAGCAAAGAGCTGGCAACGATTACATTCATACAAAAAAGGGAGTTGATTGTGCAAATGAGTAAGGAATTTAAAGTAAACAGTCTGGATATTGTGGATTCAGGTAATAAAAGCACGGCGTATAACGTTAGCGGAGCGTCCGCCGATATGAGCTATCAGCCGCCCGCAAGCGCGATCGGCAAGCTTCCTCAGAACGGCAATCCGATTGTGTCGCATAAATTCGGCGCCGATCCTTACGCGATCGTATACAATGACCGCGTCTACATCTATAGCACTTACGACGTGCTGGAGTACGACGAGGCAGGTGAAGTGAAGGATAACACTTACGGGTCGATTAACCGGTTGTCTATCGTCTCATCCTCGGATTTGATGAACTGGACGGATCATGGCTTCGTAGTCGTTGCTGGTCCGGAAGGCGAGGCGAAGTGGGCAACGCAATCTTGGGCCCCGGCAGCGGCACATAAGGTGATTGACGGCAAGGACAAGTTCTTCCTGTACTTCGCGAACAACGCGAGCGGGATTGGAGTACTGACAAGCGATAGCCCGACCGGCCCTTGGATCGATCCGATCGGCAAGCCGCTGATTTCGAGATCGGCGCCGGCAGCGCAAGGCGTAACTTGGCTGTTCGATCCGGCCGTACTGGTTGACGACGACGGCACGGGATATATCTATTTCGGAGGAGGCATCCCGGAAGGGAAGGAAGAGAAGCCGGATACGGCTCGCGTTATGCAGCTTGGCGACGATATGATCAGCGTTGTCGGCGAAGCCGCGGTCATTCCTGCGCCGTTCATGTTCGAAGATGCCGGCATCAATAAGGTTGGCGACGTTTATTACTACACGTATTGCTCGAATTTCTACGGAGGCGCCAGGCCGGAAGGAAGCCCGGCGGCAGGTGAAATCGCCTATATGACCAGCGAAAGTCCAATGGGTCCGTGGACGTATCAAGGTTCCATTCTAAAAAATCCCGGCCACTTCTTCGGCGTAGGCGGCAACAATCACCACGCGATGTTCCAGTTCCACGGCGAGTGGTATATCGCCTATCACGCGCAGACGTTGTCCAAGGCGATGGGCGTACCGAAAGGCTATCGTTCGACGCATCTGAACAAAGTAAGCTTCGGCGCGGATGGTGCCATTCAGGAGATTGAAGCCGATCTGAAAGGTGTTCCTCAGTTGAATAAGCTTAATCCGTTCGTTCGCGTGGAAGCGGAGACGCTTGCGTGGAGCGCTGGCGTCGATGCGCTGCCGCAGAAGAGAGATGATAGAGGAACGGCTGTCGCAGAACTTGCGATTGCGGACATTCATAACGGCGATTGGACGGCTGTAGCAGGAGTGGACTTCGGCGATGGCGCATCCGCCTTCTCGGCGTTCGTAGTTGGCGGAATCGATGATGCTATCATCGAGCTGCATCTGGATAGTCCGGAAGGTGTCGCGATTGGCTCGCTTGCCATACCGAAGGGAGAGGGCTCTACTAGCTGGACAGAAGTGAAGACAGCGGTCGCAGGCGCCGAAGGCGTTCACGATCTGTATTTCGTGTTCAAAGGCAAGGCCGATGTAGAGTTATTCACTTTCAATGCATGGCAGTTCGGCAAATAAGTTAATGGAAGTGTTTTGTGCAGCGCCAGTCGGGGGAGTCCGGCTGGCGCTGCTTGTTTTTTATTAATACTTTTCGCCTTCGTGCTTCGTGTAAGCGCATATTTGCTCTTACAGAGCGAAGCAGGGTTTGTGACTGTGTCCGTAAGTACATATAGGCTCTTATGGAGCAAATCCGGAAGATCGAGCCCACCAGCCGCACCTTCGTGTCAGAGCGTATTTGAGCTTACAACCCGAAAACCTATCGTTTATAAGGTGAACGAACAAGAAACGAACAGGTACTTCTCAAGAAATGAAAACGTTAAAATTAATAGTGATAATGAGATAAAACAAGGAGGTTAGCGATGTCGGCGAAGAGAGAGTCACCGAGTGCAGCAAGCGGCGAGACGATATTAAAGGCGATCGGCCTTAAGCGGATATTCGGCAAAGGCAATGGCGCCGTCACCGCGTTATCGGACGTTCATTTGGATATACCGGCCGGATCGATGGTGGCGCTCAAAGGCAGGTCCGGCTCAGGCAAGACGACTTTGCTGAATATGCTTAGCGCGCTTGACGAGCCCACGGAAGGACAGGTGTTCTTTCAAGGCAGAGAAATTACGCGCATGCCCAGCAAGGCGAGAAGCGCTATACGTCGAAAGAAAATCGGTCTCGTGTTCCAATCCTTTGGTCTCATTCCGCTTATGAATGCCTACGAGAACGTTGAATTCGGACTGCGCGTGGCGGGTACGCCGTTCAAGGGCAATCGCGAGGCGGCCGAGCGGGCGCTGGAGCAGGTCGGGATGAAGGAGCGGATGAAGCATCGTCCGGCCGAGCTGTCGGGAGGCGAGCAGCAGCGCGTAGCGATCGCACGGGCGATTGCCCATGAACCCGTGCTGCTTATCGCTGACGAGCCGACGGCCGAGCTCGATAGCCGGATGGGCATTCAAGTGATGAGGGTTTTCCGTGAGCTCGTTAATCGTTCCGGGATGACGGTCGTTCTAACGACGCATGACCCTGGCATCATGGAGCTTGTTGATCATGTTATTTCATTGGAGGATGGAACAATTGTATCGCATACGAACATCGAATAACGGATATGGACGGGTGTTGACGGCAACGCGGCGAGCTGCAATCGCACTAGCCGCGATGCTGGCGCTGTCCGGATGCGGACTGCTCCCTGCCGAGCAGCAAGCCTTGCAGCCTCCGCTCATACAGCCTGCGCAAGAGCAGCTGGATATCGTGGAAGCAAGCCGTGGATCCATTCAGACGTATCTCAAAGGAACAGCCCATTTCGTCTCCTCGAGCTCGGAGAACTTGTCGTTCAAGGAGTCGGGAGGCCGGCTTAAATCAATCAATGTGACGATCGGTCAAGAAGTGAAGGCCGGTGATCTGCTCGCGGAGCAAGAAACGGGAGATCTTGAGCTGCAATATAATCTGCAGAAGCTTAACTTGGAGAGAGCGCAGCTGATGTATAAGCAAGCCCGTGACGCTGACGCAACGCCGATCGATCTTCGTCTGCGCGAAATCGATCTTGAGCGAGAGAATATGTCACTGCAATCGATGGAGACACGGCTTGCGAAATCCAGGATATATGCAACGATTTCCGGGACGGTAACATTCGTGGAAACGTTGAATGCGGGGGACTTTGTGAATGCGTACCAATCCATCGTATCGATTGCGGATACGTCTCGCATCCAACTCACGTATGTCGCAGGTGAAATGAAGGAAGTACAGCCGGTCGAAGCGGGCATGCCCGTCAGTCTGAAGTATAAGGGCAAGGCTTACACGGGCAAAGTGCTGCAATCGCCTTCCAATGTTCCGATCGGCGCGGATGGGGCCAAAGCTGAGCGTAACGCAGTAACCCTGTACATGAGTATGGACAATGCGCCGGACGGCATCCATATCGGCGACAGCGCCGAGCTTACGATTGAGCTGCAGAAACGCGAGAACGTCATCGTTCTGCCTCGCTCGGCCATTCGCTCTTATATGGGACGTTATTACGTGCAGGTGGCGGAAGGCGAACGACGCAAGGAGGTCGACGTTGAGGTAGGGCTGATAACATCGACCGAAGCGGAGATTGTTAAAGGGCTCGAGGAAGGCCAGCAGGTCATTCTGAATAACTAACATGAAGACCAGTTACAAGCATGTAACTGGCGCAAGGATGGGGTGTACGTATGGCCTTATGGACGATGATCCTCCGCAAGATGGCAAACAACAAGTGGCTGCAGCTGAATCTATGGATCGGCCTCACCGTATGCGTGGCCTTATTCAGCTCCATGCCGCTTTACTCGGAAGCCATCCTGCAGCGAACGCTGCAAAAGGAGCTGCAATCGGTGCAGCTTCAGGAAGGCGTGTATCCGGGTTATATTCGCATCGGTACGACCGTATCCGCGTCGGCAATGGACGCGAAGACGATCGAGGCTATCAAGCGGGCGGACCGATTCGTGCAAACAATACCGGGCAAGGCGGGACTTGAAGCTTTATCCTTCTATCAGCAGCGTTTCACGCAGCGCATGAAGGTGTACGGTGCTGACGCAACGGATCAGGAGAAGCAGTCGCAGAAGGCAGCGGGCAGCATCAGATCGCTCTCCGGCCTTGAGAACCGCGTTCGCTTGATCGATGGCGCAATGCCGACCGTTCGCGCCGACGGTATTTACGAGGCGCTCGTTACGCAGAAGTTTCTAATCGCGACGAAACGAGATCTGGGGGACGAACTGATTGCCGAAGCGCCGGACAAAACGAAGTTTCGCGTCATCCCGGTTGGGATTATGGAGACCAACCCAACGGCAGATCCGTATTTGCCTTTTCTTACTTCCGAGGATAGCGACGGCTTCATTATTCCTTTCGATCAGTTTGAGAGCGATTTCATACTTGGGGGCATGACGAAGCTGGCAAGCTTGGATTGGCGCCTAGCACTTAATTACGAGGAATTAACGATCGATAATATCGATGCATTCATGCAAGCCGACAAGGATATTAGACGATATTTCCGCGGCCGAATTGGTGTCGACGAGGTCAACATTCCTGCCGTATCAACGGTTAATGACTATCAGGGAAAGCAAGAGAAGCTTGATGTTATGATGCTGTCACTCTATTCGCCGGTTATGCTCATGCTTGCCTTCTATCTCTATATGGCCGCCAATCTCATTATTGAGCGGCAGAAGACGGAAATATCCGTCCTGCGAAGCCGCGGGGCAAGCCGTTTGCAGATTATGACGGCTTATACGCTCGAAAGTCTGTTTCTTGGTATAAGCGCGCTTGCCGTTGGTCCGTTTCTCGGCATTTGGTTCACGAAAGTGCTTGGCGCATCGAACGGTTTCCTGGAGTTCGTCAATCGCTCGGCGCTTGAGGTCAGTCTGACCAGCAGCGCTTACATGGTGTCATCTGTGGCGGTAGCCGCCGCATTGGCTTTGATCCTGATCCCGGCGTTCATGGCGACTAGAGTCAGTATCGTCAGTCATAAGCAGCAAAACGCCCGCCATAACAAGCTGTCGTTCTGGCATAAGACGGGCCTTGATTTTATCCTTGTCGGCATAGCCGTATATCTGCTCTACAATTTCAACAAGCGCCAGGAGGACTTGCAGCGGTTAGGGCTTGACTCGGATGCCTTCCAGCTCGATCCGATGCTCTTCCTCATGCCTTCATTATTCGCGCTCGGAGGCGGCTTGCTGCTGCTGAGGGTATATCCATGGTTCATTCGACTTGTCTATTTGGCAGGTCGCCGGTGGTGGTCGCCTGCACTGTACAACACGCTAGTTCAGATCAGCCGGTCGTCCGGACAATACCAGACGATTAAGCTGTTCCTCATCATGACCGTCGCAACGGGACTCTTCAGCGCGAATGCGGCCCGTACCATTAATGACAACATGGAGAGCAAGATTCAGTACAATATCGGAGCCGATATGACTATTATGACCCGCTGGGAAAGCGATGCGCGGCCATCGACCTATATGTCGTCCGCTCCGCAAACGCAAGCCGATACGACAGCTTCGAGCTCGAACCGGGTTCAATACACCGAGCCGCCGTTCCAGCCTTTCGAAGAGCTGGAAGGCATCCTCGCGAGCGCCAAAGTGTTCAAGAAAGAGAAGGCGCGATTCGTAACGCCTGCAAGCGGAGCAAGCGGGGCGACTACTCTGATCGGCATCGACACGATGGACTTCGGCCGGACGGCTTGGATGAAGGATGGGCTGCTCGAACACCCCATTAACGGGTACCTTAATCTGCTCGCGCCCAATACGAAAGCGGTTCTCATTTCTCGCTCGATCGCGGACAAGGCAAAGACGAAGCTGGGCGATACGATTTCACTGTCTTGGGATGGGCTCGATCAAGCACAATTCGTCGTTTATGGCATTATCGACTACTGGCCGAGCTGGAATCCGCTTCCGACCGGCAATGCCGATAACGAGAAGGCTGTGCAGCCGAACTTGATCGTGGGCCATCTCGGCACGATTCAGAACAGGCTTGCCGTAGAGCCTTATGAGGTGTGGCTGAAGCTGAAGGACGGTATTTCTAGCCAAACCGTCTACGACCAGTTGGCGGAGAAGAAGCTAAGAATTATCAATCTTCAAGACGCTACGCAAGAGCTGATTCAATCGAAAAACGATCCGTTCAGACTTGCGATCAACGGTGTCATGACGCTTGGCTTCGTCATCTCTATGCTGATCAGCTTTTTCGGCTTCCTGCTGTTTTGGGTGCTTACGCTGTCGGGCAGAACGCTTCAATACGGCGTGCTGCGGGCAATGGGCATTCCATTCGGGCAAATAATCGGCATGCTCGTCAGCGAGCAAATGTTGACTTCAGGAGCGGCGGTTCTGTTAGGCGTCGTCATCGGCAATACGATAAGCGAGCTGTTCGTGCCGTTATTCGAAATGTCATTTGCAACGAAGGATCAAGTGCCGCCTTTCGAAATGATTCAACAGCTTAGCGATTATCTGCAGTTGTATAGCATTATCGGCATTACATTGACGCTAGGCCTTCTAATCCTCGGTTACCGCTTGTCGAGAATTCGGATTGCGCAAGCTCTCAAGCTTGGAGAGGAGTAGACGATGATTAAAAGCGAAGGGCTCGTCAAAATTTACAAAATGGCGGATCTTGAGGTATTCGCCTTGCAAGGTCTTGATCTGCAGGTCGAAAACGGAGAGTTGATGGCGATTATCGGCAATTCCGGCAGCGGGAAGTCGACGCTCCTGAATATGCTTGGTGGCCTCGATAAGCCGTCAGCCGGCAAGCTGTTCGTAGACGGTCAAGACTTGCTGAAGTTCGGCGAGAAAGAGCTGGTAGCGTACAAGCGCGATACGGTCGGTTTCGTATGGCAGAACAATGCGCGCAACCTGATTCCATACTTGACCGCATTGGCTAATGTAGAGCTTCCGATGCTGCTGCGCGGCAAGCGGCGAAGGGCACGGGCGATGGAACTGCTGGAGGCGGTGGGGCTTGGACATCGAATGAAAAACAGGCTGAGCGAGCTGTCTGGCGGCGAGCAGCAGCGGGTAGCGATCGCGATCGCGCTGGCCAACGATCCGAAGCTGCTGCTCGCCGACGAACCGACGGGCTCGCTTGACACGAAAACATCAAACCAGGTTCTCGATTTGTTCCGGACACTCAACCGTTCGATGGGAATTACAATCGTAATCGTAACACATGATCCGGCGCTAGCGCGCAAGGTGGACCGCGTTGTCCAGATTCGGGACGGCAAGACGTCGGCGGAAATGATCCGCAAAGTGTCGTACGCCGACGAGCTGGCCATGTTGGATGCCGAGAGCGCCATGCTTGAAGCGGAGAGCCACACGGAATACGCCGTGCTTGACAAGGCAGGACGGCTGCAAATTCCTTCCGGATTCCTTGATATGGACGGTTTCAAAGACAACAACAAGGTACGCGTGGAAATGGAGGACGGCCGTATCGTTCTCTATCCCCAGTCAGCGAAGCAGACAGGCTAACCAAGCGCCATTTCCACTCCCCGCAAGAGGAGTTTGATATGGATAAATGATTGGAGAGAGGTGTTGTTCGCAAGATGAAACGGTTAAAAAGGTTGATGGTACTGGGACTGGCCGCAGCGCTGATGCTAAGCGCAGCAACGATTGGCTCGATCACGTCCCGGACGCAAGTGTATGCGGAGGCAATTGATGAGACATCCTTCGAGCCCCAGCGTATCGCAACGGACTTTGAGGACGGAACGGTACAAGGCTGGCAGCCGCGCGGCGGAGGCGTTATTTTGTCGGCATCGTCTGATGCGGCTTATTCGGGCGAGTATGGGCTTAAAGTGGAAGGAAGGACGCAAGGCTGGAACGGCCCAACGTTCAACGTGACGTCGTTCATGGAAGTCGGCAAGACATACGGCATCACGGCATGGGTACGTCTCCCGGCCGGCTCGAGCGCCTCGTCCGTCGGCATGCTCGTCGAGCGGACGACGGACGGCACGCCCTATTACGAATCTGTCACGACCAAAACAGCGACGGATAGCGGATGGGTGAAGCTGTCGGGCGAATACACGCTCAAAAATCCCGTTTCCAATGCCGGTGTTTACTTGGAATCGTTCGACAATCCGACGTTATCCTTCTACGTTGATGAATTTATAATTGAACGCGTACCCGATCCGATTCCGATCGAAATCGAGCAAGACATACCGAGCTTGAAGGATGTGTTCGCTGACGATTTTCTTCTTGGTTCAGCCTTGCTCGTTAACGAGATAGCAGATAAGGAGGGGCCGGACGCTGAGCTGCTCAAAAAACATTTCAACAGCCTTACCGCAGGCAATGAGATGAAATGGGATGCGACCGAGCCGGTCGAAGGGCAGTTTACTTTCGCCAATGCGGATAAAATCGTAGAATTTGGGGAGGAAAACGGCATTGCGGTACGCGGACATACGCTGATTTGGCATTCGCAGACACCGAACTGGGTGTTCTATGACGACAATGGCAATCTAGCCAGCAAGGAATTGCTGTTCGCGCGCATGAAGAGCCACATTGACGAAGTTGTCGGCCGCTATAAAGGGAAAATCTATGCCTGGGACGTCGTGAACGAGGTCATTGAGCCGGGAGATCGTAAGCGAGGCGGCTTAAGGAACAGCTTATGGTATCAAATCGCAGGCGAGGAGTACATCGAGAAAGCGTTCGAATACGCCCATGCTGCCGATCCGGATGCCGTGTTATACATTAATGATTACAACACGCATTTTACGGATAAACGGCAATTTATATATGACCTGATCAAGCGCCTCCAAAACAAGGGCATACCGGTCCAAGGTGTCGGCCATCAGACGCATATCGGCATCGCGAGTCCTTCCATTCAGGAGCTCGACGACATGCTCGCGGCCTTCCGCGACCTTGGCATCGAGCAGCAAGTTACAGAGCTGGATATGAGCGTTTATACGAATGACGCCGAGTCTTACGAGACCTTCCCGCTGGAATTGCAGATCACACAGGCGAGACGGTACCAGGCGATCTTCGACGTGTTCAAGAAGCATGCGGATCAGCTTACATCCGTCATCTTCTGGGGCAAGGACGATTTGAATACTTGGCTGCGAACGTTCCCGGTCGATCGGAACAATTGGCCGCTGCTGTTCGATGAACGTCTTCAAGCGAAGTATGCGTACTGGGCGCTTGTTGATCCAAGCAAACTGCCGGTTGAGATACACAAGACATCCGCAGTTGCCGGCACCGTGAAGGTAGACGGCAAGCTGGATGATTCATGGAAGGCAGCAAGGCCGATAACGATTCAATCAGCGGGCAGCAAGGCTGCTTCTTACCGGACACAATGGGCAGCCGGAAAGCTGCATGTTTGGGTCGATGTGCTGGACTCGTCGGTTAACGGAAACGATTCGGTTGACGTATTCATTGACGGAAACAACGGCAAGACAACCTCCTACGAGTCGGACGACAAGAAGTATACGTTCCGCAGGAGCGGGGCGAATCCGCATAGTCCAGCCGAATACAAGGCGGTCAAAACCGCGACCGGCTACGTTATCGAAGCGTCAATTCCGCTCGCGGGGGCAGCTCTTGGCCAAACGATCGGCTTTGACGTACGAATCAATAATCGTTCAGGCAGCGCTACCTCGTTGACGTCGTGGAACGATGTTCATCATAAGCAGGATGCCGATACGTCGGGCTTCGGCGAGCTAGAGCTAATTGAAGGCCCTCAATTGACGAAGGCTGTGCGTGGAACGCCGATTATTGACGGCCATATCGACGGCATCTGGACGTCAGCATCCGCCATTACGACAGACCGGTGGGTGCAAGGAACGTCCGGTTCAACAGCGAAGGTCAGAACGCTCTGGGATGGCAGCCGCCTTTATATATTGGCGGAAGTAACTGATTCGCTGCTTACAAAACGAAGCGCGAACGTATGGGAGCAGGATTCGGTAGAAATATTCCTTGATCAAAACGATGCAAGAACCAATCCGTATGATGCGGACGACGGGCAATACCGGATCAACTTCGACAACGAGCAGTCCGTTAGCCCAGGTTCTTCGAGCGGACGGCTCGTATCCGCAGCGAAGCTTACTGCTAACGGCTATATCGTCGAAGCTTCCATCGCTTGGACTGGAACGGCACCTGCGGCCGGCAGCTTGGTTGGTTTCGACGTACAGGTCAACAACGACCAAAACGATGACGGCATTCGCGACAGCATCGCGATCTGGAATGATACGACAGGAATGACGTGGCAGAACTTGTCCGAGATCGGACTGCTGGAGCTTACGAATTAATTGAAAGGGCTGTCCCGGTATCGGGACAGCCCTTTCAAACCTTTATTGACAAGGAGTGGAAATGTGAGACTGTCGATTCATAAGGCTCGCTTAGAGTTGCACTAGCTTTTGGATGGACTTTATCCAATCAAAAGGCTAGGAATGAGAAGATTTCAGAGTTTGGCTGGATTTTGTGCAGTCAAATGGGCGGAAAAAGGTTACTGAGGGCTAAACTGCAGGTTTTGGCTGTATAATTTCCACTTAAAAGTAATTTCGTAGCTGATTTGGGTCGATTAGACTGTATGAAATACAGGCTAACGTAACCCTCTTCTTGTAAGCGGTTACGCAGTAATGAAAAACATTTTTCGATATTCGTTGGCGCTTACGCCCGTATACGCTTTGAATTTCTTGTAGAACCAATCCATTTCCGTATAACCGATCTCATTCGCGATTTCATACACTTTCATGTCCGTATTCTCAAGCAGCAGCTTCGCCTTCTCCATGCGCTGTTGCAGCAAATATTCATTGAAGGTCATATTTTCCTGGAACTTAAACTTTTGACCCAAATAAGAGCAATTGAAATGAAGGCTATTGGAAATTTCCTTTAAGGTGATGTTTTGATGCAGCGCCTCATCCACATATTCCTTAACCTTCTCGATAATATTCGGTTGAGATTGGGATTCCTTTTCCGTCGGCGTCCATGACAGCGCTTTATTTTTGTCGATAGCGCAATCGAGCTCGGCTTTGACGGCCAACAAGCTTGACGTTAGCTCGACAGAGGAAACAGGATCAGGCAAATAATCGCTTACTTGGTAATAGAGAGCCTTCCGGGCAAGCTGGAAATCGTTGCTTCCGCCAATCAGAACAATCGGTACGCGGCTCTTCTGGCGAATGTAATCGCAAAGATACAAGCCGTCGTTATGGGAGCCGTTCATACTTATCAGGATTAGTGAAAAGTGGTTTCGGTCGAGAAAATCGATCGCGTCCGCAGAGCTGTTCGCATAAGCGTCCATTTCAAACTCGATCCGATTCCATTCCGACATATGTTGCAACATCTCCAACGACGATGAGGAGTCAAAGTCGACAAGCAGCACTTTATACACGATGATTACCTCCTATTTGTACTTAGGGGTTTTCCTTATGGGAGAATGACTACGCTTTAATTATGTGAACTGGGCGCAAACGAAACAACGTGCTTTTCTTTGCATAGCCCACAGGTTTTTACTTCTTGCTCAAAAAACAAATTTTCGTGAAATGAAATGATTTCCAATCTAGAATTTGACGGGTGACAGACCTGTATTCGCACAGGTTGTTGCCTGCCTTATGAAAGCGCTACACTTTCGGTGTAGTTCAATATGTTAAGGGGGATTCGCAATGAAGATTCGCAAATTAATGGTGCTGCTATGCGCGTTCGTTCTCGTACTTTCCGCATGCAGCGGCGGTTCGGGCAACGGCAGTAGCACGAACAACGGATCAAACCAAGCTACAAACAACGGCGCTGGCAACACGGCCACAGCTGCGCCGGAGGGTGAAGAAGAAGTAGATGCCGGCTCGCCGGAGATGGACTTCGACTTAGGCGGCAAAACGATCAAAGTCGTATCCTGGTGGGATATGACGATACCTGAAGACAACCCGGACAACATTCAAAAGAAGAAAAACCTGGATGAATTGATGAAGAAGCATAACTTCAAAATCGAGTACGTTGCGGTCGACTTCGGCGAGTATCAGCAAAAGGTTACAGCCTCCTTGCTGGCCGGAGAACCGCTTGGCGACATCGTCCGTCTTGGCAGAAACTATACGGTTCCGACGCTGGTGAAGCAAGATTTGCTATGGCCGGTTGACGAATATACGAAAAACGCGAAAGTATTCCATCAGAAAACAACTAGCGAATTTTTCACTTATGAAGGCAAAGGGTATGCATTCACAGAAGACCAAGGCGGCCTTATCCAAGGTATTTTCTACAATCGGACGCTTATGAGCCAGCTTGGCATCAAAGCGCTTCAAGATTATGTGAACGAAGACAATTGGAACTGGGATACGTTCATTCAAGTTGCGAAAGAAGCTAACAAAGACACGAATAACGACGGCAAGCTGGATACTTGGGGACTTGCAAACTCCCAAGTCGCAGAGCACGCGCTATACTCCAACGGAGCTTACCTGACCAAGGGCGACAAACAAAACTTGGAGGATCCAGCTACGCAAGAAGCATTGAATTTCTTGTCGAAAATGGCAACGGAGCAAGTGTACAGACCGACAGAGGGCGGGGACTGGACAGAGCCGGGACAATTCTTCCGTCAAGGCAACACGCTTATGTATGCAGGCGCTATGTACGAATTAAACGGCTTCAAAACGGATATGCCAGATGCGGACATTGGCTTCTTGCCGTTCCCTAAAGGCCCAAGTGCGACCGAATATCATTCCGGTGAAGGCGCATTCCAAGCGCTTACAATTCCGAAGTCGGTCGAGAATCCGGAGCAGCTCCTCTACATCTGGGAGAAAATCAACGATATCGATTCCGAATACGATTATCCGGGCCAAGCAAGCCTAGAATCGTCATTCAGCAACGAAGACGACATTAACAATGCACGGAGCGCGCTTGCAGGCTTGCAAGTATTCGATCATGGCACGTACGGCGATGCCTTGAAGTATTGGGACTTCATCGGAGAGATCAACAGCGGAGTATCGGTGTCCACTGTTGTTGAGAAATACAAACCGGTGTTCCAATCGGCGATTGATGCGGTGTACGGTTCGTAATCTATTGTAACGAGTGACCGACAGTCCCCATTAGAAGTCATTCTAAGGGGACTGTTATTGAATTTAACTTCTTGCTGCAGGAGGGAGAAAAGTTGAACTTCAGAAAGAAGAACTACGTCGCGATTATACTCGTTCTCGCCGTACTGGCAACGTCTATATGGGCGTTCTACCCTTCGGATTCATCCGATAGCGGACGCGCCATGGCAATGGCGGATTTCAGCGCCGTTACGGCATCAGCAGGAGAAGACAGCTACGATATGTACTTGGATAGCTACTCGGCTGCTGAAAGACCGGAAGAGATCATCCGTATTGAAGGTGAGAGCTTCTCGGAATCGACCGGTGACGGGTTTGAAACAACGGATCAATTGGACGGATTGGACGGCAAGGCGGTTGTCACACCGGAGTCAGGCACCATTCAGTGGAATGTGCAAGTAAAGCAAGCGGGTATGTACAATGTGAGAATCCATTATTTGCCGATCGAGGGTAAGAGCTCTGCGATCGAAAGACAGTTTGCCATAAACGATAAAGTCCCTTTTAAAGGCGCGGAGATTCTATTATTCGATCGGGTTTGGGGTAATCGACAGGACGAAATCGGACGAGACGATCGCGGCAACGAAATCAGGCCACGGCAAGTAGAGAAGCCGGCATGGCAGCTCGGAAGCTTCAATGATCGCAATGGATATTATGATGAGCCTTACTCCTTTTACTTTGAGAGCGGGCAGCAATCGATTTCCTTGACGGCCTTAAGGGAACCGATGGCGATTGATTATATTGAACTTTACCAGGACCAAGCTTTGATGACTTACGAGGACTTAAAGAAGAAGTATGAGACCGAGGGCATCAAGCCCGCCGTCGACCAATACATCGAAATTCAAGCCGAGGACGCGGTCGCCAAGTCATCGCCTACGTTGTATCCTCTGTCGGACCGGTCGAGCCCGACTGTCGTTCCGTACAACGTGTCTAAGCTGCGAATCAATACGATCGGCGGGACAAATTGGAAGCTCCCCGGGCAGTGGATCGAATGGGAGTTCGAGGCACCTGAGGACGGCTTATACCAAATTGCGTTGAAGCAGAAGCAGGATCAGCTGCGGGGCGTGTATGCCACTCGAAGCTTGACGATCGATGGACAGATGCCGTTTCAGGAAATGAAGCGCCTGCGGTTTAACTTCGACATGGAATGGAAGATGAACGTGCTTGGCGGCGATGAGCCGTATTTGTTCCATTTGACGAAGGGAACGCATCGTATTCGCATGATGGTGTCGCTCGGCGATATCGCGCCGCTTATTCGTACGATCGAATCGAGCGTGCTGCAGTTGAATGAGATGTATCGCAAAATATTGATGATTACGTCGAATACTCCCGATCCGTTCCGCGATTACCAGCTGGAGAAGCGGATTCCGGATATGGTAACGACGTTTGAGGAGCAAGCCGGCATCATCCAAAGCGTAGCTGATTATTTGGAGCAATCGACCGGCGAACGCAGCGACAAGGTGGCTGTTCTTCATACGATGGTCGGGCAATTGAAGGAAATGATCGAGAATCCGGAGACAGTCGGCAATCGCTTAAGCGCGTTCAAAACGAATGTCGGCGGACTTGGCACATGGATTCTTACGGTGCGTGAGCAGCCGGTTGCACTAGATTATTTGATCGTATCCTCGCCCGGCAAGAAGCTTCCAAGAGCGGAAGCAACGATGTTCGAGGAGGTCAAGCATGAGCTTGGCGCTTACATTGCTTCTTATACCGAGGATTATGACAGCATCGGAAATACGAGCGAAGAGCAAGACAGCAGGATTACAGTCTGGGTAACGACAGGCAGGGATCAGGCGCAGGTGCTTAAGAGCTTGATCGACGACTCCTTCACGCCGGATTCGAAAGTCGCGGTAGACTTAAGGCTCGTTCCAGGCAACATATTGCTGCCGGCAACGCTTGCTGACGAAGGTCCGGATGTTGCGATGCAGATTGGAGAAGACGTTCCCGTGAACTACGCCATGAGGGGGGCGGCTGCAGACTTGACGCAGTTCGATGATTTCGAGGAAGTCGCAGCGCGTTTCCAAGACAGCGGACTTACGCCGTACAAGTATGACAGCGGCGTGTATGCCTTGCCGGAGCAGCAATCGTTCCCGATGCTCTTCTATCGCAAGGATATTCTCGAAGAGCTGGATCTTGCTCCACCGCAGACTTGGCAGGATATTTACAACATGATCTCGGTCCTCCAAAAGCATAATATGGAATTTTGGCTTCCGATCGAGGCGTCGAATGCGAGTCTCGTGCCGAATGCGACATTCTCCGCGCTGCTTTATCAAAATGGCGGCGAGTTCTACCAGGATGAAGACAAAAAGACAGCGCTCGATACAGACATCTCCATGGAAATGTTTAAAAAGTGGACGCAATTTTATACCAACTACAAATTTCCTGTCATTGCTGACTTCCCGAACCGCTTCCGTACGGGAGAAATGCCGATCGGCATAGCGGATTACACGACCTATAATATGCTGACGGTATTGGCTCCGGAAATTAAAGGGCTATGGGATTTCACGCTCGTTCCGGGTACGGAGCAGGCAGACGGCACCGTCAATCATCAGGTAGCCAGCCATACGACGGGCGTCATGCTGATGGAAAACGCCGATAACAAAGAAGCTTCGTGGGAGTTCATGAAATGGTGGACCAGCAAGGAAACCCAAATTGCGTACGGACGCGAGATGGAAGGCCTGATGGGCGAAGCCGCGCGTTATCCGACGGCTAATGCCGAAGCGCTTGAGGAATTGCCATGGCCGGTCAAGGATTACAACAATTTGGCAAGTCAGTGGGAATGGGTAAGAGGCATTCCGCAAGTGCCGGGCGGCTACTTTACAGGGCGCCATCTGGACAACGCCTTCCGCAGAGTAGTCAATGCGAGCGAGAACCCTCGAGAAGCCTTAAACGATTACGTCCTGTATATTAACGACGAGATCGAAATCAAGCGCAAAGAATTCAATTTACCGTATTAGTTTGGGGGTGGAATCCATTGCAAGCCGAAACAACCAGTCAAGCCGTGCCTAACCTTATCCATCCGAAGAAAAAATCGAGATTGGCCAGTGTATGGACGGAATTGAAGAAAAACAAACATTATTATTTTTTGATGAGTCCGTACATGTTGATTTTCTTCACGTTTACGGTCATTCCGGTCGTGTTTTCTTTAATTCTTAGTTTCTTTTATTTCAACATGCTCGAATTTCCGCGTTTCGTCGGATGGCAGAACTATTCCAGGCTGTTTCTGAACGACGATATCTTTATGATCGCAGTGAAGAACACCTTCCTCTTCGCGATTATTACCGGACCGGTCAGCTATATCGCGTGCTTCTTCTTTGCATGGATTATCAACGAGCTGTCGCCTAAGGTGCGGTCGGTCATGACTTTGATCTTCTACGCGCCGGCTATTTCAGGCAACGTATTTTTCATTTGGCTGATCGTATTTTCGGGCGACCGCTACGGCTATTTGAACGGATTCCTGATTAAGTTCGGATTTATACTGGAACCGATTCAATGGCTGACCAATGAACAATACATTCTTATGATTGTTATGATCGTACAGCTGTGGCTCAGCCTGGGCACTAGCTTCCTCGCCTTTATCGCAGGTTTGCAGACGATCGACCGGACGCTGATCGAGGCGGGCGTCGTAGACGGAATCAAGAACCGCTGGCAGGAGCTATGGTTCATTACGCTTCCTTCGATGAGACCGCAGCTGATGTTCGGCGCCGTCATGCAAATTACGGGATCGCTCGCAGTCGCCGATATTACCGTGGCGCTGGCAGGCTTTCCGAGCGTTAACTATGCAGCGCATACAATCGTTACGCACTTGATGGACTACGGCACCATTCGTTTCGAAATGGGTTATGCGTCCGCCATTGCGACCGTACTATTCTGCATCATGATCGGAACGAATAAGTTGACGCAAAAATTGCTCAGAAAGGTAGGTGAGTAACGTTGGTCGTTAAAATGATGGCCGCATTCCGAACGCCGAAGAGGCTTAACCGTTCGTTTGCCGTCAGCTTTATCTTATTCGCGTTTCTCGCCGTGTTCGGTGCGTTCATGGCGCTTCCGCTGCTTTATGCGGTGAATAACGCCTTCAAGCCGCTGGACGAATTGTTCATTTTCCCGCCGCGCTTCTTCGTGAATAATCCGACACTGGATAACTTTTACGATTTGGTCGCCTTGATGGGCAATTCCTGGGTACCTTTGTCACGTTATATCGCCAATACGCTGCTTATTACGCTAATCGGCACAGCAGGACATATATTGCTTGCTTCGGCAGCAGCATACCCATTGGCGAAATACAACTTTCTTGGTTCTAAAGGGCTGTTCTCGATCGTCGTCCTGTCGCTAATGTTCTCGGGACATGTAACGGCCATTCCGAACTACATGGTGATGTCTTGGCTGGGCTGGATCAATTCCCATGCTTCGATTATCGTTCCATCGCTCGCGTTTCCGCTCGGGCTGTTCCTGATGAAGCAATTCATCGAGCAGCTTCCGACGGCTCTGCTGGAAGCGGCCAAAATCGATGGAGCGAGCGAATACCGGATATATTGGAGCATCGTCATGCCGAACGTAAAGCCGGCTTGGCTGACGCTTATGATCCTGCAGTTTCCTGCGTTATGGGGAACCGATGGGGGCAACTTCATTTACAGCGAAAATTTGAAGACGCTCCATTACGCGCTCGGTCAGATCACTTTGGGAGGTATCGCTCGTGCAGGCGTCGGCGCTGCCGTCGCTCTTATCCTGATGGTCGTTCCGATATCGCTCTTCATCATCTCTCAGAGCAGCGTCATTCAGACGATGGCCACCTCCGGGATGAAAGATTAGAAGGGAGACTTGCACGATGTTGAAGAGCAAGACAAAACTAAGAGCTTATCTTCTTGCGGCAATGTGCTGCGTATTCGGCATAAGCGCGGGTGGTTCTCTTGCGCATGCGGCGGATGGAGGGGCCTCCTATAACTATTCCGTTTGGGGCGATACGGTTGTATCTCCTTCCGCTTATGAAGCGACGGAATTGTTGACAGGCGATAAGCTGGGTGTCGGGGTATTCAAAGATCCGAGCGATCTTCATGTAACGCCGGACAACGAAATATACGTTCTCGATTCCGGCAACAATCGTATCGTTGTGTTGGATGAGGACTACAGCGAGGCGACGGTGATCGACTCCTTCGAGCGCGAAGGCCAGACCGAAACGTTCCTGAACCCGCAGGGGATCTTCGTCTCGGATGAGAAGCATCTGCTGATCGCCGATACAGGGAACAAGCGCGTCGTACATCTCGACGAAGAGGGCCGCTTGGTGAACATTGTCGAGAAGCCCTCGTCCGAGCTGCTGAAGGAGAATTTCGACTTCCAGCCTGTTAGGGTCATCATGGACAAAGCACAGCGCATCTATGTGATGGCGACGGGCGTGTTCGACGGACTAATGGAATTTAGCGCGGAAGGAACGTTTACATCGTTCATCGGAGCGAACCGCGTATGGGTCGATCCGGTGGAGCTGTTCTGGAAGCGGCTGTCGACGAAAGCGCAGCGCAGCCAAATGGTCATGTTCACGCCAACCGAATTTACGAACATGGATATTAACGATGAAGGCTTCATCTACGCGACGAGCGGCGATATGGGCGACTCGATTCGGAAGCTGAACGCGCAAGGCAGCGATATATTGCGGAGAACGGGCTATTTCAATCCGATAGGCGACATTAATTATAGGCCCGCGGACGGGCGTTCACGGTTAATTGATGTCGATGTTACAGACAGCGAGATCTATTCTGTTCTTGACTCGAAGAAAGGCCGAATCTTTACGTACAACGGCGATGGACACTTCATGTACGTGTTCGGCGGCATGGGCAACCGGATCGGCGAATTCAATACGCCGGTAGCGATAGAACGTGTCGGGGATGATTTCCTCGTACTGGACAAGGCGTTCGGCGAGATAACCGTGTTCCGAACGACCGAATACGGGCGGACTTTGAACGAAGCGGTCAGAAGTTACTACCGCGGCGAGGAAGAGAAGTCGTTCGAGCTCTACGAACAAACGATTAATATGAACGCGAATCTGGATTTCGCTTATTCCGGTATCGGGAAGTCGATTCTAAGGCAAGGCGATTATGACGATGCAATGCGTTATTTCAAACAGAGTTTGGACCAGCGCAATTATTCGAAGGCGTTCCTCCTTCACCGAAAGGAAGTGCTGAGGGAACATTTCGGCATCATTATGACCGTGATCTTCGGTTTGATCGCCATCGTCCTGCTCACAAGGGCATACCGGAAAATGTTGGATAGAAAGAGGGGCGTTTCGGTTGAATAAAGAGCTTATTAAATTTCCGTTGTATGTGATCACGCACCCCTTTAACGGTTATTGGGAGCTGAAATACGAACAGAGCAAGAAGCTGAATCTTATCATGTCGTTCGGTATTCTGCTGTTGCTCATCCTGACCAATGTCTTAGGCAGCCAGTACAGCGGTTTTCTGGTCCATATTTATAATCCGGACCAAATGAACAGCCTGATGGAAATTACGTACGTGATCGTTCCTGTCTTGTTCTGGTGCGTGGCCAATTGGTCGCTTACCACACTAATGGATGGAGAAGGGAAGTTTGTAGATATTTTCACGTCGACCTGCTTTGCGCTCGTGCCGATGGTCATTATCAACTTCCCGTGGATATGGCTGAGCAACGTAATTTCCTTGCAGGAGACGACGTTCTATTATTTCTGCAACAGCTTTGCCGTTTTATGGTCGATGTACCTGTTGTTTGTTGGAAACATGACCGTGCACCAATTTACGCCTAGCAAAACAATCCTAACGATTGCGCTGTCGCTTGTGGCGATCGGCTTCATGGCGTTCCTGTGTCTATTGTTCTTTAGCTTGCTTCAACAAATAGTGTCTTTCGTCACTATTATTTATCAAGAAATCACCTTGAGGAACTGAGGAAGGAGGAACGAAAGATGCGTATGGCCAGAAATGCCGTCTTGTCTGCGGTTCTTGCTGCAGGGCTGCTGGTCGCCGGTTGTTCCGGCGCGGGCAACGCCAATCAAACGAACGATGAGCAGCAGCTGGAGGCTGCATTCGAGCAAGGCAAGGCGCTTAACGCTTCGTTCACGGATACGCGTATCGCGGGAATGAAGGGGATCGCCGAGAATGACCTGCTTCGGCTGTTCATTAACGACGAGACGGGCGCTATAGCTGTGCTTAACAAAAGCAGCGGCGAGATATGGCATAGCAATCCGACCGAAGCCGAAGCCGATCCGATCGCGACCGGAGTTAACAAGGGCTTACTGTCCTCGCAATTGAAGATCGATTACTATAACAGCTTTGGACAGGTTAATTCAATTAACACATTCCTGGACAGCGTCGCATACAAGCAGGTTAAATATGAAGCGATTGACGGCGGCGTTAAAGTAACCTATAAATTCGGCAAAGCGGAAAAAACGGCGATGGATCTGCCTCTCATGCTGAGCGCTGCGCGTCTCGAGGAGTTGTCCGGCAAGCTGGATAAAGCGGGACAGCGCGCTTTGCGCATCGGCTATAAGGAGGATCCCAATTCAGGGGCCTATGTTCGGAACGACCAGGCGCTGAACGGTCTTCAACTCGAGCGCGCATTCAAGGCATTCGAGGAAGCCGGCTATACGGAAGAGGATTTGCAGAAGGATATGGCTGAGCTGAACTTCACGCAGGAATCGCCGGCGCCGAGAATTTTTATGGCTTCTATCGAATATAAGCTGGACGCCGACAGTCTCGTCGTCAAGGTTCCCGTGGAGGAGATTAAAGCTCCGACTGAATATCCGGTCAGCACCGTCACGTTGCTCAGCTTCTTCGGAGCCGGGGGGACGGATGAGGAGGGCTCGATATTCGTGCCGGACGGCTCAGGAGCACTTATCACCTTTAATAACGGAAAAACCAAATATCCGGCTTATCAGCAGATGGTTTACGGATCCGACCAAGCATTGGAAGTGGTCGAAAATGCCGTTAACGAGCAGCCGGTCAGACTGCCCGTATTCGGCATCATTAGGAAAGAAGGCGCGTTCCTAGGCATGATTGAAGAAGGCGCTTCGGCCGCTAGCATCAATGCCGATATCAGCGGTAAATTGAACAGTTACAACTATGTGTACCCTACCTTTAACGTCACGAGCAAAGGGGAGCTTACGCTCCAAGCGAACGGTTCGGAGCGGACGCTGCCGAAGTTCCAAGAGCGTCCGACGAACAGCGATTTTACGGTGCGGTACGCTTTCCTTAGCGGAGAAGACGCTACGTATCAAGGAATGGCCGCCTATTACAGGCAGCACTTGGAGCAAAACGGCGGACTGCCGAAGCCAAAGGAGGAGAACGGGGATGAAAATCTTCCTTTCTACCTTCAAGTTGTTGGAAGCATTGCGAAGCAGAAGCATTTCGTAGGCGTTCCGTACAAAACGTTAGAGCCTCTAACGACGTTCAAGCAGACGGAGCAAATGATCGGCGAGATGAAGGAGCTTGGCATCAACCATATCAAGCTTCGTTATTCCGGATGGTTCAACGGCGGACTCGACCACAAAGTGCCGGACGACGTAACGGTAGACAAGGGGATCGGCGGTGCCAAAGGCTTGCGCGGCTTGGTGTCTTTTGCGAAGGAGCAGGGTGTGGAGTTGTATCCGGACGTTGCTATTTTGACAGCTCATACGGGCAAAGGGTTTGACGAGAAGGATGACGCTTCACGGACGCTGCGCTCCGTTCCTGCGGAATTTTACCCGCTCGATCTGGCGCTCAATCGTCGGGACCGAACCAAATTGCCTTCCTATGTCGTCTCGCCAAAACTCGTCGGATCGTACGTAGATACCATTTTGAAAGGAATGAAGGGCTACGAGACGGGCGGCATCTCGCTAAGGGATATGGCTGATCAGTTAAATAGCGATTTTCGCAAAAACAATCTGATTGACCGTACGGAATCCGAGGCGATTTCGGTTGAAGCTCTAAACGACATTCGCGAGGGGAATCTGAACATTATGGCAGAGGGAGGCAACGCGTACGCCCTTCCATACTTGTCGGATGTGACAAACGCGCCGATGTCGAATAGCAACTTTAAGCTCGAAGACGAAGCGATACCCTTCTACCAAATGGTCGTTCGCGGCCATATCGGATATACGGGCTCGCCTTACAATTTGACGGCTTATACGAACGTTCGGCAATACATTTTGAGAAGTTTGGAATACGGCGCCGGCGTTTACTTCGAATGGATTCATGAACCTAATTACAAGGTGAAAGATACGGAATCCAATGAATTGTATGCCGTTAATTACAAGCAGTGGCTAGAGCAGGCAGCCGACATTTACGAAGAAGTAAACGGCGTGCTGAAGGACGTGCAGAATGAGCGTATCACCCTGCACGAGAAGCTTGGCGAAGGTGTGTTCAAGACCGTCTATGAAAGCGGGAAGTACGTCATCGTCAATTATAACGACACTGGGGCTACAGTGAACGGGTTGACGATAGAAGCCGAGAGTTATGTGACGGGTGGTGAACAATCTTGAGAACGATAGCGAAGCGTGTATTTCGATCAAGAACGTACAATGAACAGAAAGCATTATGGGGATTTCTGTATGTGCTGCCTTGGCTGCTTGGATTTTTGTTTTTCTTCTTGATTCCTTTATTGTATTCGTTGCAATACAGCTTGAGCGAGATTGAAGCGAATGCAAAAGGGATGACGATTACGTTCATCGGCTTTGACAATTTTATCGAAGCGCTAACGGTGAATACGAGCTTTAACCGTACTTTGACCGATGCGGTCATCAATATGGTCGTTAACGTGCCGCTTATCGTCATCTTCAGCTTGTTCCTGGCCGTATTGCTGAATCAAAAATTCGTCGGCAGGGGTATTGCAAGATCGATCTTCTTTCTTCCGGTCATTCTCGCCTCGGGCGTCATTGCAAATCTGGAAGCGGAGAGCCTTGTGCAAGCGATTAATGAGCAGAATGCCACTGGTGGCGTATTCACTACCGGTACGATGGAACTGATGAGAATAATGCTGAATTCCGGCATGAACGAAGATATCGTGATGTATTTAATGGATGCGGTCGAGAGGATTTACCAAATCGTGAGTCAATCGGGGGTACAGATTCTCATATTCTTAGCTGGCATCCAGACGATTTCGCCGCAGCTGTATGAAGCATCCAAGATTGAAGGCGCGACTGGATATGAGGCGTTCTGGAAGATTACGTTCCCGATGGTCAGCCCGCTTATACTCGTTAACGTCATCTATACGATTATCGATTCGTTCTCCAGGAACGATATGACGACGCTCATCAGAGAAACCGGCTTTACGAGCTTTAACTTCGGTCTCAGCTCGGCCATGGCTTGGATCTATTTCCTGGTCATCATGATCATCCTGTTGATCAGTACGTACATCATATCCAAACGGGTCTTCTACCAGGAATAGAAGGAGAGTGAGAACGTTGCTTATGGAGCGATTGTTATCGTTGGAAAGCTGGAAGCGAGGACTGTGGACGATTGTTCGGCTCGTGCTGATCATCGGCTTGTCATTCGTTATCCTGTATCCAATCATTCAAAAAATATCTACATCGATCAAGGATAAAGCCGACATGTATTCACCTATCGTCGTATTTATCCCCGAGCATTTTACGCTCGATAATTTCAAGCAGGCGATCTCGATTATGGATTATTGGAAAACGCTGGTGAACACGATCGGCTTGTCGACTATGACGACCATATTGACCGCCGTATCGTGCGCCTTTGCAGGTTATGCGTTCGCCCGGCTGAAGTTCAAAGGAAGCAACTTGCTGTTCGCGGGAGTCATTCTAACGATTCTAGTTCCGCCTACGACCATATTAATTCCGATCTATATGAACTTGAAGGATTTTACGCTGCTCGGCTTGGTGCCGCTGCTAACCGGAGGCAAATCGATTAATCTGCTAGATTCGTATTGGCCGTTCATTCTGACGTCGATAACGGCGAACTCGCTGAAGGCGGGGCTGTACATTTTCATCTTCCGGCAGTTTTTCCGGGGCATTCCGAAGGAGGTCGAGGAAGCGGCCTACATCGACGGCGCAGGCATAGGTTCGACGTTTCTGCGGATTATGCTTCCGAACGCTACACCGTCGATCATTACGGTATTGCTGTTCTCGTTCGTGTGGCAGTGGAACGACAGCTTCTTCACGACGACTTATTTGACCTCAAGCAAGGTCATGTCTACGCAATTGACGTCTCTGCCATACAATTTGCAGATTATGCTCGAAGGCGGCGCCACGACCAACAAGGATCCGTTCTTCATGAGCATGGTGCAGGATACCGGCATTCTGCTTGCCATTCTGCCGCTCGTTATTCTTTATTTGTTCGTTCAAAGGTACTTTGTCGAAAGTATCGAACGTACGGGTATCGTCGGATAAAGGCAGTAGAGTCGCATCAAGCCAAGCGCCTTGCAGGATCGGCCACTTCGGCTGGCCCGCAGGGCGCTTGTTGCAGTTGTGCACCTAGCGGTGAGATAGTCTATGTTGGATAAAGTTGCTGCAGTTATCCAATATAGCCGCAAAGGGTAGTAATCTACTCTTGAATGAATGTTTTTTGTATGTCGGATATGGCTAAATGAGAGGTGGAGTGAAATGACTCGAGTAAACCATAAATTTGTTTATATCGCAATATCAGTTATCGCAATAATTGCAGTCGTAATGGTCCTTCTATTGAACCGGCATCAACCTGAAAAAGAAGGTGGCTTGAATGAAACGACTGCTGCAATAGAAAGCGGAACGCCGCAGCCTGCATCGGAGCCGACTCCGGTGTCGACTCCGACGCCGGAGTCGTCGGTCGAACAAGATATTCCGTCGCTGGCGGAGACGTTCGCCGATTACTTCCCGATCGGAGCGGCCATCGAGCCTTCTCAGACGGAGGGGCTGAAAGCGGAGTTGCTTAAGAAGCATGTGAATTGGCTCGTAGCGGAAAACGTGATGAAGCCAGATGCAATCCAGCCAACGGAAGGAAGTTTCAATTGGACGAATGCGGATCGTCTTGTCGCTTTTGCGAAGGAGAACGGTATGGAGGTTCGTTTCCATACACTTGTCTGGCATAGCCAGACCGGCGCCTGGTTTTTTAAGGACGCTGAGGGCAAACCGATGGTTGACGAAACCGATGAGGCGAAGCGGGATGCCAATAAGAAGCTGCTGCTGAAGCGGCTCGATACGCATGTCCGCACGATCGTTGAACGATACAAGAATGATATCCATTCGTGGGATGTAGTTAACGAAGTAATCGAGCCGGCCGATCCGGACGGCATGCGGGCCAGCGAATGGTATAAGATAACGGGTACTGACTTTATCGAGACGGCGTTCCGCGCAGCTCGCGAAGCAGGCGGATCTGAAGCGAAGCTGTACATTAATGATTACGGTACCGATAATCCTGCCAAACGGGACAGGTTGTACGAGCTCGTGAAAGAGTTGCTGGACAAAAGCGTGCCGATCGACGGTGTCGGCCATCAGACGCATATCGATGTATTCGGGCCGACGGTCGATTCCATCATCGAATCGATGAAGAAGTTCGCGGAACTCGGCCTTGATAATCTCGTAACCGAGCTTGATATGAGCATGTATGCTTGGAATGACCGTACTGATCTAGGAAATGACATTCCGGAAGATCTGCTGCAGAAGCAAGCGGATCGTTATCGCGAGCTATTCGAGGCGTTCAGGACGAATAAGGATATAATCGGCGGCGTCGTGTTCTGGGGCATTGCGGACGATCACACTTGGCTGAATAGCTTCCCAGTGACGCGTACCAACGCACCGTTCCTGTTCGACAAGCAGTTGCACGCGAAGCCGGCATTCTGGGCTGTTGTCGATCCGGCTGGAACAGAGAAGTCCAAATAATATGGAAGTTCGATTCATAACAGGTGAACCCCTATAAATAAACGGGTTGTTGCCTAAGCGTATGTTGGCTAGACTGGTTGGGTGATGGACTATTCAGGTATACGAAGGAGAGCTGGCAATGAACAGGACGACAATTACGAATCCGATTATCTGGGCAGACGTTCCGGATCCAAGCGTAATCCGTGTGGGGAGCACGTTCTATATGGTGAGCACGAGCATGCATTCGATGCCCGGCTGCCCGATTATGAAGTCTGAAGACTTATTGAACTGGGAGCTCGTCAATTACGTCTATGATACTTTTGAGGATAATGAAGCCCATAACTTGCTAAACGGCAAGGGCATTTACGGCAAGGGCTCATGGGCTGCCAGTCTACGATATAACGATGGCAAATTCTATGTCTGCTTCTCGAGTCTGGATATGAATCAATTTTATATTTATACGACGAGTGATATTGAGAACGGCAAGTGGGAGCGAAACGTCATTCAAGGACTGCATCATGATCCAAGCATGCTTTTCGACGATGACGGCCGTGTATTCGTCTTCCACGGCAATGGGGATATACGCATTACGGAGCTGACTGCGGATGCAACGGCGCTTAAGCCTGACGGTGTTAATCAACTGCTGCTTGAGACGGAGCGAGCAGGAATTATGCTTCGTGCCGAGGGCTGCCATGCATACAAAATAAACGGCTATTATTATTTGTTCTTTATCGATTGGCCGAGCGAAGGCAATAAGCGCCGCAGGCAGCTGTGCTACCGGTCGCTAAATCTGCTGGGTCCATACGAACACAAGCTAGTGCTCGATGATCAAATGGATTATCGCAATAACGGCATTGCGCAAGGCGGCATCATCGATACGCAAGATGGAGATTGGTATACGGTGCTGTTCCAGGATCACGGAGCCGTCGGCCGCATTCCTTGCGTTGTACCGGTTGCTTGGGAGAACGATTGGCCAGTTCTGGGACAAGACGGCAGAGCGCCGCAGACGTACGAAGTGAAGCTGCCGAGCACTTTGCCAAAGCCTATTATCATCAGCGATGATTTTGATTACGATGTGAACTTGTTGGCGCTTAATTGGCAGTGGAATCATAATCCTGACCCGGACAATTGGTCGGTCACGGATCGTTCGGGTTATTTGCGCCTCACGACAGGACATCTTGCCAACAGCGTAGAGTTTGCTCGAAATACGTTGACGCAACGCACAGAAGGTCCAGCTTGCATCGGAACTACGTTACTGGACATAACCAATATGCAGCCGGGCGACCGTGCAGGATTGGTGGCGCTGCAATACGTCTTCGGCTCAGTCGGTATTCAGGTTGACGATAACGGCGAACATTTCGTAGCAATGAGCTTCAATGGAAGAGCGGATGGCAGTGAAGGCGAGATAACGGTCGAGCGGACAAGATACGAAGGGACTCGGATCTATTTGCAAATCGAGTTTCAATTCGATAATGGCGGTCGCGAGGACATTGCACACTTCCGATACTCTTCGGACGGTGAGGAATGGCATTCGATCGGCAGTCCGCTGCAGTTGCATTACAAGCTTGAGCATTTCATGGGCTACCGATTTGGACTATATAATTATGCTACGAAGCAAATTGGTGGATTCGCCGATTACGATTACTTCCATTATAAGAAGCTTGTTTAATTATTACGCGCCAATGAGGAGAGTGTGCTTGCATGAATTATAAAAATCCAGTTATAAGCGGGTTCCATCCTGATCCGAGCGTGTGCCGTTCTGGCGATGATTATTATCTCGTAACGAGCTCCTTCGAATATTTCCCTGGCGTACCTTTATTCCACAGCAAGGATCTGGTGAATTGGACGCAGCTTGGCCATGTTCTAACAAGGCCGGAGCAGCTTGATCTGAGCCGTGCGCCCAGCTCCGGCGGCGTATTCGCGCCGACGATCCGCGAGCATAACGGCAGATTCTACATGGTGACGACGAATGTTACCGCTGGCGGCAACTTCTTCGTGCATACGGATGATCCGCGCGGACAATGGTCGGACCCGATTTTCGTAGATCATCCCGGTATCGATCCAGAACTATTCTTCGATGAGGATGGAACGGTCTATTTCACATCTTCATCCAATCAAGGCATTTATCAAAGCAAGATTGACGTAAAGACTGGCCGGAGGCTGTCCGAACCAACATTCCTATGGACGGGAACAGGCGGCCAGTATCCCGAAGCGCCGCATATTTATCGTATCGGCAATTGGTACTATCTTATGATTGCCGAAGGCGGCACCGAGTACGGCCATATGGAAACGATCGCGAGAAGCGAGCGGCCAGACGGGCCTTATGAAAGCTGTCCGCATAATCCGATTTTGACCCATCGGAGCTTGCTAAAGTCCATTCATGCTACGGGGCATGCGGATCTTGTCCAGACGCCCGAAGGAGATTGGTGGGCCGTATTTCTAGGCATTCGGCCGCATGGTTATCCGAACAAACATCATCTAGGCAGAGAGACGTTCCTTGCGCCTGTTACATGGACAAAGGACGGCTGGCCGATTATCGGCGAAAACGGGACGGTAAGCGAGACGATGCCGGCAGGCAATCTTCCGCTGCAGCCAGCAGCTGTTGTGCCGGTTCGCGAGCATTTCGAGTCTTCGAGCCTTGCTCCATGCTGGAACTTTATGCGTTCGCCTAATCCGGATAATTGGTCGCTGGGCGAGAAGGAAAGCTGTTTGACACTGCGGGGCAACGAGACGACGCTGAATGAAATCGGAGCGCCTGCCTTCGTCGCTAGAAGACAGCAGCACTTTGTTTGCAGCGTGTCTGCGCATATGGAATTTGCTCCACAGCGCGACGGCGAGGAAGCCGGCATTACGGCATACATGAATGACCGTTTCCATTACGAAATTGCCGTGACGAGAATTGCCGGCGTCCGCAAAGTTATTTTCCGGAGAAAGTTGGGCAGCCTCCAGGCAATCGAAAGCGAAGCTCCTTGGTCTTCCGATTCGATCGTGCTGCATCTGAAAGCGACTCGGGGGCAATACGAATTCGGTTTTTCCTATGGTGATGGAGCGCCTTTCTGGTTCGGCTGTGGCGAAACGTCCCTGCTATCGACAGAAGTGGCGGGCGGATTTACGGGCGTGCTTTTCGCCTTGTACGCAACAGGTAACGGTAAGAAATCGGAAGCGCCGGCGCACTTTGACTGGTTCGATTACGAAGCGGTTGAATAATATCGTTTATTACGTGCTCGACAGCCAGACCGCAATTCCAAGCGAATTGCGGTTTTTTCTTTGCAGGGGTACTAGGCTCGCGTAACGGCATTTTGTTGAACTAAATAGGACGATTACCGAAAAGAGAGTGAATAGCGACATTTTGTCAAACTACACGCCCTTTTTTTGACCATAAAGCGAAAAACGCCTCGTTAACGTTCCTAAATCAAACTAAATCAGCGTATACGGTGTAATTCCCATTTTAGTTGCCCGAAATGCCGTTATAGCTGCTGTTCTCCAGCACATTAGTAAGCAAATCGACTTCTTCTGGGGTCAATGGAGTAAGAGGCTCACGGCAAGCAGGCTTGATGAGCCCCTGTTCTGCGAACAAATGACGAATGACTCTTACCCATCCGATCTGTCCCAGTTTCTCCAATACCGGTTGAAGCCGTTTCAGCTCCGTATCGGCAAGCTCATGTTGCCCTTCTCTTAAGCGAGTTACGATGGCGTTCATCTCGTTCGGATATAAATTTCCGGCAACGCTCGTGAGGCCGTCATATCCTTTCTTAAAATAGTCGACAAACGTCAGGTCTATGCCGGAGAACAGCTGGAGCTTGTCGCCAAGCATGGCGCGTATGCGCTGAGCCTGGCTTAAATCGCCGGTTTCTTTAAGCGCGATAATTTGCGGGAATTGGTCGACTAGTCTAAACAGCGTGTCCGGTTCGAGGTTAAAACCAGTACGAATAGGATTGTTGTACAGCATAATCGGCAGCGAGGTCGCGGAACATACGGACTCTACATACAATGCAGCTTCCCTCTGATTCGGACGTACATACGGCGGGAAACCGAGCATAATGGCGTCGATGCCTGCTTGTTCAGCCTCCACTGCGAGCTTTACAGCATCGCGGGTTCGTACGGCTGCTACGCCGGCATAGAGCGGTAAGTTGCTGCGGGCAGCGCCCTTGACGGTCCGATAGAGATGAATTCTTTCCTCCACCGATAATGAATGCTGTTCGCCGGTCGATCCGCTTAAGAGCAAAGCCGGTACATGATTCGCCTCATAATATTCAAGCATGCCCACAACGCCGTTCTCATCTATGCGTTCATCCTCGTCAAATGGCGTTATCATGGCAACGCTGTATGGCAGAATGGTTTTCAAATCCATAGTTAGTCACTCCTTTGCTACTATTCATACTTGCTTTCGAATTCGTTGTCAATCTATTGCTTTCTATAACCGCTCCATATTTTTGTATAATAGAAGAAGAGTAGAAAAAAATTTTTGAGATCGCGACGGTTTTTTCAATGAACTCCCGTCTTATATATAGATCGATTTGAGGAGGAGCAACTTGTCTGTTACGGATGCAGAGTTGGTGGGCAGGGCGTGCAAAGGCGATAACGAGGCATTCAGCGATTTAATCGGCAGATATGCGAATGCGGTGTACGGGACAGCGTACGGTAAGCTAGGCGATTTCCATAGGGCGCAAGATATTGCGCAGGAAGTGTTCGTCAAAGCTTTCAAAAAATTGTCCAGCATTAAAGAACCCGATAAGCTGGGCAGTTGGTTGTATGCGGTTACGAATAGGGAGTGCTTGGACTGGTTGAGGTCGAGCAAAAACGAGTCCGTATACGACCCGGCACATAACGAGAATATGCCGCAACATGAAATGCATGAAACTGCCGAAGATACATGGCTGAGGAAAGAGCTTCGAAACGAGGTATGGCAAGCGCTTAGCAACCTGACTGAAGCTAACCGTACGGTCACGATTCTCTACTACATCGATGACTATAAGATCAGGGAAATCAGCGATTTCCTCGGTCTGTCCGTTGAAGCGGTAGAGAGCAGACTTCGTCGATCGAGAACGTTATTAAAGAAGGAGATGCTCAGCATGGTTAACGAAAATCTGAATCAGAATAAGCTGAACGAGGAGTTCAAGAAGAAGGTGTTTCAGGACGAAAGAATGCCCGAAACACAATTTCGCCGCGTGGCGATGGGCGAGAGCGATTTTGACGATATCGACATGTACAAAACGAAGTTTGTTAACATTAATTTAGAAGGCGCTAGCTTCGATAATATCAATATGAGCAAAACGTTATTCCACGATATCAACATGCATCAGGCCAAATTCATTGAAGTAGGTTTGTGGGATATCGAGATCGGAAACTGCGCAATGGGCGGGGCTTACTTTCACGATATCGGGCTGAAGGGCAAGAGCAATACGTTCGAGAACTGTGAATTAACCGGAACATCCTTTACAAACTGCAATCTTTCCAACGTGGAAATTAAAGACTGCGACATATCGGGACTTAAGATTAATGGGATATCCATTCAGGATTTATTAGAGAACTATACGAATAACAAATAAGAACGAAGGCCCTCTTCTAACAGGAAGGGGGCCTCGCAATTTCTAAAGCTTGCACGATTCGATAGCGATCGAGTTTGGTCCTTCTTTCCGCGCTTCATTAATGGTTTCAATAGAGTCTTCGATGACCTTACGAATCTCCGCAATCGATCTGACAGAGCCGACTAATGCGCCGATATAACAACCCATTTGCTTCGGACAACCGATGCTATTGAAATCAAAGGCTATCATATCATCGACTATGGACTGCGCGACACGAGTGATCGCTTGGTGATTTGCGATTGCGAATACGATGAATTCATCGCCATCAGCACGGCCGATAGCGGCCTGAGTTATGCCGGCACGGACATTGGCTTCAATGATTTGATAACAAGAGGCAATGACGTTGTCCCCTACCTCGAAGCCGTAATCGTCGTTCACCTGCTTGAAGTGGCTGATATCAAAGCGAAAGACGGAGAGGCTATCGTCAGACGAACATGAGGCTGTGATGCCGGCGGCTGCCTCCAGAAACATCTCCATATTGGGAATGTTTTTTTTGATTTCATGGGCTGCAGACTGCTCGATATGCAATAAATCTATTTTTTTATCCATATCAAACCCTTCTTTCTCGATTATAGTGATAAGCCGATCAATTGCGATTTTCTTCTGAATGTGTTCATTAAGCAGCGATGAGATTTCGATCCGCTTACGAATCAATTGATGAACGATGATGCTACTATCTACAGGTCCGTTTATCAATTCTTTGATTTCAGTAAGGGAGAAGTCTAGATTTTTGAGAATGACGATCCAATTCAATAAATGGGATTGGCTCGGATCGTAGGAACGATATCCCGTTTCAGCATCGATCGCCGACGGCTTCAGCAGACCGATCTCGTCATAGTGACGCAGCATTTTAGCAGTAACGTTGTTTTGTACGGCGAATTCACCAATTTTCAATCGATGACACCCTTTCATAAAGAACTCCGGCCGGAATTGCTTAACCTAACGATAAACCCTCCCCCTATGGGAAAGTCAATCTATTATTTTCCAAAAGCGTTTCCTATACTTCGACGGGTTGTTTGCAGCGCATGCAAGGTCTAAACTATACGCGAGCAACGATAATAACCGATGGATCGAACGAGGGGAGCAATCATTCATGAATCAATCCACATCAGCACAAACACCGAAGCTGCACGAAGTGTTCGATCAGCAGTTTCGAATCGGCGCAGCCGTTAATCCGAAGACGCTTGTCTCGCAGCGCGAGCTGCTGGCGCTGCATTTCAATAGCGTAACGGCAGAGAATGAAATGAAGTTCGAACGGCTGCACCCGGCCGAGGAGCGGTATACGTTCGAGGAAGCGGACCGATTAATGGAGTTTGCGAAAACGAACGGTATGGCAGTAAGAGGGCATACGCTCGTATGGCACAACCAAACGTCCGATTGGGTGTTTGATAACGGTGCGGGCGGCTTAGTTGATCGCGATACACTGCTTGCACGAATGAAAGCGCATATCGAAACGGTAGTTGGGCGTTATAAGGGACAAATCTATGCATGGGACGTTGTGAATGAAGCAGTGTCTGACAGTGGAGATGAGCACCTTCGTCCGTCCAAGTGGCTGGACATTATCGGCGATGATTTTATTGCCAAAGCGTTCGAGTACGCACATGCGGCTGATCCTGACGCGTTACTCTTTTATAACGATTATAACGAGTCAGTGCCAGCTAAGAGAGAAAAAATTTACGCGCTGGTCAAGTCGCTTAAGGAAAAAGGCGTGCCGATCCACGGCGTTGGCCTTCAGGCGCACTGGAACCTGACGCATCCGACGCTGGACGATATTCGTGCAGCTATCGAACGATATGCGTCGCTAGGACTGCAGCTGCATATTACGGAAATGGACTTATCGGTATTTGCCTTCGAAGACAGACGCACGGATCTTACCACTCCTACGGCTGAGATGATGCAGTTACAGGAGGAAAGGTACGGTGATATGTTCCAGTTGTTCCGGGAATATAGCGATGTACTGACAAGCGTTACGTTCTGGGGAGCCGCTGATGACTATACGTGGCTGGATGGATTCCCGGTTAGGGGTCGTAAGAATTGGCCGTTGCTGTTCGACACGAAGCATCAGCCAAAGGGCTCGTACTACAAAGTGATTAGCCAAACGGCGGAAGCGCTTGAAGGCTAATAGCTAGTGAGACGGTAAACAGTGAAAGACGGCCGCCATCCCTATATTAGGGAAAGGAGGCCGTCTTTCGTTTCCCCGCGTTAGGATACGAAGCCAAAGCCGAGGATCGTAAACCTTTTGCACGCGTGATTGGGCGACATCTCGATTTCCACCGTGTGCTCACGCGATTCTTGCTCCGTATACAAGATGACTACATGGCAATGGGTCCATTTGATTGCCTGTGGGTCGACGACTTTCACAATCTCGCCGTCAACGTAAATGTTAGCGCTGCCGTAATCGTCGCTTCCTGAATCTTTGTAGACCAAGAGGAGACTTTTGCTGCGAATCGTCATCGTAAAGTTGTGGTTACTCGAATCTGCCGTATGCATCCAATTGTTAGGGAATTGAGGCGTGCCGTACGGATGGTCGTCCATCTCCGCCATTTGAAGTTCGGTATCGATTGCGTCGAAGCCTCCTTCCGATATATTGGCTATGCTAGAGCCGTTGGCCCGATCCAACAAACGGACATGGACGAAGTCATTACCGATTACCGGCGGCTTGTCGATCACAATATGTTCATGATCCATGGCGGAACGGTCGGTTTCGGCGAACAGCCAGCCTAGACAATCGGCCATGATTGTATGACCTGCATTGGTCGGATGGTAGATGTCGCTGAAAAATTGCTCTTTGGTAATGATGTTCCCCTCGTCTTTGGTTATCTGAAATTGGTCCACCACCGCATCTTTTATGCTTACCATGGGAAGCTCATAATGATAACCAACGGGCGCAAGCCGATCTTGCAAATTCCAGTCGCTTTCGAACACACTGAACAATAGGATGACGGCTGGAGCGTTGTCAGCAGTCAGTGCTTTTAATACCAGGCTTTCGTAACAGCTCCCTTCCGTTTCGTCGTCGGCGTCATTGACTGCAAATTCCACAATGACGATATCAGGGCGTACGGCTCCATCTCTCAGAACATCCCTCTGATAACGAATCATCCCCAGCTCGGAGGGCGTGCCGCCGAGTCCAGCTTTGACGAAACGAATAGAATCGCCGCCGTCCTTTCCGAACATCGACTTGAAGGTGGAATATGACCGATGAGCATAGCAGTCGGTATGGAGCGGATTGGCTCCCGCGCCGTGAGTAATGGAGCCGCCAATGTAGGCAATCGTAATCTCTTCGCCTCTTTTCGCTTTTTCGATAGCGGTTTTTAATCTCCTGTTGTTTCCTTTGTTTAATAGCGATTTGGCAATTAAATCGTTGTATGTTTCGTCTGTCATAGATAATCTCCTCTCTTTTAAATATGATCTTAAAACGAATGGGAGGATAAGAAAACCTGCTGAATCATAGCTGTATCGGGGTTGAACAGATTGGCAGTAGCAGGAATATTGCACCAAATATAATCGGTCGACAATATCGAACAAAGGAAGATTGTGACAAAATGATGATTTCTTAAAAAAATTAACGAAATCTCTATTTCAAATCTATTGATCTCTGAAATGTAAAATAGTAGAATGTTCCTATTCGCTGTAAATGTTTACTAATTGTATCGATGAACTTTCCTAAAATCACATAATGCAAATCCGTCGAAAGACGAGAGACGCAAAGCTATAGGGACTACTTCTCAAAAAGAAATGTCAGCCAGTTGCAAAAGATTTAGCAGAGGCATGTCTATGGTCGTCCATAGGCATGCCTCTTTGCTTACAACAAAAAAGAGAGAATAACGAAATAGGAGAGAGTGGAGACAATGAGCGAGCAAGAGATGAATATCCGGACCTTATTTCCAAGCGACGACGGCAACGAGCGACAACGAGACGATCTTATAGCACTATTCAGGCAAATCGTAGAAGGGGTCGATGCTTTAAAGGATCCCGATTCCGTTAATTTAAAAGGAACGAAAGATAGAGGAGCTACTTTCTATCAGGATTTAACGAAGAACAGCCGCATTCCCGTTAGCGGAAGCACGCAAAATGAAGTGAACGGCGAGCTGCTCAAGCTTCTGCACGGTCATCCCTACCATACGAAATACTTTTTGACTAATATTTTGCCCATGGCCAGTATTCCGGGCATCATGGGAATGCTCACCGCTTTTATGGTGAATGGCAATAACTTGTGGGACGTATACGGACCTGCCGGAGCGGAGGCCGAAGTCAGAGTCGTTGCCATGATGTCGGCGCTGATTGGTTATGACCCTACGGCAAGCGGCGGATATACGACTTGGGGCGGGCAAGGGGCCATCTTTACGGGACTTCGACTAGCCATTAATAAATATGACGCCAAAGCTGCAAAAGCAGGCGTACCTGACAACTTGTTTGCCTTCTGCTCGGAAGCGGCTCATTACAGCCTGTTCAAATCGATGGAAGCAACGGGTCTGGGCAGCAATAACCTGATCAAAATCCGTACGCGAGAAGACAGCTCCATGGATGTTCGGGATCTCGAAGAGAAAGTGGAGAGCGTTATTTTAAGCGGAGGCGTCCCTGTGTACATTGTGGCAACGACAGCGACGACGGATGCGATGGGCATCGATAATGTCGAGGAAATCTTGGCTGTGTCAGAGGAACTAGCGACAAAGCATGGCATTCAAAGGCCGCATATCCACGCGGATTCAGCGCTGGGCGGATTTTTTGCCTTCTTTAACGATTACGACTTTGAAGGAAATCTACATAAATTCGATACTGAAACACTATCTGCGCTTCAAGCGATAAGGGAGAGAATGAAGCATTTGGGATTGGCGGATTCGTTGTGCTTTGACTTCCAGAAGCTCGGTCAAACGCCGTACTCCACGAGCTTATTCCTTGTGAAGCGGGCATCCGATCTCAAGCTGCTTGATTTGGAGCCGGATGAAACGCCGTATGTTGGACATCGGGGTTATGGGGATTATCATACGAGCTATACGCTGGAATGCTCTAGAATGGGCAGCTCGATCAGTATTTTAAGCGCGCTAACGGCTTTCGGCATCGAAGGTTATCAGAAGCTGCTCGCCCAATTCGTCGAAGTCAATATAGCGTTCAGGAAGACGTTGGCTGCCGAAGTTCCCGAAGCCGTCATCGTCAATCCGCTAAATCCGGGCATTATCACGCTGTTCCGTTTGTATGCAGATCGTAAAAACGGCTATCACGCGGAATACGAGGGGCTCCGCAGCTATGCGGAGATTGAGCGCGAAAATAAGCTGAACGAGCTATTGTTCGAAATATTGGGCAGAGACCGCGGAAAAATGTTTTTCGGAGATACGAAGAAGCATCTCTACGTGCCAACCGCGGACCGGGCGGGTCAAATTGCGCTGTATGCGGCTAAGTTATTCGTCATCTCTCCGTACACGCAAACTTCCGATGTCGGTGCAATCGTTCACTATTTGAAACAAAAAATCGCTGAAACGTATGCCGCTTTTGATCGGCTATCCACGAAGGAGAACAACCATGAAGAAATCTATTCTTAAATTGAATTGGTTCAGAGAACATCTTGCTGTCAAAATCTCGGTCAGCATCCTGCTGCTGCAGGTCGTGACATGCGTAGCCTTTGCTCTGTCCGGCTATATGACGCAGAGCAACCTCTCGGAGAAGCTTCTGGAGCAATTCGATAAGCGGCTCGCGACGGATATTCAAATCGCGTCGAACACGCTCGCAGCCATTCCGGGAAGCGATATTCAACTGACAGGGGCGGACGATCCGAACTACGCGATAATCAAGACGGAGCTCGAGAAGCTCCAGACCGTTCATAGCTTGGAGAACATTTATATTTTATCCAATACCCAGGATGAAGAACGGATTCTGATTTTGTCGGGCGTCCCTGACGACTTCGGAACCGCTTATCCGTTTACTGATGAAATGAGGGAAGCCATTGCTTCCAAGAAAACGATGTTCAGTCCGATTTACGACGATGAATACGGCACGCATAAATCTATCTTCGTGCCGCTGACCGATAAATCCGGCACCGTGTACGGCATCTTGGGCATCGATCTCGATGCTTCCGTTGTGCCTGAGACTGCATCCAGCTCGAACTGGATGACCATTATCATTTCCGTCATCGTCTTCGTAGTCGGCAGCGTGATCGCCGTTATTATTAGCCGAATCATTACGAATCCGCTTCGCAAACTGATGATTGCAGCCGAGAAAGTAGCGGCCGGCGATATGAGAAGCCAGTTCTCGATCGACAGCAAGGATGAGATCGGCAAGCTGGGTGCCGCTTTCGGCATCATGATTACGAGCTTAAAAACATTGATCGAGCAGGTCATCGCTTCGTCCGCCCTTATCGGGGATACGAGCAAGCATCTGAAGCAATCCGTGAATGAATCGACGAATAGCGCGCAGCAGGTGGCCGAATCGACGAGCAAAATGACAGAAGGCATTACGGAGATCGTGCAGAGCGTATCCGAAAGCCACTCGAGCATTCATAACATTGATACCGACATCAAAGAAGTATCGGCAGGCATGAAGGAAATTCAAGAAATCGCGTCCGAGGTCCATTCGCAATCGGAGCAGGGGCAAGAGCTTGTCGATCGTACCCTCCAACAAATGGAGACGATCAAGCAGGCGATGCAGCAGTCGCAGCAAGCGGCAGCGGCGCTGGAGACACGTTCCAATGAAATCGGAGAGATTATCGGCATTATAACCGAAATATCGACGCAGACGAATCTGCTTGCGCTTAATGCTTCGATCGAGGCGGCACGGGTCGGCGAGCTCGGAAGAGGCTTCGCGGTCGTTGCCGAGGAAGTCAAGAAGCTGGCAACGCAGTCCGCTCAAGCGGCGCTGTCCGTTAACGAGCTCGTCTCGAGCACGCAATCGAACAGCCATCTGGTTAAGCAAAGCATCGAAGAAGGAACGAAGGCTGTCGAGCTTGGCCATTCTTGGATTAGCGGTACCCACCAAAACTTCAAGCATATATATTCGGGCGTTTCAGAGTTTACCGTCCACACGAACCATATGTCCGGCTCGCTGGAGAAGGTAGAGCATTCCTTCGTACGCATCACGGATGCCATGCAGCAAATTAACGGGGTCACGCAGGAGCAGGCAGCCGGCACGGAAGAGGTTGCTGCGTCCGCTCAACAGCAAAGCGCGTCCATGCAGGAAATATCGGCTGCCATCCAGCAGCTGTCGTCTCTTTCGGTTGACTTGAACGAATCGGTAAAGCCGTTTAAGCTGTAGTAGTATCGTTCGAGCACGCTGAGCCCTTCCGCCTTCGAGCGGGAGGGCTTTTTATTGCGAAGAAACTTTCTGTTTATGAAACGAGGACTCGAAACATGTCTGATGTGACCTTTTACCGCCATGAGGCGCTGCCTTTCTTGGAAGCTAAGCGATGTCTGAAGAGCGATCTAGCGTACCAAAAACATTTTCATGAGGAATATTCGATCGGGTTGATCGATAAAGGCGTGACGAACGCTTGGTGCGACGGAACCATGCACCGGGTCGAGGATGGAAAGGCAATCAGCTTTCCGCCGATGATGCTGCATGCCTGCCAGCCGGAGACGGGAATGGAGTGGAATTACAAAATGCTCTTCGTCAAGCAGGCTTGGTTAGAGCAGCTTGACCTTGAACAGCGGGAGCGCGATCAGCTTCATATCCCGTTTCTATTGGCCGAGGACAAAAATAGAGTCTGTCGCTATCGCATTAACCAAACGATGGAGGCTTTTATGGGAAACGGTTCTCCTCTTGAAATCGAGACGGCTATGATTGAGCTGATACATGATCTCGTTAGTCAGAACGCGTCAGATTTGGTGCATGAAATACAGCAAGGCAAGCAGGATCAGAAGTACGTCAAGCTTGTACAGGACTATATGCATGAGCATTTTACAGAGAAGCTGACGATGGAGGAGCTCGAGAACGTAACGGGAATAAGCCGATTTCATCTCATTCGGTTGTTTAAACGATGGAATCATCTGCCTCCTCATGCCTATCAGAATCTGCTGCGCATTAATTATGCCAAGGCCGAATTGATGAAGCGGCGACCGATTGCCGACATTGCAACCGATGCGGGATTTTATGACCAGAGCCATTTTGCGAGAACGTTCGGCAGGATTGTAGGAGCAACGCCATACTCTTACGCGTTGTCATCTTAATAACAAAGAGCAATTTTGTACAATACCGTCATCCCTCTACTCCGTACAATGGAAGGAACTTGAGTAGGGGAGAGATGTTGTATGCACCATGAATCGAATTTGGAAAAACAATTTTCAGCGGCTCTAAAGTCAATCGCTCGCCGTGAAGACCTGAAAGCTTACGTAGAGCGGACACCAGAGCTCTATATGCTGCTTCAGCAAGCCGCTTCTCGGTATGTTACGGGTGAAACCCGACAAGAGGGAGTTGCCGCTAGCCGCCGGCTGGCCCGGGAAGGGTATAAGTTTTCCATCGAATATATCGGTGAAAATACGACGGATGCTGACGAATGCGAAGCGGCTGCTGCGGAGATGAAGGCGCTCATTCAAGATTTGGGGCGGGCCGGACTTCCAGCTCGCGTATCCTTCGATCTGTCGCATATCGGGCTTTCGTTGGATAAGGAGCTTGCTTATTCCCATCTGATGGATGTGGCAGCCTATGCCGGAACTGTAGAAACGGAGATTGAGTTATTCATCAGCATGGAAGAGTCCAGCAAGACGGAGGATATACTATCTGTCTACACAAGCGCTGCAGCAACTTATTCGAGCATAGGCATTACGTTGCAAGCTCATTTGAATCGAACGCCGCAGGATTTGGAAGCTCTAGCTGATTCGCCACGTCGTGTACGGATCGTGAAAGGCGCTTATCAAGAACCGGAAGACCGCGCAATCCATCGGTCTCCTGCTCTTAATGAACGTTATTTGGAGCTTGTGGAAAGCGCCATTCGCCAAGGCCATTACGTATCGATTGCTACCCATGATGAAGCGATTGTGGATGAAGTGCTGAAGAACGGGTGGCTGTCTCATGGCAATGCCGAATTCGAGATGCTGTACGGTATTCGTCCGGAGCTGGGAAGCAAGCTGCAGGCAGACGGGCACTCGGTTAGAATCTATCTCCCATATGGCCATGAATGGTATTTGTATCTGTGCCACCGGATTGCGGAGTACCCGCCGAATCTGTACCGTGCGGTAATCGACATTGTGAGTAAACGCATTTGAATCGTGTTTGATATTGAAAAACCGGTCACTTCAGAGTGGCTGGTTTTTTTATGGGCCGAATATCGCCGTACCCTAGGCGATTGCCGTGCGGCAAGGCGGGAAATGGTACGCCTATAACCGCGATTGTACCTTTACGGAACAGGTGACTGTCGGTATCCTATTCAAGAAGTAGATGAGTTGAGGTTTGCTGCCTAATCCATCATAAGCAACTGTAGCGGACAGTTGTTTTTTTATCTTAGCAGTATTGCGATTTGAGGTATAATTAGTTATGATAGCGCTCTCAATGTTGAACCGGAAGGAGGCCTTGCCTTGCCTAAATATTCACGGGTGTTCAGACGGTTTCTCATCTCTTACATCATTATTCTGATCATTCCAAGCATTGCGGGTTATATGTCGTACAAGACCGCGATAACCGTGACGGAATCCGTCTCGATCGAGAACAGCGTGACGCAGCTCCAGAAGAGCAAGGAGCTATTGGAACGTCGTATGGCAGAGGTTGAAGGCTTCACTAGGCAGCTTGCGATCAACCAGGATTTGAACATTTTGATGAATGAGAACGGATCGGGCGACGCGTCCAATGTGTATGGGATTTGGAAAATGATGAGGAACGTCCTCACGTTCGGCCAAACGAATGATTTCCTGAAGCATTATTATGTTTATTTGAGCAACTATAATGTACTTTTGACGCCGGGTTCGGCTTATTTTCGGCCGGAGCATTATTATGAAAGCTATCATTACGAGGATATGCCGTTCGAGAAGTGGAAGAGCACGGTTCTAGAAGGAACTCATCGGAGCGAGATGATACCGTTAAGCCCGTTCATGGACAATAAGAACGAAACCTCGGTCGTGACCTATATGCAGTCTCTTCCGCTCGACAGCTTCACGGGCACGTCGCCCGCCGTCGTCGTCGTAATCATCGATCAGCAGAAAATTACCGATTTACTGTCCGGCATAACGGACCGTTACGGCGGATGGGTTCATATTTCCGACGCGGACGGACATACGGTTGGCTTGCAGGGTACGGATGAAGCCCATGTCGGCCTGCTATCGGCGGACGACAGCTTCGACGGGGAGAAGCTGAGCCAATTTTACGAAGACGATCTCGTCATTACGATTCGCTCCGACTCGACCAATTGGGTCTACAGAGCCGGTATTCCAAGGCATGTGCTGATGGAGAGCGCGAACCAGATCAAATACATTACGTGGTCCGTAACCGGTGTCGCGCTGTTCGTAGGCGTCGCGGCGGGTTTGCTTCTTTCGTACCGGAACAGCGCTCCGATTATTCGGATCGTCGGCGTTATGAAGGAGCAATTCGGGCAAGAAGGGCAATCGGAACGCAACGAATACGATTTTCTGCACGGCAATATTTCGCAGATGCTTACGAATAACAGACGGCTGGAGTCCGAGCTGCATCGGCAAGCGCCGCTCGTGCGAGACGCTTTCTTCAAGCGTCTGCTTGCGGGCGAGTTCCAGACGAGGGATGAAATTATAGCGGCTGCCGTTCAGGCGAACGCCGGATTGACCGGCGATACGGGGTATGTCGGTATAATGCAGGTGAACGGTTACTCGTTGATGGACAACGTCGAGGTTCTGAACGAGCTGAACGCGGCTCGTCTTATTTTGAAGCAGGCCTTGATCGACACCGGAAGCTCGGTCCGCATGACGGATATCGGCTCAGACAAGATTGTATTCCTATTTGCCTATATGGATAAACCGACGGCGGTCGAGATCGGCAAGGATGAAGTGACGATGACGCTGGATCGCATATCGCGGCTTGCTTTTGAGGAGTACCGGATCTCGACGACCGTAGCGCTTGGCGGCATGTTCCAAGCGGTGACGGAAGTGAGCCAGTCGTTCGAGCAGGCGAAGCAGACGCTGGACGTGGCCGTACATCAGAACAGGAAAGAACTGAGCTGGTTCGAGGATACAAGGCAAGAGAGCTCCACCTACCATTATCCGCTCGAGCTGGAGCTTCGTTTGATCGGCACCGTTCGTGCCGGAGAGCAGGAGGAAGCAGCGCGGATTTTGCATACGATCATTTCGCAAAATACGGTGCATAGGGAGCTTTCCTATGAGATGAAGCAGCAATTGGCGGGTGAAATGAAAGGAACGTTCCTGAAGCTGCTCGACCAGAAGGTATTCATCGAATCGGAATCGTTCGAGGAAATGAAGAACCGAATTATCGCCATCCAGCCGGCAGAGCCTCTGGAAGCGATTCAAGTCGAGCTGGCTGCCGTTATGAATGTGCTATGCGAAGTTGTTCGAAGCCGCAAGAACGATAGCCATACGCGGACGATCGAGCAGATTAAGAATTATATTGAATCGGCCTATACGGATTCCGCGCTGACGTTATATCGGGTAGCCGAGCAAGTGGAACGGCCCGAGAAATATATCTCGCAGCTGTTCAAGGAAGTGACGGGCGTCAATCTGTCTGATTATCTAGAGAACGTAAGGATGGAGCAAGCGGCCGAGCTGCTTCATAACGAAGTATTGACTGTTGACGAGATTGCCTCCAGAGTAGGCTATAACAGTTCGCACTCTTTCCGAAGGGCTTTCAAGCGGGTAAGAGGCGTATCGCCGAGCGTATTCAGACAGTCCGCCCTGGACGGATAGGAGGGAAGCAAGTTGCAGAAGTATTTCATTCGGCTCATTGCCGTATTGCTGATCCCCTTTATTCTAGGAGGCTGTACGGATATAAATAATAAGGGCGGTTCGGAGGACGGGAGCGGCAAAGATGCCGATGCCGTTCCGATCCGCGTATTCGCCCAGCAGGATACTTGGTTCGATCTTGCAACCAATGATTTCTCGAAGGAGCTGGAGAAGAAGTTCAACGCGAAGTTTGAATGGATTGCCGTTCCTTATGAGGGTGCAAGGGAGAAGCGCCAAATATCGCTTGCCAGCGGAGACTATGCGGATGCCTATATTCTGACTTCGTATATTGACCAGTTCTCGCAAGCGGACGTACTTAGGTACGGCCAACAAGGCGTCTTCTTGCCTTTGAACGAATTAATCGAACAGTACGCGCCTCATATCAAAGCCGCCATGGAACAGAATCCGACTCTAAGAGCCTACAGCACGGCGCCGGATGGGAACATTTACGGCTTGGTCGGGTACAGCGAATGTTACCATTGCTCCTATCCAAGTAAAATGTGGCTGAACACGAAGTGGATGGAGCAGTTAGGGCTCGCAATACCGCAGACAACGGAGCAATTCAAGCAGGTGCTGCAAGCGTTCAAGACGCAAGATCCGAACGGCAACGGCGTAGCGGACGAAATACCGCTTAGCGGCTCGATCGAGGATTTTGGCGTTCGCGTCATCCCTTTTCTAATGAACGGCTTCATCTATGACGACGATCGTACGTATCTTCATTTGACGAACGGTCGCGTCGATACGGTAGCCGACAAGCCGGAGTGGAAAGAAGGGCTGGCCTATATCAAATCGCTGTACGATGAAGGTCTCATCGATCCGGGCGCATTCACCCAGAACGCCGAGGCCTTCAAGCGGATTGGAGAGAACGACGGCGAGCAGCTTCTTGGCGCGGCAGCGGCGATGCATCCGGCGATCTTCGTGGACGTCGGTCCGGACAATACGAGGGGGAGCGATTACAGCCCGCTTGCTCCTTTACAAGGTCCGAATGCGTCATTCGCAACGTACAGCCGAATCGGTGTGGCGCCGGGAGCGAAGTTCGTCATCACGAATAAGGCAAGCCGCGAAGCCCAGATTGCTTTGATTCAGATGGTTGACTATATGTATACGCCCGAAGGCCAAGCTTTTGCCGAGGTTGGGATGGAAGACGTCGATTGGCGGAAACCCGCCCTGGGAGAGTTGGCGCTGAATCCGGACGTGAAGCCGGTATTCGCAAGCATTCCGGATAAGGACGGGGAGAAACCTAACAACTCCAATTGGAGCGGGATGGGACATTTTTATATGCCTAAGACGTATCGCGAAAGCTGGGTGCAAGGCATGGATATTTATGCTCCAGACGGCTACGAGCGAAGGCTGATGGAAGCGACGAAGCTGTATGACGGACATGAACCGGATGAGGTGTTGTCGGTCGAGTCGCTGTGGATCCATCCGGATGAAGCAGATGAGGTCAACTTTCTGCAGATCAACCTCAAAAACTACGTCGAGGAATACGCGCTGCAGTTCATTACTGGCAATCAGAAGCTGGACGAGGATTGGGAGAGCTACGTGAAGGGACTTCACGACCTTAACGTGGACCGTTATGTGGCGATTATGCAGAAAGCATATGATTCAGCGTTGAAATAAGTGTTTGTGCGCGGCATCAGAGCCGTCCCGCAAAGTCTATATATGACTTTGCGGGACGGCTCTTTTTTAATGACTCGCTTGGCGCTTGAGTACAATAGTGCTGGAGAATGCGATAAGCAGACCATACTTGACGAAAACGTACGCAGAACGGGCATTTGCACCTGCCAAAAAGGGGCAACTGTACCTAAAAATGAGCAACTGTACCTACCGCGACGCCTCTGCTGCCCATTATGATCAGCGGTATAGAAAGCGCTATCATTTCATCGCGGCAAGTGACTTAGGGAGGGATCGTTCTGAAGGATCAATTGGTTTTAAAACGAGGCGATAGCGCCGCTCAGCCTACAAAGAAACGTGGGCTGTTGGAGGAAGCGGGCAGAAGCCTAAGGAAGCATTGGCAGCTTTATATGATTGTTGTTCCGCCTCTGCTGTTTTTCCTTATCTTCAAGTATTATCCGATGCTCAATACGGTGCTCGCCTTCAAAGACTACAACGTCATTAAAGGCATTTGGGGAAGCCCGTGGGTAGGGATGAAAAACTTCAATTTGTTTTTCGACAATCCGATGTTTTGGCCGCTCGTCAAAAACACGCTGCTCATTAGCGGATATTTGCTGCTGGCTGGCTTTCCGATTCCGATCTTGCTCGCACTGATGCTGAACGAGGTTCGAAGTGGTCGGTTCAAGAAGGTCGTGCAAATGGTGTCCTTCGCCCCGTATTTCATCTCGACCGTCGTAATGGTATCCATCATTATGCTGTTCCTATCGCCGAGGCTCGGCTTCGTTAATATCGCGATGAACGCGCTCGGGCTGGATTCGATCAATTTTCTCGGCGAGCCTGGCATGTTCCGCTCCATCTATGTATGGTCGGACATTTGGCAGACGGCAGGTTATACGGCGGTGATCTATTTGGCGGCGCTTGCCGGTATCGACCCGACGCTGTACGAAGCGGCTAAGGTCGACGGAGCGTCGAGGTTCCAGAAAATCGTACATGTGGATCTTCCGGGTATTTTGCCCACCATCATGATCGTCCTTATCCTCAACGTAGGCAGCGTCATGGCGATCGGCTTCGAGAAAATATACCTGCTGCAAAATCCGCTCAATCTCGTGAATTCGGAAATCATCGCAACTTACGTGTACAGCGTTGGCTTGCTGAACGCAAACTATAGCTTCGCGACGGCGGTAGGATTATTCAATTCCGTGATCAATCTCATTCTGCTTACGTCGATGAACAGCTTAGCCAAGCGGTTCTCGAACACTAGCATCTGGTAAGGAAAGGGGGAGCATAAGCGCCATGGCTGCAATTAGAACCAATCATAAAATCAAGGACTCGGCCGGGGACAAAGTGTTCCTGATCATCATCTATGCCATTCTGAGCCTCGTGCTCGTCGCGGTTCTTTATCCGCTTATCTATATCGTCAGCAGCTCCATTAGCAGTCCTGCGGCGGTCACATCCGGCAAGGTATGGCTCTGGCCGGTCGACATCTCGCTGGAAGGTTTCAAGGTGCTGTTCCAAACGAAGCAGGTGGTGTCCGGTTACGGCAACTCGATCTTCTATACGGGAGCCGGTACGCTGATCAGCGTCGCGTTAACGATCATGATCGCCTATCCGCTGTCGCGCAAAACGTTTTTCGGACGCAACGCGCTCATGATGCTCATTACGTTCACGCTGCTGTTCAGCGGCGGTCTTATTCCGACGTACATGGTCGTCAAGGAAGTGGGCCTCATCGATTCCAGATGGGCGCTGCTCATTCCGAACGCGATCTGGGTATGGCAGGTCATTATCGCAAGATCCTTCTTCCAGTCCTCGATCCCGGACGAATTGTTCGAGGCAAGCGAGATGGACGGCTGCAGCGATCTGCGCTTCCTGAGGAGTATCGTCGTCCCGTTGTCGATGCCGATCATTGCCGTTCTCGTGCTTATGTACGCCGTCGGCCAGTGGAATGCGTATTTCGACGCGTTGATTTACTTGAAGACGGCCGACAAATTCCCGCTGCAGCTTATTTTGCGAAGCATCATTATCCAGAACAACAGCGCCGCGGGTTTGAACGACGCCATGAAGCAGGTCGAGCGGCAGCAGCTTGCAGAGCTTCTCAAGTATTCGCTCATCGTCGTGGCAACGCTGCCCGTGCTGGTCATCTACCCATTCGTTCAGCGCTACTTCGTGCAAGGGATGATGGTTGGTTCGGTGAAGGGCTAACGGCTAGCCTGACATCAATCATTTTAAGGAGGTGGTGCTTATATCGATTTGATCGTCCAGCATCGCGTTTCATCGCGTTAAGACATTCATCCATTTAATAAAAAGGGAGCGATACCATTGAAAAAGAGAATCGCGGGTTTGTTCGCCATCGTTTTGTCGGTATGCTTGGTGCTTGCCGCATGCTCGTCCAGCAATAACAACAATCAACCGGGCAACGCCTCATCGCCGCCTAAGGAATCGGAAAATACAGGAGAGAAGCCAGCCGCTCCGGTAGAGATCAGCGTGTTTGCCGTGCAGGACCAAAGCATCGATCTGCCAACGAATAAATTCACCCAGCATGTGCAGGACATGTTCAACATGAAATTAAACTTTGAGGTTATTCCGTCCGACGGCGCGAAGGAAAAACGCCAAATCTCGCTCGCGAGCGGCGACTATCCGGATGCTTACATTCTCACAGGCTACGTGGATCAATTCACGCAGACGGACGTGCTGAAATACGGCAAGCAAGGCGTAATCGTACCTTTAAACGATCTAATCGACGAATATGCGCCGAATATCAAAGCGGCAATGGAATCGAATGCCGATCTGAAGGCGTTTAATACGGCGCCTGACGGCAACATCTACGGTCTCGTCGCTTATTCGCAATGTTTCCACTGTTCGTATCCGAATAAGCTGTGGCTGAACACTTCATGGCTGGAGAAGCTGAACCTGGAAATGCCAACGACGCCTGACCAATTCCGCGAAGTGCTGCGCGCTTTCAAGAACGACGATCCGAACGGAAACGGCGTGAAGGACGAAGTTCCGCTCAGCGGTTCGACCGAAGACTTCGGCGTACGGGTTCTTCCGTTCCTCATGAACGGGTTCGTCTACAATGACGACCGGAACTATTTGAACCTGACGAACGGCAAAGTGGAGTCCGCTGCCATTAAGGAAGAGTGGAAAGAAGGGCTCGCCTACGCCAAGTCGTTGTACGACGAAGGACTGATCGACCCGGGAGCGTTCACCCAAAACGCCGAAGCGTTCAAAAAAATCGGCGAAAACGCGGATACGCAAATTCTCGGCGCCGGAGCGGGCATGCATCCAGCCATCTTCGTCAATATCGACAAGGGCAACCAATATTCGGCCGATTACAATCCCCTTCCTCCGCTTACTGGCCCGAACGGTGCATCATTCGCGACGCATGACGGCGGCGGCGTAGCGCCTGGCGCGAAATTCGTCATTACGAACAAAGCGAGCAAAGAAGCTCAAATCGCGCTCATTAAGCTCGTCGACTACATGTTCACATGGGAAGGTCAGACGAATGCGGCGTCCGGCATGGAAGGCATCGACTGGGAACGTCCGGGTCCTGACGATGTAGCGCTGGGCGAAGGCGTCAAAGCGATGATCAAGCCGATCCCTGCTGCTGAAGGGGAAGCACCGCGCAATGCCGGCTGGAGCGGCATGGGTCACTTCTACATGCCTTCCGAGTACCGCGACAGCTTCGTGCAAGGAACCGACATTTACGATTCCAACGCTTACGAGCGTCGTCTCTACCAAGCAACATTGCTCTACCAAGGTCATGAGCCTAAGGAGCTGTTCCCGCTCTGGTCGGTATGGGTCGATCCGGCGGAAGCCGACGAAGCGAGCATTCTCCAGACGAACCTTCGCAAATACGTGGAGCAAAGCGCGTTGCAATTCGTTACCGGCAACAAGGATCTGACCAAAGATTGGGATGCTTATGTCAAAGGATTGAAGGATCTGAAAGTAGACCGTTACTTGGAAATTTTGCAGAAAGCGTACGACGCCTCGAATAAATAACGAAAAGCATGAACTAGCAGAAAGCCTGGACATACAACGATCCGGGCTTTCTGCTCTACTTTAACGTTAAAGGGGATGAATGAAGTGGGTAAGTCGATGAGAAAATGGCGCTTGTGTTTCCTTGCTTTCGTTATTTTTGCGGTGCAGCTAACGTATGCGCCTCCGGTATCCAACGTGGTCGAAGCGGCCGACAATGGCCTCGGACTGAAGCCATACATGGGTTGGAGCAGCTTCAGCATGCAGGTGTACAGCGGGAATAACAGCATTATCTCCGCCGCTCAGATCAAAGCGCAATCCGATGCGATGCATACGCTCCTGCAGCCATACGGCTACGAGTACATCAACATTGACGCTGGCTGGAACGGAAGCATGGACGGATACGGACGTCCGATTCCAAGCACGACGCATTATCCGAACGGCTTCCAGGAAGTGATCGACTACGTTCATTCGAACGATCAGAAGATCGGCATTTACGGCATTCCGGGTTTGTCGCCGCAAGCTTACGAGGACGATCTGCCCATCTACGGCGCACCTGGCTGTTCGATGCAGGATATCGCCGCTCAGCCGCTGTCGCAGGCGGATTACTGGAACCTGGGCTACAAGATCGATTTCTCTAACCCTTGCTCCCAAAGCTACATTAACTCCATTGCGGATTTGTATGCCGAATGGGGCATCGACTTTCTCAAGTTTGACAGCGTGACGCCGGGATCGGGCATCTCCGACCTGTCGCTGGACGCGCGCGACGACGTGGCTGCTTGGTCGGCTGCGCTAGCGCCGCACGGCATATGGCTGGAGCTGTCGTGGGCACTGGACATCAACTACATAGACACCTGGAAGCAGTATGCCAACGGCTGGCGCGTTGACTGGGATATCGAATGCTACTGCGGCACGGCAGGGCTTACGAGCTGGAGCAGCATCGCAAGACTGTTCCCGAAAGCAGAGCAATGGTGGCCGCACGGCAAGCCGGGCGGCTGGAACGACTTCGATTCGCTCAACGTAGGCAACGGAGCGATGGACGGCATTACGCAAGACGAGCGCAAGACGGCCATGACGCTGTGGGCGATGTCCGCCGCGCCGCTCTATATCGGCAACGATATGACGAATCTGGACAGCTACGGCCTTGAGCTGCTTACGAACGAGGAGGTCATCGCGGTCAACCAGAACGGCCGTCCGACTCGTCCGCTATCGACCGAGACCGATCAGCAGGTCTGGTATGCCAATAACGGAGACGGCAGCTTTACGGTCGCGTTATTCAATTTGGACGACGCGGCCGCAACGGTTGAGGTCGACTGGAGCGACATCGGGCTATCGGGTCCGGCATCCGTCCGCGATCTGTGGAGCAAGTCGGAGCTTGGAAGTTTCAACGACGGCTTCAGCTCGGCGAATTTGGCCGCCCATGGCTCCCGTTTGCTTAAAGTGACGCCGCAAGGCGGGACGGTTAGCGCGAATGACGATGATCATGGCTTCTCCTTCGACGGAGATTGGAGCACGAACGGAGGATATGAGGAAACGGGGGGCAAGCAAAATCTGCTCGTATCCGTTACCGATTCCCGCGTACAGAACAGTCTCATCGAGCCAAGCTCGGCGAAGTTCAATAAGAAGCCTGCCGCTAGGGCCGACATTCCGATTTCGTTAACGCTTAACGGCAATACGTTAAGCAGCGTTTCGAACGGGGGCGCGGCTCTGTCGAACGGGACCGATTACACAGTGTCCGGCTCGACCTTAACGATCAAGAAGGAATATGCCGCCGGACTTCCCCTAGGGGAGACGAAGCTGATCGTTGGATTCAGCGCCGGGGTGGCGCAGACGCTGTCGATAGAGGTCAGCGATACGACGGAAGGCGTCATCGTGAACTTGAACGACGATGATTCGGCAGTTGCCTACACGGGCGCGTGGCATCGCAGCTGGAACCGCGGATTAGGAGATTACGGCGACGACGTCCATTTCACGGAGGCGAACGGCGATTATTTCGAATACGAGTTCACCGGCACGGGCATCGAGCTGATCACGGAGAAGCACGACTCGCAGGGCGAGATCGATATTTACGTGGACGGGGTTTTCCAAGAAACCGTCGACACGTACGATGCGAACCGGCTTGCACAGCAAACCGTCTTTGCCGTTAACGGCTTGACGGACGGCGTTCATACGTTGAAAGCGGTGAAAAAGTCCGGTATTTTCATGCTGCTCGATAAGCTGAAGGTGATCAAGCCGGATCTGATTCTGCCTTCCGAAGGCAGCTTTAACAAGAAGACCTCGCTGCAAAGAGACGTCACGGTCGAGCTGACGCCAGGCGGTCCGGCTCTCGCAGGCATCGCGAACGGCGGAACGGCGCTCGCATCGGGAACGGACTACACCGTATCGGGCAGCGAGGTGACGATTAAGAAAGAATACCTGGCCGCGGAGCCGGAGGGCACGACAAGGCTTGTCTTCTCCTTCGCCGGAAGCGAAACGGCGATGCTTACGATTACGGTCGCGGATACGACGAGCCAGATTATCTCGCTTAACGATAATGATTCGGCCATTTCGTACAGTGGCGCATGGGGGTATAGCTGGAGCCGCGGGCTTGGCGATTACAACGATGACGTTCATTATACGGAGGCGAACGGCGATTATTTCGAATATGAATTTACCGGTTCCAGTATTGAATACGTCACGGAAAAAGACTCCTCGCAAGGGGAAGTAGACATCTATTTGGATGGCGTATTCCAGGAGACGGTCGATACTTACCATTCGAGCCGACTTGCAAGGCAAGCCGTTTATTCGGCCTCCGATCTGCCGGAAGGCGCGCATACGCTGAAAGCGGTGAAGAAATCGGGCAGTTACATGCTGCTCGACGAATTGAAGGTGACTTCGGCGTCGCAGGTGCTGCAAAGCTCGATCAGCCCTACGACGGTAAGCTTCGACCAGCAAGTATCGGAACAGGACGAACCGACCATCACGCTTAGTCTGAACGGCAATTTGCTTACCGAAGTCGCGAATGGCACGAGCGTGTTGACCGAAGGGTCGGATTACGCGGTATCCGGCAATCAATTGACACTCAAGCGGGGCTACTTGGCGGGGCTGGATATCGGCATGGCGAATTTGACGCTTTCCTTTACCGAAGGGTCACCGCAAGATCTGGCCGTCGCGGTACGCGATACGTCTAGAGGCCGGTTCGTCCCGGTGAACGACGCGGACGCAGGCATTGCGTATTCGGGGGCATGGCAGCACAGCAGAAATCGGGCATTCGGCGATTATAAGGACGATGTCCACTTCGCCGAAACGAACGGCGCGTTCTTCGAATATACATTCCACGGCACGGGCATCGAGTTGTTGACCGAAATGGATACGTCGCAAGGAGACGTCGACATTTACGTGGACGGCCAGTTCCAACGGACGGTAAGCGCGTATCGCGGCAGCAGGGTTGCGCAGGAGCCGCTGTACGTCATCGCGGACTTGCCGGACGGCGTCCACACGCTCAAGGCGGTGAAGCAATCCGGTTCGTATATGCTCCTCGATCAATTGCGGGTGCAGAAGGCGTCGAGATTAACGCCGGATAAGGGCATTTTCGATAAAAATCCTCCGGAGAAGGAAGACGTTGTCGTCACGCTGGCAGTCGATGCAAGCAATTTGATCGGCATTTCGAACGGTGCGTACAATTTGAAACCGAATAAGGATTACAAGCTGTCTGGAAATCAATTGACCGTGAAGAAGCAATACTTGGCATCGTTGCCTGCAGGTACGACAGCACTAACGCTTGCCTTCAAATCCGATTACAGGCAGGACGTGCAATACACGGAAACGAACGGCGATTTCTTTGAGTATTCCTTTATCGGTGAAGGCGTGTCGCTGATCGGACCGAAAGGGCCGCAGCAGGGCAATATCGACATCTATGTGGACGGCGCCTTCGTTCAGACGGTCAGCGCTTATCATGCCAGCCGTTTGACGGGCAAGACCATCTTCGACATCAACGGCTTGGCGGACGTACCGCATACGATCAAAGGGATTAAGGCATCCGGAGACGTGATGCTGGTGGATCAGATCAAATATAAGGTTGACTAAGCAACCAATGGAAGATGGGCCGGGTTCTCTCAGGACTTGAAGAGAGCCCGGCCCTTTACTTTATTCCAACTAGGGCAGCATAGGGGAGATTCCGATGACATTGAACAGGAAAGTAATCGCCGATAAACATGCGATCTCGTTCGAGGGGCCGGCGCAGGACTTTTTCGAAGGAGCGCTGCTCGGCAACGGCGGCATGGGGGCGGTCGTAACGACCAGGCCGGATGCGATCGTCATTCACTTCGGACACAATAACGTGTGGGATATTCGGATTGCCGAAGATCACCAGGATGAGATTGGGCGATTCGAGGAGCTGTTCGCCCGAATCAAGGAAATCCCGGCACATTACGCTTCCTTAACCGACGATCCATGGTATCGGGAATATGTCGCAATGGCGGGGGACAATTACGATAAGCCGTATCCGCGGCCGATGCCCTGCGGTTCTCTTCTGCTTGGCTTCGATAGAAGAACGACGGAGGTTCTCGGCCATCGATTGTCTCTTAATACAGGATTATGCGAGGTCGAACTTAAGGTTGAGGAGCAAAGCGCCCGGCTGATTCTGTTCGTCGACCAGGAGGAAGACCGGTTATGGGTGTCGCTTAGGAGCAAGGATGGAGGAGCGCCCGAGACGCTTCCGAACGTGTTTAACCGAGTGAAATTGATCCCGGATCCTTATACGCCGATTGAGCTCCCGTTATACGAACCAATGTCAGGCGCCCAACTTAGCGGTTTAACTTTCCGGCAGAAGCTGCCGGCTTCACTCACGGAGAGTCGAGAGAATGCAAGCAAAGCACGGGCGTTTCGGTTGTCGGCTCGCCTCTCTTCCGCCGTCGCCGTTCGAGAAAGCGGCAATCTGCTGGAGCTGGCGGCAGGGAAGGGCTATTCGTTCACACTGTGCGCCGCGCTCGAGGAGGGGGCGGACGATGCGGTCAGCCGCAAGCCATCCCAAGCCCTTGCAGCGATCGAAGATCCTGACGAATCCGCATTCGAAGCGGCTTTGGCCAGATCCAAGCAGGTATGGGAGCGTTATTGGTCGCGGTCTGGCGTGGAGTTGGAGGATGATCTGCTGGAGCGGGTATGGTACAGAAACCTTTATTTCTTCCAATGCTCCGTCAAGCCGGAAGCGGCTTGTCCGGGCTTATTCGCCAATTGGAGCTACGGTAAGATCGGAGCGGAGTGGCATGGCGATTATCATATGAACTACAACACGCAGCAGCCGTTCTGGGTTGCGTTCTCGAGCAATCATGCCGACAAACACTTGGCGTATGCCAATATGGTGGATCATGTGCTGCCGGTCAGCCGCAAGTGGGCGAAGGATTACTATGGGCTGCGAGGCGCATACTTCCCGCATTCAGCCTACCCGGTAGAGATGAGCATGATGCCTTATCCCGTGCCGCACTGGGGCTGGGAGGTATGCGAAACGCCATGGACGGTTCAGAGCTTGTGGTGGCATTACTTGTACACGATGGATAAGGCATTCCTAGCCGATCGGGCTTTCGTGCCGATGAAAGAAGCGGCACGCTTCATGGCGGATTATATGATGCGGCCAGGCAGCAGTGGTGACGATTGGGGCGACGATCGGTACCACATTTTCCCGACTGTCGTGCCCGAGCTGTACGAATTGACGCCGGGCTTCAAGCGCAACCGCGACTGCATGGTCGATCTGACGCTGACGAAGTTTCTGTTCCGCGCCTTCGCGGAGGCTTGCGCCGCTCTGGATAGAACGGAGGCAGAAAAGCAGCTGCTTGCGGATATTAGCAACCTGTTGGCGCGGTTTCCTGAGTATCCGACGGCGGAATCGCAGCGGGGTACCGTGTTCGTTTCCGTGGAGGGGGAAGACCCTGAAGTGGTCTATAACGTACCGAATGGCATAACGACGGTATTTCCAGGCGAGGAGCATGGCTTGCACTCGCCGCCGGACACATTCCAAATCGCGGTGAACTCTTATCGCAATCACCGAAACGAAGGCGGTAATGAGCTCGTGTTTCTTAATCTGGCGGGAGCTCGGCTAGGCCAGCTCGATCTGGAGCGCTTCAAGCGGCAAATCGTTTATTGTACGCTGCCGAACGGCACCTGCACCGATAAGCTGCTGGAATCGGGAGGACGATATTCCGATACGACGCCGTTCGATTACATGGGGCGCATGGGCATATGGTTCGAGAATTTTGCATTGCCCGCCGTCATTAACGAGTGTTTGCTGCAAAGCTATAACGGCACGCTCCGCTTGTTTCCGAATTGGCCGGACGATAAAAGAGCCGAGTTCGCTACGCTGCGGGCGGTAGGGGGATTTTTGGTCAGCGCCTTCAAGGAAGCTGAAAAAGTCGCGTGGATCGAGGTGACGAGCGAAGCGGGCTCGCCGCTGCGGATGTATAACTGCTGGGAAGGCGTCGTAAGCTGCAAGCGGGCAAGCGGAGAACTGCTGCTAGAAGGAGAGATATTGGAGCTCGATACGGTCGCAGGCGAAACTTTGCGGTTCACATATGGGGAAAGCAATAGGAATCGATAAGGAAGTGGTGCGCTTGCGGTTTTTAAATAAGGTTGTGCTCATCACGGGGGGCGCTTCGGGAATCGGCGAGGTCAGCGCCAGCCTGTTCGCGAGCGAAGGGGCAAACGTCGTCATTGCCGACCGGAACGAGGAAGAAGCTAGCCGTCTCGCTGTAGAGCTAACCGTGAAATATCCCGCGACAAACGGACTCCCTAGGGCGGTTGCAATACGAACCGACGTATCGCAAGAGGCGGACGTGACCAGCTTGCTTGAGCAAGTACGGCAACTATACGGCCGTATGGACGTGCTGTACAATAACGCATCGATTATTATGCCGAAGCAGATCGAGGACATCGAGAGCCAGGATTTCGACCGGTTAATCGCTGTGAATCTGAAGGGTGTTTATTTGATGATTAAGCATTCATTGCCGCTGCTGCGTGCATCGAAGGGAACGATTGTGAACATGGCTTCGCTGAACGGATTGACGGGCCAGCGAAATAATCCGATCTATGCCGCTTCGAAAGGAGGCATCATCGCCATGACGAAGTCGCTTGCGCTCGACCTTGCGCCTGACGGCATACGGGTCAACGCCATATGTCCGGCGGGCGTCTCAACGCCGTTATTGGATGCGTGGACAGCGCAGCAGGAAGATCCGGCGGCAACGGTTCAGTTGTTGAACGATATGCATCCGCTAGGCAGGCCGGCTGCGGCTGCGGAAGTGGCGCAAGCGGTTATGTTTCTTGCTTCCGAGCAGGCCTCTTTCATTACAGGCGTCGCGCTGCCGGTAGAGGGCGGCGCTTCACTAGGCTATTAATCGATTAAGGGAGCGTATGATATGAAAATAACAAAGGTAGAAACGTTCATCCTGCATGTTCCGATCGATCCGCCGATCACGGACGCGATTAATGCAGCTACGCATTGGGGGTTGTCGGGCGTACGTATTTTCACCGACGAAGGATTTGTCGGTTATGGTTACACAGGGACGTGCGCCCATGGCGATTCTATGATTGTGGATACGATCGACCGTTACTATGCGCCGGAGTTGATCGGCAAAGATCCGTTCATGGTCAAAGAAATATGGGATACGCTTCGATACGGCAAGATGCATTGGATCGGACGCGCCGGCATCACCCATATGGCGCTTGCCGCCGTTGATATCGCGTTGTGGGATATTATGGCGAAAGCGTCCAATAAACCGCTGTGGCAATATCTCGGCGGGCATAAGAGCAAAGGGATCAAAGCGTATAATACGAACGGCGGCTGGCTGAATTGGTCGAAGGACCGCTTGCTGAAGGATGTTACGGATATTGTGGAGCAGGGCTTTACGGGAGTGAAAATCAAGGTAGGCAAGCCTGATCCGCATGAGGATTACGATCGCGTGAAGGCAGTTCGCGGGGCAATTGGCGACCAAATCAACTTCATGATCGACGTGAACCAGCAGTGGAATATCAATACGGCGATGACGTGGGGAAAAAGACTGGAGGAGTTCCATTTATTTTGGCTGGAGGAGCCGCTTAATCCTGACGACATTGCCGGCCATAAGAAGCTTGCCGATGCTTTGAACGTTCCGATTGCGCTGGGCGAGCATGTCTACTCGAAATATGCGTTCCGCGATTATATCCATCAAGGGGCGGTAGAGTATTGCCAGGTGGATGTAACTCGGGTGGCAGGCATAACCGAATGGCTTCAAGTTGCCGGGCTTGCTGCTTCCTATGATGTGCCGATCTGTCCGCATGTAGGCGATATGGGCCAAATTCATCAGCATTTGGTGGCGGCTACGCAAGGGGCGATCATGCTCGAGTATATTCCGTGGATCCGGACGATCTTTGTGGAGCCGGCTACGGTCAAGGACGGCCATTACATTTTGCCGGAAATGCCGGGTGCATCGACGGAAATCATCCCCCGATATTTTGACCAATTCCGGATCAGGTAGACGCAATATGGGAGGGGGAGGAACGATGAAGCTTCAAAATAAGGTTGCGCTGGTGACGGGAGCAGGCTCTGGAATCGGACAAACGACGGCCGAACGGTTCGCTATGGAGGGCGCTTTCGTTATTGTTAACGATGTTTCCGAGCGCAGCGGATTAGAAACGGTTGAACGCATACGAGAGTCGGGAGGGAAAGCGCTGTTCCTGCTTGCCGACGTGACGGATGCGGCAGCGGTACAGGCGATGGTGGGCGAAGCGATCAAGGCGTGCTCGCGAATCGATATCTTGTTCAACAACGCGGGCATAAGCGGAGTCGGAGCGATTCATGAAATCGAGCCTGAGGCATGGGATCGCGTGATGAGCGTCAATGTTCGCGGCGTGTTCCTGCCCTCTAAGTATGTGGTTCCCCATATGATGGTGCGGAGAGCAGGTACGATCATCAATATGTCTTCATGCGTTGCGGAGATTGGTTTGGCCCGAAGAGCTTCCTACTCCGCTTCGAAAGGTGCGGTGCTTGCCTTAACAAAGTCGATGCAAGTTGACTATGCAAAGTATAATATAAGAGTTAACGCCTTATTGCCGGGAACGATTATGACACCTTTCGTCGAGGCTTACCTGGAGCGTTCCTATGACGATCCGGAAGCAGCGATTGCGGCGATTCAGAAGCGGCAGCTTAGCGGACAATTGGGCAAGCCCGAAGACGTGGCCAACGCAGCGCTGTTTCTCGCTTCGGAGGAGTCATCGTTCATGATGGGCTCACCACTGTACATTGACGGTGGAGTTGTATTTGGCAAAGATGCTTAATACCAGAAAGGGAAGGGGCAAACAACCAAAATGAAGGTCGTGGCGATTAATCAAGAGGGGCAATACAGACTTGGAGTCAAGCGAAGTGATGGTATTATCGATATTTTATCCGCGCTCGAGCGCATGCCCGATTCCGAAGTTCCGACGTCAATCATGGACGTTATAGCCGGAGGCGAGAAGGCTGTGGAAAGCTTAAACGGCTATGTGGAGCGTTTGCTCCTATCGCCAGGTCACGGGCGTGACTTGCTGATTCGCGAAGAGGAAGTCCAATTCGGCCCCTGCGTGCCGGCTCCGAACAAAATCATTTGCGTGGGGCTTAATTACAGGCAGCATGCAATTGAAACGAATGCGGCCATTCCGGAATTTCCGATTCTGTTCAATAAGTTCAATAATACATTGACGGGTCATCTTCAAGACGTCGTATTGCCGGAACGGGTGACGAGCCAAGTCGATTATGAGGCGGAACTCGTTATCGTCATCGGCCGTACAGCCAAAAACGTCAGCAAGGAGCAAGCGCTTGACCACGTATTCGGCTACTGCTGTGCAAATGATTTGTCCGCTCGCGAGCTGCAGATGAGAACCTCGCAGTGGCTGCTCGGCAAGAGCTGCGACGGTTTCAGCCCGCTTGGACCTTATTTGGTTACGAAGGATGAGATCGCCGATCCGAACGCGTTGGTTATCAAATGTTTCGTGAACGGGGACGAGCGCCAGCATTCGAATACATCGGATATGATTTTCCATTGCGATGAGGTCGTCAGCTATATTTCCCGGCATATGACGCTTGTACCTGGCGATATCATATTAACGGGAACACCGGAAGGCGTCGTGCTCGGTTATCCGGTCGACAAGCGCGTATATTTGAAGCCCGGCGACATCGTAACGATTGAGATCGAAGGCTTGGGCCAATTAACGAATCGTATGGTAAGCGAGGCATAATGGCGGCAATACCCCCTACCGAGGTTGTAGGGGGTATTTGCCTATGACTTCATACATGGGCGACGTGTTCAGATGAGTGCGCATAAGCACAAAATGGTCAACTAACCATCGTTGCGATGAGTGAAAGCTAGAGAAAGCCGTCACATCCAAGCTGCCCTCGCCGGCAAACGTTCTCGCCAGCGTAATATGCGGCTTGTAAGGGCGCTCCTCCGGAACAAATCCAAGCGGACTCGTTTTCTTCACGACCTCACCGTGCAGAGCGGTCAAGTGTACAAGGTCGCCGTCAATGGCTGCCCATAAAACTCTTGGCGCTGCAGTAGGTCCGAATGTACCGACGTCGGTGAGGTGTAATCCAAAGGTGGGATAGTGAATGTCGGCTAACGCGATGTTGAGAGCCTCAAGCTTATCCGCCGGCATCTCCCCGAGAAACTGAAGCGTTATATGGTAATCGTCCGGATGCGCCCATTTGCGAAATGGAAGACTTTCTTTATTTTGCTGAGCCCACAGCTTCAACTGATCCTTTATAGGAACTGGCAAAGGCAGTGCTATAAATAAACGGATATTTTCCGATTGAGGCTTTCTCAATTTCAATTCCCCCTCCGATCATAGGTTACGAAAATAGTGTAGCCTAACTTCCCAGAGCACAAACAACCACTTCGAATGAAGTGGTTGTTTGTTTCTTTGCTCTACGAACCTAGCTGGTGGTAAAATAAACTTGTTGTTCATTAAAGGTTAAGAGAGGATGTTGCGCCAGATGACACGACCCAATGAAGGAATAAAAGCGATTCAATTAACGATGGATGCCAATGGTACGCCGTTTGTGGTTTATCCGACTCTGCTATGGGATGATCAGGATGTCATTCTCGTAGATACGGGTCTGCCCGGTCAGTTAGAGCTTATCCGCGAGCTATTGGAGCAGCAGTCCGTTCCGTTCAACAAATTAACTAAAATCATCATTACGCATCAAGATCGCGACCATATCGGCAGCTTGTCTGATCTTGTGCAAGCTTCAGCGGGCGCTGTTCAAGTGCTGGCTCATGAAGCAGCCGTACCTTACTTGGCTGGGGAGATTCCGCTTATTAAAAGCAAAATCATCGTTTCATCGCCCGTGAAAGTGGACGTGATGCTTCAAGATGGCGATATTCTTCCTTATGCCGGCGGCATTCAAGTCATACACACGCCCGGCCATACGCCGGATCATATATCGCTCTACCATATCCCTAGCAAAACCTTAATAGCAGGGGATGCCTTAACGTCCCGAGACGGCGTTCTCCAGTCTTTCGATCTGAAGTTCACGCTCGATCATCAGCTGGCAACGAAGTCCGTAGCTAAGTTTCAAGAACTAGCGATCGATTCGGTCATCACGTATCATGGCGGCGTGTGCATAGACCATATCGCCGATAGGCTGCGGGAAATCGTAGAAGCTGGGCAATAAACGATGTAATCCTAGACTAAACATTCACTTTTGCGCAAAAGACAGTCCTCTTGCTTGGAGAGATTCATTCAGTATTCGAATTCCTTTAGGCCCTACGCCATGCAGCTTGAGGATGTCTGCCTCCGTTACTTTAGTAAACTGCTCAAGCTTAAAATAACCAGCCTGTGTGAGCGCGCGAGTAGCAGGGTTGCTGATCTTAGGTAAATCGATTTCTTGTGCATTTTTGTCTAATGACGTCATCGTATCTCTCCTTATATAGAGCTACTCATGCTGCATCTCTATTACTTTGGAGCCGCTGCGCATGAACAGCTTGAATTCTCTAGGCGAGCAGCCGTTATGCCGCTTGAACAGCTTGTAGAATTGGGCCATGTTGGTGATGCCGACCTCGCAGCTCACATCCATAATATTAAGATCGCTTGTCAGCAGAAGCAACTCGGCTTTCTTGATTCGTTTGTAATTGACGTATTCAACAAAGGAAAGCCCCATCGTTTTTTTGAAATATTTGATGAAATAATGATAGCTCAGATTCAGCAAAGCGCATACTTCCTCAACGCTGATTTTCTCATCGAGATGCGTGTCAATATAGTCAAGAACCGGCCTGAAGCGGACTAAGTCCGTTTCCTCCGTATCCTTTAATACGCCTCGGCTATCGTTTCTTAACATGAGCAGTAAGAGGCGCTTGATGGCAGCGCTTACGGCAATTTCATAACCTCTCGTGCGCCGCTGCGATTCATGGAATATATCCATGATGAAGTTATGCGCTTCCTGTTTGACGGCGTTGTTGCTATTGAAGATGTAGTTCAGATTATCCAGCGGTTCCGTATGCTCCGAGAAGCAGGATAAATACGGCATCGTGCTTTGGTCAAAATGTTTGCCAAGATCGATCTGGAACACGATATAGTGCTGGTCGTCAGCAAAAGGCTTGTGGGTTCGATGAGGCTGTGAGGCTCCGAGCACCAAAACGTCACCTGGTTCAAGGACAACGTAATTGTGTTTGCTTTGGACGCCTAAGCTGCCTTTCAATATCGCAAGAAACTCGACTTCTTTATGATTATGCCACGGTTGATTCTCAATAGGGCCGTATTGGCTTGCATTCGCGCTGATTTCCCATATTTTTAGAAACAGCAGCGGGTTTTGATAGACGACCTCTTCGTTGATCGCTTCGGCATAGGTGTCCATGTACGTTTTGATAGATGACATGTCAGTAACCTCCTGTCTCTTGAAGTATAACACTTTTGAATACAAAAGAGGCATGATTAAGCATTCCCATGACGGATCACGTTTTCTATACTGGGAGTAACAATAACATTAACAAGAAGGAGAGTTCTTCTACATGGTTAAAGTAACGGTATGGAATGAAAATCGTCATGAGAAACAAAATCCGCTAGTCGGCGAAATATATCCTGAGGGCATACATGGCACAATCGCATCCTTTTTGAAGGAAGCTGGATATGAAGCTGGGACAGCTACTTTGGATGAGCCTGAGCACGGTTTAACGGATGAAGTATTGAACAATACGGACGTACTCATATGGTGGGGACATCTTGCGCATGATCAAGTACAGGACGAGATCGTACAGAAGGTCCGCCAGCGCGTACTGGACGGGATGGGGCTGATCGTCCTTCACTCGGGCCATTTCTCCAAAATCTTCAAAGTGCTGATGGGGACGAGCTGCGATTTGAAATGGCGCGAAGCCGATGAGAAGGAGCGCCTGTGGGTCGTGGCGCCAAGCCATCCGATCGCGGAAGGCATCGGTGAATATATCGAGCTCGAGAAGGAAGAAATGTACGGCGAGCACTTCGATATTCCTGCACCGGACGAGCTGATCTTCACTAGCTGGTTCGAAGGCGGCGAAATTTTCCGCAGCGGATGCACGTTCACCCGCGGCAACGGCAAAGTATTTTACTTCAGACCGGGCCACGAAACCTATCCGACTTATTACAACAAAGACGTTCAACGCGTCATTACGAACGCCGTGAAATGGGCTAAGCCTGTAGAGCGTCAGCGTCCTGTATATGGCAATGCGAAGCCGCTTGAGACCATTTCGCCTAAATAGAACAATGAGACGCCAGAACGTAGATACGTTCCTGGCGTCTTTTTTATGTATAATTCTTGTAGGTACAGTATGGTTTCACTATTTTGAAAGGAGCTAGCTTGTTATGCTGCCGCAAGTAGTTGAATCAATCATGAATAAGCTATGTAATGGTTTCGGTGAAGACCATTCGATTATTGAATCCGTTTATCTATACGGTTCGGTTGCATTAGGGGACTTTATTGAAGGCTCCAGCGATATCGATTTCATTGCCATTTTACGCGAACCTCCAAAAGTGTCCGATATCGAATCCATCTCCGCAGCTCATAAAGCGGTTGAAATCGAATTTCCGCAGACCGACATTATGGGGGCATACCTGCTTGCGAGCGATCTAGGAAAACCACACGCTGATAGTGCTCCTTTATTAACCTACTATAATAAACAAGTGCATTCAAACGGTTATGGTTCCGATATCAATCCAATTACGTGGTGGGTTCTCAAAAATCATGGCATTAAGATGTATGGTTCGGACCAATCCTTTCATTATGATATAGCGACAGAAAATTTGGTCAGATACGTAATTGATAATTTAAATACGTATTGGATTAGCTGGATCGATCGATTAGACGATATTTCGATTACGCAGTTGGATGAGGCCGTTGAATGGTGTACGCTTGGCATGCTTCGGCAGCTCTATACATTGAAAGAGCATCGTATAAAAAGCAAGGTTGAAGCGGGTTATTATGGAATAACAGTTATTCCGCAACAGTGGCATGGGCTGCTACACGAAGCCATCAACATAAAGCGCGGTATTCCCGATCGTTATTATCATTCGAATGAACAGCGCTTGGCCGACCTTGCGGCATTGCTTCGTTATATTCATCTAGAAGCGAATCGTGTCTTTGAAGATTGGAATGATTTGTCGCATGAATGAAAAATGTATAAATTTTGCTGTCGATGGGGATCTACTATACGTACATGGATGACTAAAACCTACTAGTCTATTAAGGAGTCGCGTATGGCAGTTGACAGGAGCAAGGCATCATTATTTCTTAAATCGAACGGACCGTATAGCGGTCTGTTTTTTATTGCCGGGTATGATGAAACGAATCAAAGCTTTATGGCAGCGCTGCAAGAGAACACGAATATTGTTGAAGTTGGATCATTCAGTTACGGACTTCGTCCAGAGGAGAAACAAACGCTTATTCAGACGATTATGGCGAACCGGATCGACGCGGGGAATAGCGGTGTGATTCGGATAAAGCCAAGCATTTGCGTTGAGCTGCAGTTTGAGTCGATGCTGAACGATCGGTTGACGCTGCCGATCTTCCGCGAATTTCGCCTATCCGCCGACTGGACCGAATGCACATGGAACAAGCTCATTATTGATAACGCTGCCGTTCATGGCGAAGTGAAGCTAACCAATCCTGCCAAGTGGTTATGGCCTGATGCTCGCATCGACAAAGAAGAGTATGTCGCTTATTTGGTTCGGATTTCTCCTTTGATGCTGCCTTTCTTGCGCAATCGGACACTAACGACGATTCGGTATCCTCATGGGGTGCCTGGGGAATCTTTTTATCAGAAAAATCGTCCGGATTACGCCCCAGACTTTGTCCGAAGCCATGTCGAAGGTGACATCGATTATATCGTATGCGATGATCTCGCAACGCTGTTGTGGCTGGGCAATCAAGCTGCGATCGAATTCCACATTCCCTTTCATACGATCGGAACGGAGCATCCCATCGATATTGTGTTCGATCTGGACCCGCCCAGCAAGGATAAGCTATCGCTTGCCGTGAAAGCGGCCTTAGAGATGAAAGCGGTATTCGATGGTTTCGGTATCGTAAGCTACCCTAAATTAACGGGTGGCAAAGGGATGCAGATCCATATCCCGCTTGGCCCACGTTCTGGTCTAACTTATGAGGATACAAGAGTGTTTACGCAGTTTGTTGCGCAGTATGTTACGGAGAAGCACGCGACAGACTTCACGACGGAACGGTTAAAGAAAAACCGCGGAAATCGGCTTTATGTCGATTATGTCCAGCATGCCCCAGGGAAGACGATGGTATGTCCATACTCCCCGAGAGGCAGCATCCAAGCAACGGTGGCAGCGCCAATGTATTGGGATGAGGTGAATGGGCGGCTTAACGCGGAGGCATTCACGCTACGCACCGTGCTGGACAGACTAACGGATAAGGCATGTCCGATGCTTGATTTCTGGAAGCAGGACAATTCTAGTGTGCTGACACAGCTCATTAGGCGGCTAAAAGAAACCGGAGGCTCATAAAAGACCGCAAGAAAACAATATTTTCGGTTAACATACCTACATTATTAGCGGATTTAGGGAGCTATAATGTGCCTATGACAGACAACTATACCTCATAGGAAAGAAGGTTAATCAAAATGTTGGTTCCAACTGAACGACAAGATTGGCTGCAAGAAGTCATCGCTAAAATTACGGCTAAGATGGATTGGGTCAGCGAGAAATCGAAACATAAGATTCCGTACACGACTATTAACGGTACGCATGACGATAGATCGGCGGATAATCCATCCGGTGCGGATGCAGACGGCATCAACTGGTGGACGAATGGTTTTTGGGGCGGCATGATGTGGCTGATGCACCATGAGACGGGCAATGAGAAATACAAGGAAATCGCGCAAATATCCGAAGTGAAGCTCGATCAATGCTTCGAGGATTATTATGGTCTTCATCATGACGTCGGTTTCATGTGGCTGCCAACGAGTGTGGCCAACTACAAAGTAACGCAGAACGCCGATTCCCGCCGAAGAGCGCTTCACGCAGCCAACCTGCTGGCAGGCCGCTTCAATCTGGCGGGAGGATTCATCCGCGCGTGGAACGATCTGAACGAAGGCGATACGAGAGGCTGGGCGATCATCGATTGTATGTTCAACATTCCGTTGCTGTATTGGGCAACAGAGGAAACGGGCGATCCGCGTTTCCAACAGATTGCCATGAGACATGCGGACACGGCAATGACGGCTTTCGTTAGACCGGACGGGTCGGTGAACCATATCGTTGAGTTCGATCCTTTCAATGGCGGTGTCGTTAAGACTTACGGCGGGCAAGGCTACGAAGAGGGTTCATCCTGGACGAGAGGCCAGACTTGGGCGCTGTACGGCTTCATGATGAGCTATATCCATACCGGCAAAGAGGAATATTTGCATATGGCTAAGCGAATCGCTCACTACTTCATGGCTAATATTCCTGCAGACGGCGTCATTCCGGTTGACTTCAGACAGCCAGCCGAACCGAGGCTGGAGGACGATACGGCTGCGGCGATTGCCGCTTGCGGACTGATTGAGATCGCGAAGGCGGTGGGGCAATATGAGCAAGGTGTCTATCTGGATGCTGCAGTCAAGCTTCTGAAGACGCTCGAATCACGTATCGACTGGACGGAGGCATCGGATAGTTTGGTGCAGAAGGGGTCAGCAGCTTATTACGCCAAAGCGCATCACGAGCCGATTATTTACGGAGACTATTATTTCATGGAAGCGATCTTTAAGCTGAAGGGCAATGACTTGTATTTGTGGTAATGCACATCATGAAATAATAGTCATACATGTAGACGACACTCCGGAGTGTCGTCTATTTTTCTGTTCAAAATCAAAATATAATCCATCACATTCCGAATATGGTGAATGGTTCGATGCCTCGTTATCCTGTAAAGTTATAGGTATTGAAAGTCAATCATTCAGCTGAAATGCTTATAGGGAGTGAGTTTTATGAGTCAGGAAACGGTGAATTGCCGCGTATGGGAAGAAGTCGTCGAAATACCGACTTACGGAGTTGGTAAACCCGATAAAAATCCAATGTTTCTAGAGAAACGAGTCTATCAAGGAAGCTCTGGACGCGTATATCCGCATCCAGTCATCGATAAGATCGAAGATGAGAAGCAGCTCAAGCCATATAAGATTGTCGTATTGGAAAACGAATATTTGCGAATTGAGATTATGCCGGAAATCGGCGGCAGAATTTATCGGGCTGTCGATAAGACGAACGCATACGACTTCGTATATTATAATCAGGTTATCAAACCTGCGCTTGTAGGTCTTGCAGGACCTTGGATCTCAGGCGGCATCGAGTTTAACTGGCCGCAGCATCATCGTCCGAATACGTTCGGACCGGTGGAATACAAGATGACCGAAAATGAGGACGGCAGCGCAACCGTATGGGTGAGCGAAATTGACCGTATGTACGGCACGAAAGTGACGGCTGGCTTTACGCTTCATCCGGGCAAGGCTTATTTGGAAATTCATGCCCAGCTGTACAATCGGACGCAAGAACCGCAGACCTTCCTTTGGTGGGCTAACCCGGCTGTAGCCGTGAACGATCATACCCAGTCGGTATTCCCTCCAGACGTTCACGCGGTCTTCGACCATGGCAAACGCGACGTTTCCAAGTTTCCGATTGCTACGGGCACGTATTACAAAATGGATTATTCGGAAGGCGTCGATATTTCGCGGTATAAGAACATTCCCGTTCCTACTTCTTATATGGCCTACAAGTCGGATTACAATTTCGTAGGCGGCTACGATCATTCCGTGCAGGCGGGCTTGCTGCATGTCGCCAACCATCATATTTCACCCGGCAAGAAACAATGGACGTGGGGGAACGGCGAGTTCGGCCAAGCATGGGATCGAAGCTTGACCGACGAGGACGGACCGTACATCGAGCTCATGACAGGCGTGTATACCGACAATCAGCCTGACTTTACATGGCTTCAGCCGTTTGAAGAGAAATCGTTCAAGCAATATTTTATGCCTTACAAAAATATCGGGGTTGTCAAAAACGCGACAATAGACGCGGCGGTCAATCTGGAGATAGACGCGGCAACCGGAATAGTTACCATTCAAGCTTACACGACGTCCTCTATTGAAGGGGTGACGATTGAGCTTGTCAGCCGGAACCGAAATTACGTTAAGGAATCGGCAGATTTGTCGCCGAGCAGCACGTTTACGGCAACGGTTCCGCTGCACGCGGACGACGAGGAGCATGACCTCAGGCTGACGGTGAAGGATGCTTCAGGCAAGTTATTGGTCGGCTATCAACCGAAGAAACAACAAATCGAGGATATTCCAGAAGCGGCGAAGCCATTGTCTGAGCCGAAGGATATTCGGACGAATGAGCAGCTTTATTTGGCCGGTCTACATTTGGAACAATACCGTCACGCCACATTCGAACCGGAAGCCTATTACTTGGAGGGCTTGAAGCGAGACGAATCGGATATTCGAATCAATGTCGCGTACGGTACGCTGCTGCTCCGTAGGGGATTGTTCGCGAAGAGCGAAGAGCATTTCCGTAAGGCAGTTTCAAGCCTGACCTGGCGCAACCCGAATCCTTATGACAGTGAAGCGTATTATCAGCTTGGCGTGTCGCTCAAGGAACAAGGGCGCTTGAAGGAAGCGTTCGCCGCATTTTACAAAGCGGTGTGGTCAGCTGCTTGGCAAGATAGCGGATACTTCTCGCTGGCCCAGATCGCCGCGGAGAATGGTTCGTACGAAGAAGCGCTCGAGCTGGTCGACCGTTCCTTGGTTCGGAACGCGCGCCATTACAAGGCAAGGGATCTTAGATCGGCTCTGCTGAGACGTCTTGGCCGATTGGACGAAACGAAGGCTTCCGCAGTGGAAACGATTGGGCTCGATATCGCCGACTTCGGCGCTTATCATGAATGGTTCCTAGTTAGCAGACTTGCAGGAGATCTGAAGGGTGCCGATCATGCGCTTCGCGAGCTGTCCGCGCTCTTGCGCAATGATCCGCATAACTATATTGCGCTGGCTTCCGATTACGCTGGGGCAGGACTTTATGAAGAAGCGATAGAGGTATTGCATTTAGTCGCGCCTGATGAACAAGCAAACGCATACCCAATGATTCATTATGCGCTAAGCTACTGTTACGCTAAAATCGGGAAAAACGACCTTGCATGGAAGCACTTGAACGCGGGCGAGACCGTTTCACCCGAATATTGTTTCCCGAATACGCTGTTCGACCTTACGGTATTGGAATTCGCCGTTCGTCTTCAGCCGGACTCGGCAAAAGCTCGTTATTTCCTAGGAAATTGGTACTACGACAAGAAACGCCCTGAAGATGCGATCGAACAGTGGGAAGCATCCGCAGCCATTGATTCTTCGTTCTCTGTTGTACAGCGGAACCTCGCGCTTGCCTATTATAACAAGCAAGGCGAGCCGGAGAAGGCCAGAGTCTCGTTAGAAGCGGCATTCGCATGCGACAAGAAAGATGCTAGGGTGTTCTACGAATTGGATCAGCTGTATAAGAAGATTCAGGTGTCGCCAGAGGAAAGGCTTGCTAAGCTGAAGCTGGAGAACCGGTTGGTTGAAGCTCGCGATGATTTGTATATCGAATTCGTGTCGCTTCACAATACGCTGGGCTTCTATGAGGAGGCAGCGGAGCTGCTCGCAGCGCGCCAGTTCCACCCTTGGGAGGGCGGCGAAGGCAAGACGCTTGGTCAATATATCCAAGCTCATGTCGAGCTGGCGAAGCTGGCGCTCGGAGAGAAACAGTTCGCAGAGGCGGAACGGATACTGCGCAAGGCGCTTGAAAATCCGGTTAATCTAGGCGAAGCGAAGCTTGAAGGCGCGCAGGAAAACAATATCCATTATTATCTTGGCTGCGCGCTTGAGGCGCAAGGACGGCAGAAGGAAGCAATTGCAGCTTTCACAGCCGCGTCGCAAGGGCTCGAAGAGCCGGCGAGCGCCATGTATTATAATGACCAGCCGCCTGAGATGATCTTCTATCAAGGATTGGCGTGGTTAAAGTTGAACAATACGAAAGAAGCAAAGCGGCGCTTCAACAAGTTGATCGATTTTGCCGAGAAGCATATGTTCGATGACGTGAAGATCGATTATTTTGCCGTATCGTTGCCGGATTTCCTTGTATTCGAAGAGAATTTGAACCATAGAAACCGCATCCATTGCCGTTTCATGCTAGGGCTTGGTTTGCTTGGCTTGAATCAGAATAGCGAAGCAGCTCAGGCATTCGATGAGGCGTTGGCGTTGGATCGAAATCATCAAGGTGCAGCTATTCACCGGAAGCTGACGCTTGCTTAACATCGCATCATGAAAAGATAGAAGGAGCGAGTGACGATGTCATACCGTGAAAGTGTCCCGTTAACAGACAATTGGCGTTTCCGCGTTGATCCAGACGGCATTGGATTGCGTAATCATTGGTACGCCGATAAACTCGATTCGGCAAGAGAAGTAAAGATTCCTCATACATGGAATGTGGAGGACGGCTTAGAAGAGTACCGAGGGACGGCATGGTATTCATATCATTTGGCCGTTCCCACTGAGCTGGAAGGGAAGCTGCTTCGGCTGCAGTTCGATGCGATTTATCGGGATGCGACCGTATGGCTGAACGGAATTCGGGTCGGAGAACATAAGCATTCCGGTTATACGACGTTTATCATTGACATTACGGAAGCAGCAAAACCGGGAAACCATAATGTATTAACGGTGTCCGTTAACAACGAGAACAGTGATCAAGCGCTCCCGATGTCGAACAGCTTCGACTGGGCGGACGATGGCGGCATCATTCGTGGTGTATCCTTGATCATAACGGGTGCCGCAGCGATCGATTATGCCAAAATCATCGCGAAGCCGGAATTTGAGGGGGCAAGCGTCACCGCTTCTCGTGGTACGATCAGCGGTCAAATCAAGCTGTGGGATAACGGTCTGCCTTCCGACTTGCTTCCAACCGTTCATGTGAATGTCTTGTATCAGGACAAGCTGATTGCATCGGAAGCCTATCCGGTCCGCATCGAGAATGGCTGCTTTGCTATAAACGAAATAACGATAGATCAGATTAAGTTATGGCATTTCGATCACCCCCATTTGTATACGTTGAAATTGATGCTTGAAGCAGATGGTATTTACACGGATGAACTTTCGATCCCTGTAGGATTCAGGGAAATCAAGAATGAAGGCAGCAGACTTCTGCTGAACCGCGAACCGGTCCGATTAATGGGGGTAGAATGGATGCCGGGCTCGAATCCCCATATCGGAATGGCGGAAACGGTGGAGGACTTTATTCGATCGCTTGAACAAATCAAGAACGCGAACTGCGTCATTACAAGATTTCATTGGCAGCAGGACAGCAAGCTGCTTGACTGGTGCGACCTGAACGGGTTGCTTGTACAGGAGGAAATTCCGCATTGGCAGCAGCCTGATGAGCCTGATGATGCGCTCCTTCCCGTTGCCCTCCAGCATGCGGCGGAGATGATAACGAGACATTTTAATCATCCTTGCATCTACGCATGGGGGATCGGCAATGAAGTGAACGGGCAATCGGCGCAAACCGTCGCTTACATGAACAACCTAAGAACGCATATCGAACGAATGGACAACACGCGGTTTATTAACTATGTGTCTAATTCCATCCATACCGTCCCTTCCAAAGACGCGACGGGCATCGGCGACTTGCTGATGTGGAACGATTATATCGGCACTTGGCATGGAGAGCTGGACGAGTCCGAAGTGATTGGCCGAATTAACGCCGCCTATCCGGATAAACCGTTGACGGTAGCGGAGTACGGCTTATGCGAACCGGCATTCGAGGGAGGAGATCCCCGGCGAATTCAAATCTTAATGCAGAAGACGGAAGAGTATCGCAAGCATGACCAAATTGCCGCGCTCATCTTCTTCAGCTTGAACGATTATCGCACGCAGATGGGAGAGGAAGGCGTAGGGCGATTGCGTCAGCGGGTACACGGGACGACGGATGTCTACGGGAATCCGAAGCCGTCTTATCAAGCATTGCGAGAGATCGGAGCGCCGATAACGGTTAAAGTTGAGAGGGCACAGGAGACCGAGGCTATCAGACTCACACTGTCCGTTCGTAATGACATCCCTTCCTATAGCGTTTCAGGTTATATCCTTAAGGTGATGATGGCGGGGGCTGAATGGCAATCGCTATTCATTCCTTCTCTCTCGCCTGGCGAGCAGTGGACAATAGAATGGTATGAGCAAAGTGCTGAGCAAGCGGACAATATCCGTTACGAGATATTCCGTCCTACCGGATTTAAGGTCATAGAGGGAACCCTGTCAGAGGCATTGGAATTATAAAAATAAAACATAGAAATATGGGAGGGAATATAGGCATGGCGACTTATAAGCTGAATTTTGATGTACCGAACAAGGCGATCACACCTGGAAAGCTGGCAAACCGCAACGCCGTGAATCCAAAAGGGGATACATTCGATTTTACAAACTTTTATATGACATGGAACGGCAAGCCGATCGTGCCGGTCGTCGGCGAGTTCCACTTCTCACGATTTTCTTACCTGCATTGGGAGGAAGAGCTGCTAAAGATGAGAGCCGGCGGAGTCAATATCATCGCCACGTACGTATTCTGGAACTACCATGAGGAGGAAGAGGGCATATTCCGCTGGGACGAAAGCCGTAATCTGCGTCATTTTATCGATTTATGCGCCAAGCATGAATTACGCCTCATCCTGCGAATCGGACCGTTCTGTCACGGCGAAGTAAGAAACGGCGGCATACCGGACTGGGTATTCGAGAAACCTCTAGAAATTCGTTCCAACGATGAGCGTTACTTGTTCTTCACAAGACGTCTGTATCGTCAAATTGCTAAGCAAGCGCAAGGCTCGTATTTCGCCGAGGGCGGCCCGGTTATCGGCGTACAGCTCGAGAATGAATACATGCATTGCGGAGCTCCGCTGGATTCATGGGGATATAAGGCTGGCGTGTTCATGTCGTCGGGCAAAGGCGGCAACGAGCATCTGGCCGAGCTTCGCCGGCTTGCCGAGGAGGCGGGTATAAAGCCTGCGTTCTATACGGCTACGGCATGGGGAGGCGCAGCGGTGCCCGAGACGGATACGCTGCCTATGCTTGCCGGATATGCGTATACGCCATGGATACCGAATCAGCCGCCGAGCGGTGAATACATTTACCGCGATTTGCATGTGAAGCCTTCGGAAGCCGTGAATTACGAAACGCAGGACTATCCGGTCGCTTATTGCGAGATGGCAGGCGGTATGCAAGTCAGCTACACGGCAAGACCGAATGTAAGTCCCGAGAGCGTGGAAGCGATGACGCTGGTGAAGCTGGCGAGCGGCAGCAATCTGCTAGGGTATTATATGTATCACGGCGGCTCCAATCCGGTCGGCAAACATGGCTACCTGAATGAATACGGCTTGCCGAAAATCACATACGATTATCAGTCGCCGCTTGGCGAATTCGGCAGGGTTGGCAAATCGTATGATCGCATCCGTTCGCTCGCACTTTTCATGGAAACATTCGGCTCGATCATCGCGCCAATGGGAACGGTTCTTCCCGAGGGACAATCCGACATTCATCCAGAGGACAAGCAATCTCTTCGTTGGTGCGTTCGTCAGAAGGACGGTTCGGGCTTCCTGTTCCTGAACAACTTCCAGGACCATCTGGAGCTGCCCGATCGCGAAGACGTTCGGATTGAGCTGGAGACGCCGAAAGGTAAGGTTTCGTTCCCGCATCAAGGCTCGCTTACGTTGAAACAAGGAGTTAGCACGGTACTTCCATTCCATCTCGAAATGGCCGGCGTACACATTGTATCTGCGACGATACAACCGCTTACCGCTATCGAGAACGGAAATGAGCGCGTGTTAGTCTTCTATGCGCAGGATGGCTTGGAGCCCGAAATCGTATTGAACCGTGCAACGACGGCGCAAGTGTCGCAGCCATCCGCTGTGATTACGCTCGAAACGGATGTCATCGTCGTTAAGCCGCTAGTCGGCAAGCAGCATGCGCTGGAAGTTACTTTGGCCAATGATGAAACCGTTCAAATACTCGTTCTGACAAGAGAAGAAGCGCTTCAGGTTTATAAATTCAAGCTATGGGGCGAAGAGAGGCTGTTCATCAGCGAAAGCCGTCTCTATACGAAAAATGAACGGTTGATGATGACTTCCGAAGGGAAGGAACAGTGGGAGATAAACGTATTTCCTCCAGTACCCGAGGAGGTGTCCGCGGATCATGGCCTATTGTCTACAGGACAGGCGGGGGTGTTCCAGTCGTATCGGATTGAGGTTGAGGCTTACGAGCCGAGCATCCGTATCGAGCATCCGCAGGAGCGAAGCGCAATCGTTGAGATCGATCCGAACTGGCCGAGTCAAGTGTCCGATCTATTCCTGCAAGTGGAATACGACGGGGACGTTGCAGCTGCCTACTTGGACAACCGGCTCATAACGGACCATATTCACTACGGCGAAGTTTGGCCGATCGGCTTGAAGCAGTTCAAGGACGATCTCGAGAACCGTCAGCTCCATCTTGCGATCACGCCGCTGCGCAAAGGAACGGTCCATACGTTCGTGAATCAAGCGTTAGTCGAACGGTTCGAAGGCGTGGAATTGGCCGTATTCCATCAAATACAGCCAGTACCTTATTACGGCGCTGCTCTCTACCGCAAAATAAAATAGCAACCGAACAACAAGAGGGACACCCCTAAAGCCACTAGGCTTATAGGGTGTCCCTTTTATTCTATTAACCGTTCGGCTTTATAAGAAATAGAGATAGTTTGTATACCTATTCAGCTCTATTCGGTCATGCGGCTGTCAGTGGGGGCGAGGCGGCTCAACCTTTTGGTTGATTACGGTATTCGGAAGGAGAGCAGCCGTTCATTTTTTTGAACAGTCTCGAGAAGTAATACGGATCCTTAAAGCCGAGCATCGTGCTTATTTCTTTGATTGAGGCATTCGACAGATCCAGCATCTGTCCAGCCCGTTGTATCTTCATGCGCAAGTAGTAGTCGACTGGCGAATAGCCGGTGGACTGCTTGAACATAAAGTTGAGATGCTGCTTGGATACTTGGACGTGACGCCCGATATCGTCCAGCGTAACGGAAGACTCCAAGTGCTCGCTTAAATATCGGATCGCTTTCTCGATATGGCCCTGCGATTTGCTGTCTTCCCTGCGGGCAGCGATCGAAATGACGAAGCTGAGCAAATAGCGGATCGTTTGCGATACTTCCACGAGATGGACCAGCGAGTATGACTTGGACGATAGCAAATCGTAGCATTGGTGATATAGCTCGAGAAACTTCGTTTCGTCTCTTGCCGGCAGAATGACCAGTGACGGCGACGCTTCAGCATCCAGCAGAAGCAAGAAATCGGCGATCTGCGTTCCGCTTAGGTGAAACCAGTAGATGGTCCATGGATTCTCGTCATCTGCACCGTATGCATGGGGGATGCCAGCCGGAATGAAAATGAACTGCCGTTCCGTGATGCGGATTCGCTCGTTGTCTTTCGTTTGAACCCAGCCTGCTCCGCCGGCGCAATAAATGAAAATGTAGGTGTCGCATCCCGTCGGCCTTTCACGGAAATGATTATGGGCTTGGTGAAAACAGCCAATATCGGTAATATACGCCTCTCTCGTGAGCGGATGGGATTTCACTTCATCGAGAACGTAGTGAGGCAGAACGTACAGCTTCTCCCAATCAAAGCTCGTCGTCATCTGATCCATGATCCACCTGTCCTTCGTTAGACCTCTAGCATCAATAATAAGAATATAATCTATCATTAACAGTGGATTGTCAATTGTTCGGTGCCCAATCCTCCTGTAAGCTTTGAATAGAATGCGATAAGCATACATTTGCTAGATTATTTCTTTTGTTATAAAGGAGCGAAAATCATATGAACGAAATTATGAAACGCCTGCCGCGAAAGCTAACGATAACGATGTGGGATTTCTCGTGGTATACGATGACACTGCCAGGCGAACCGTATAGTGATCTTGCTGCAAGATTCGAAGAGGCCGTAGAAAGAGGCTACAATACGATCCGAATATGCGCGATGCCGTTCATGCTGTTCACGGCGGAGGGGAAGCGGCCCGGTCCGCTGAAGTTCGGCAATCTCGGCGAGGTGGGCCAGCGTACGCGCTGGTATAATTGCCGCGGCGGAGCCGAGCTGGACGGACATGCCCATCTGCTTGAGCTGTTCAAGCAGGCGAAGGCGCATAACTGCTACATTATGTTGTCTTCCTGGGAATATCAGCAAAGCCCGAGTTTCCTCGCTCATCCTGAGCTGCGCGACCAACTGGCCGCCATACCGCCGGAGGAGCGCTTCATGGCAATAGCGTCGTCTATGAATCAACTCATTCGTTATATCAAAGAGGAAGGCTATGGGGGGCAAATCGTATATGCAGAGCTTCATAACGAAGTGGAGTTCGGCCAATTGACCGCCGTCGGAACGAGCCGTGGCATCCCTGAATCGAATACGCCCGAGCTTGTCGAGGCGATGCAGCCTTATATCGAGGAGGCGGTCGGCTATTTGCGGGAGCAGCATCCCGACATCCTGATGACGGCGAGCTATACGCTGAACGAAGCCTACCCGAAAGCATACGTCGCCCGCAATATGCAGGTCGCGCACTATCATTTATATATCAAAGGCGTGCTTAACGAGCTGATGGACGCAGCGGGATTGAATGACGAATCGACGCCGTTTCCGAATCCCTTCGTCAAGTCGCTGTTAAGAGAGGATGCGCCGCCATTTGATCGATGGACTCTCCCTGAAGGACAAGAATGGCGAATGGAAGGCAATCCGGTAGGAGTGAAGCTCATCTATTTGCATGATTGGTCCGATCCTGACCAGTGGGATTTATACTTATACGATCGCTATGGCGCCCATAAGGAAGCGATGCTGCAGAAGACGGATTTCCGTTTCGAGGAAATCCACGATTGGGTGCGGCATTACGATATTCCGATCGTGATTGGCGAAGGCTATGTCGGCTATACGCCGCTTCATGCCGGCTTCGAGGAAGGGCCGGTCGGGAAGTTCATCGCTGAATATGCCCTTCGCAAAGGGATGAAGCTTGGCTTCTGGGGCATGACGTTATGCTCGAACTGTGCGCCTCATCATCCGTTTTGGAGCGATATTGCATGGCAGCGCAAGTGGAATCAGTTTATTTTGGACTCGGAATAACAGCACAGGGGGAACGGCTAATGGAAATGAAGCTTCTCATTATTGACGACGAGGTGCGTACGAGAGAATTTCTTCATCATCGCATTGGATGGGAATCGCTTGGCATAACGATGATCGAGTCGGTCAAAAACGGGATGTTGGCACTGGAGCTGGCGGAGAAATGGCTGCCGGACATCATTCTTTGCGACATTCGCATGCCGAAGATGGACGGCATCGAATTCGCGAGGCGGCTGCGGCTGCTGGATTCGGATGCCAAGCTCATTTTCCTTAGCGGGTTCTCGGACAAAGAATATTTGTTTTCCGCCATCCAATTACAAGCGTTCCAATTCATAGAGAAACCGATTAATCCGGCGCGAATTCTGGAGGTCGTCGGCGATGCCGTCCGTGCCCGCAGGGCGGATGTCGACAAGAAGACGGAGGGACTCCGATTGCAAGCCAGCTTCGACGAGAACCTGCCGATTCTGCGGCGGGAGATGGTACGGAAGCTTGTTACGGAACCGAATTCTCCGCATATACTGCCGGCTCTTATGGATCGCGATACGTTTCTCCTGCCGGCCGATGGGAGCTTCACGGTAGCGGTTGCACCTTTGTTTTGGCGCTTATCGGATATTCCGAAGGAAGCTCGGATCGTGCAGGAGGAGCTGCTTAGCGCCTTGTCCAAAAGCGGAGAAATGCTCGAATGGCGCTCGATCGCCGGCTTTGATTCGCAGAACTGGCTTATTGTCATTATGCCGGGACGATATGGATCCGCTTACACGGCAGGCAGGGAAAGGCTGGAGCAGCTGATGGATCTGCTTAGACGCTGTCTCGGTCCCGATATTTCCTTCCTTATGGGCGTCGGACAACCGGCACTGCAGTTGCTCGATATCCCGCATGCTTACCGCACGGCGGTTGATGCGGGAAATTTGCAATTTTACAGGCCTTATGGCGAGATCGCCTTTCCTTCGGAGGAGCGGCTGAACGAGCCGCTGGATACGGATTGGGATGAGCTGAAGAGGTTTCGCGAAGCGGTTCGCAAGGGCGATGCTGCCGAGGCAGGCCGCATTATTAAGGGACTGACTGAGAGAGCGAGGCAACGCAAGGATCTGGACATTATACGGGTGAAGGACGTATACTTCCAATTTCTTCTTATCGTACTGGAGATCGCGCTTCAGCAGGGACTGACCGACAAGGAGGAAGGCGGGGAAAGCCGCTATATTTGGAAGGAAATCGACGTTATACCGGATCTGGACCGACTCCATCAATACGTGCTCTCTTTCCTTGACCTGTTCGATCGGGACGAGGGTACGGGCAGCGCAGGGAAGATGAGAGAGATCGTCAAGTTCATTCATGCCAACTATCAGGAGAAGGGCTTCGGTATTCAGATGATTGCCGATCACGTTGGATTAAGCGAAACGTATTTATGCTCCTTCTTTAAGAAACAAAGCGGTCAGACAATCAAGGAATTTATGACGGGAGTACGGGTAGAGAAAGCGATGGAGCTTCTCGCCGATCAGGAGCTGAAGCTCTACGCGATCGCGCAGGCTGTTGGCTTCTCCGATCCGAACTATTTTACGACCTTCTTCAAAAAATATGCCGGCTGTACGCCAACCGAATACCGTGAAAGGCTGGGACATTGAGATGACGAGGCTGATGCGTCTATGGTCGGATCTGGGCATTCGTTACAAGCTGTTCGCAGCCGTTCTGTTCGCGGTATTCGTTCCGTTTATACTGCTGCTCTACATTCATCTAAGCATGAGCGCCAAAGAAAGCAAGGCGCAGGCCGATATATCAGCAATCAAGACAATGGACGAAACGAAGTCCTACCTCGAGTACAAAGCCAATTCGATTCATGAGGTGCTGAATTTTATTTCCTTCAACGATCTGATTCAGCGCGAAGCGGGCAAAACGACAGGCTACGCAGACGTCAACGAATGGTCGATGGATGCGAACCGCGTCGATAGGGTGCTGCATCAATTCCCATACAATCAGGATATAGAGAACGTGCGGCTTTACTTGCAGGCGGGGCTTGCCGGCGAGCCCGGGAACGACGACTACTTGAGGATGGATCATATTGCCGATCGGGTGTGGCTTCGGAAGTTCAAGGAATCGAGACAGTATTTCTCATGGGTGCCCGCATCGGTATTGGATCGGGAAGCCGATGACAATCGAATCGTAATTATGCGCAAAATTCCGGAGGAGCACAGCGTCATCAGCTTCTCCGGTCTTGCCAGCGCCCAAATTCATGTATCCTCCCTTCGAAGCGTGCTCGATCACGCGAAATTGACTCCTCATACTTCTGCTTTTCTATTCAACGAACGAGGCGATTTGTTAAGCGCAAGCACGGAAGCGAATTTAAAGGCAGAGGATGTTTTACGAATCATAAGCGATAACAAAAGCATCGGAGAAGACACGTATCGATGGGGCGAACGTGTCAGCTATCAGGGCAAAGAACTGCTAATAGGCGCTACATCCGTACAAAATACGGCGATGAGGCTAGTCGTTGTCGTACCGGAAGCGGATATATTGGCGACGATCTATCATTCCCGCAACCGTCTCCTATCGATCTTTCTGATCGTTATTCCGTTCGTCCTGCCATTATCGTTTTTTGTCGCAGGCTCGTCTACCCGCAGGATGAGGCAGTTAAGCCGCCATATGCGGAAGATCAAGGACGGCAACTTCCATGCGGCGCAGCTTCCCGAAGGTCGAGACGAAATCGGGGAATTGATTCAAACCTACAACACGATGGTGCAAAATATCGGCAAGCTGATGGACGAGACGTATCAGCTGGGCCGCGAAGTGAAGAACAAGGAGCTTAAAGCGCTTCAGGCGCAAATCAATCCTCATTTCTTATATAACACGCTGGATTTGATCAATATTATGGCGATCGAAAGCGAAGAAAAGGATATTTCCAGCGTCGTCGAGGAGCTGGCGGTGTTCTATAAGCTGAGCCTCTCCAACGGACGTGAAAAGATTACGCTCGGCAATGAAATGAAGCATGTCGAGGCTTACGTTCACATCCAAAATATGCGTTTCGGCGGAGGCATTCAGTTAATTGTGGATTTGCCTGAGTCGCTTAAGGAATGCGAAGTGCCAAAGATCATCCTTCAGCCGCTCGTGGAGAACTCAATTCTTCACGGCATTCGCGAGAAAGATTCGGAGAACGGGATCATTAAGATTCAAGCGGAAGCCAAGGACGGATTTTTACAGCTGCATATCCGTGATGATGGCATCGGAATGGACGAGACGCGAATGGCAGGAGCTCTTGCGGGCAAGAGCAGCAAGCATACCGGCGGCTTCGGCGTGCGCAATATTCAGGAGCGTATCGCCTTGTTGTTCGGAAGCGACTGCGGGCTTAGCTTCGCCAGCACAATCGGAGAGGGGACGACCGTCACGATCAGATTGCCGCTTGCGAAGACCAGCTTGTAGCAGCGCAGATTTTCGAAGATGATCGTAACTTTGTCCCGTAGGTTTCACATTCGCAGGGCGGTAAACTTAAGCCATAGCTGATAGAAACTTACGGATGGTGATTGCATGAAACAAGTTTTTGGAGAATTCCGAAGGCATTGGCCGCTATACACGATGTTCATTCCGATAGCGGTTTATTTTTTGATATTCGCTTACGCGCCTATGGCGGGCATTGTGATGGCTTTCAAAGATTTTAACTACCGCGAGGGCATATTCGGAAGCCCCTGGAACGGTTTTGAGAACTTTGAGTACTTCTTTGTTTCGGGCAAAGCGTGGATCGTTACCCGCAACACGATTTTGTACAACGTTGCTTTTCTCGGGCTGTACACGTTGTTTTCAATCGTAACGGCTATATTGCTCTCTGAAGTTGCAAAGAAGTTATTTAAGAAAATATCGCAAACGATGTTGTTCCTTCCTTATTTCATCTCCTGGGTAACCGTATCGGCATTCGTATACAACTTTCTGAACTACGAATACGGCATTGTTAACGTTTTGTTCAGGAAGTTCGGCCTGGATGCCATCGATATTTACTCGACGTCCTGGTATTGGTTCATCCTGCTGCCCTTACTGTATGTATGGAAGTGGGTAGGCTACGGCAGTATTCTTTATTTGGCGGCAATTGTAGGTATCGATCAAGAAGTATACGAGGCAGCTACGATCGACGGCGCTTCGCGATGGCAGAAAATAACGAGAATTACGATTCCGCTGCTCAAGCCAACGATGATTATTCTGATCCTGCTAGGGCTTGGCCGCATTATGCGGGGCGAATTCGATATGTTCTACCAGTTGATCGGGAACAACGGCTCGCTGATGGACGCAACGGATATTATCGATACGCTTGTCTTCCGCTCGCTAGTGAATACGCAGGATTTCGGCATGGCCTCATCCGTCGGCTTCTATCAGTCGGTTCTTACGCTGATCATTATATTAACGGCGAACTATCTCGTCAGACGGTATGACAAAGACCAAGCGTTATTCTAAGCAAAGCTATCCTAGACAAGCGGGTGATAAAAATGGAAACGAATAAGCTCAATTCTTCGCCGGTGTTTTCCTCGATTGCTTACATCGTTATCGGCGTCATTTCATTAATAACCTTTATTCCTTTCGTCGTTCTCATAGCGGGTTCGTTCTCCGCCGAGAGTACGGTTCTGAAAGAAGGCTTTTGGTTCTGGCCGCGTGACTTCTCGCTGGATGCGTACGCCTTCATCTTCCGGTATCCTGCGGAGGTACTCTCCGCTTACCGTGTTTCGATCATGATTACAGTCATCGGAACGGCAATTGGCCTCCTGTTCTCCACGATGGCAGCTTACGTGCTGTATCGCAAAGAAGTAAAGTATCGCAATGCGCTGGCCTTCTTCCTGTTCTTCACGACGCTGTTCAACGGGGGACTTGCTCCGTTCTACATTCTCGTAACGAAGTATTTGGAGCTAAAGAACACAATGGGCGTTTTGATCCTTCTTCCGATGTTCAATGTGATGTTCGTCCTTATTCTACGCAGCTTTATTCGCGGATCGATACCGGAACCGCTAATCGAGTCAGCTAAGATCGACGGAGCGGGAGAGTACAGGATCTTCTTCCAGATGGTGCTTCCGCTGTCGAAGCCGGCGCTTGCCTCCATTGGGCTGTTCACGGCACTGGCGTATTGGAACGATTGGTGGACGGCCATGATGTTTGTGGACAAGGATCAACTTATTCCATTGCAATACATGCTATACAAAATGCTGTCCTCGGTGAACATGTCCTCTCAGATGGCGCAATATGCCGGGGCGGTCGACCAGCCGAAGGAAACGTTCAAGCTGGCCATGACGGTTATCGCAACAGGCCCGATTCTGCTCGTATTCCCGTTCGTGCAGAAGTATTTCGTCAAAGGCGTAACGATCGGTGCCGTGAAGGGCTAAACCATCGGCAACGTGAGAGACCAGTTTCGTTCGGTATGAATCCGTTACGCGGATTGATATAGCTTGCCAAACAACTTTCAAGGGGGAAATAAGAAAGTGAAGAAAAAGCTGAATTTAGGAATATTGACGCTGATGATGGTTGCGCTCTTGCTGTCGGCTTGCTCCGGCAACAATGGCAATAACGCTCCAGCGACGAGCGACAATGCGGGAGGCAATGAAGCAGCAAGCGGCATCGACAATTCGAAGGAAGTTAAGCTTAGCATGTACCTGCTCGGCGATGCTCCGAAAGGGATGCCTGAAGTGCTGACGGAGCTGAACAAGAAGATGAAAGAAGATATTAACGCGACGCTTGATGTTAATTATATCGGATGGGGCGAGGTGCAGTCGAAGTATCCGCTCGTGCTCGCTTCGGGCGAAGACGTGGACATTATTTTTGCAGCCGATTGGAACTTCTATGTACAGGAAGCAATGAAAGGCGCTTATATGGAGCTTAATACGGAGCTGCTTAACAAATATATGCCTCAGCATATGGCGAAGCTGGACCCGCTTGCGCTGAAGGCGGCGGAAATCAACGGCATTCCGTATATGGTTCCTACCGCCACCCCTGACCGCAAAGCGTCGGTCGCGCTGATCCGCCGCGACTTGCGCGAGAAATACGGCATAGCCGAGGTGACGAAGCTTTCCGAACTTGGACCTTATTTGGAAGCGATCAAGAAAAACGAACCGGATATGATTCCGCTTAACTTGGACAGCCAATTTGATCTGCCAACGCCGTTCCTGTACTTGACGAACGAGAAGATGGGGTATACGCAGCCGCTTGATTCGGGCAATCCGATGGCACAAGGCATCGCTTATGATTATGAAGATACGTCAGGTGCCGTATTTACAACGGTCGAGGAGCCATTCTTGAGCGCGGGCAAGTTCGCAGCGAACATCATGAAGGATTGGTACGACAAAGGTTACGTGAACAAAAATCCGTATGCAAACAAGACGCGCTCCAAAGACAACTTCTGCGAAGGCCTGTCAGGCGTTGCGTTCGGCAACTCGCTTGACGTAGCAAGCGTAACCGAAACGTGCGCGGCTAAAGGCATCGAAGTTGATATCATTACAGCGGTGTCTCCGCAAGGACATGCGCCGCAGAACACATGGCTCAACAATGGTCTAGCGGTAGCTGCCAACTCCGACAATCCGGAACGCGCCCTTCAGGCGATGGATTTGATCATGCATGATCCGGAGTATGTATACTTGACTACCTTCGGCATCGAGGGCAAAAACTATGTCATTACGGAAGACGATAAAATTGCTTTGCCTGAAGGCGTTACGTCTGAGAACAATACGTTCCCTGCCGATTCCAGCGGCTTCTGGTTCGTCAACAAAGATCTGATCAAGCCGATGGCTAACTGGCCGCAATCATATATCGATCACCGAAATACGGTCGGCGAGAAGCTGAAGCCGCTGCTGTATGCAGGCTTTACCTTCAATAGCGAGAACGTGAAGGCACAGATCGCGAATATCGCCAACGTATCGACGCAATACGGCAGCCCGCTCTTTATCGGCGCGGTGAAAAATGTCGACGAGGCTTACGCGCAACTGACCGAGAAGCTGGATGCAGCCGGCATCGATAAAGTGAAAGCGGAAGTCGAGAAGCAGGCGCAGGAATACTTGAAAACCATTCAATAGCTAATAGACAGTCCCGGAGCAGCCGATGCAGCTCACGGGATTGTCTGCATTCCTCCGCAAAGTAGCGGTATTTTTACGCAATATGAAGTCACAATTCGGGCGGTGTCCTTGTTACGATATAAGCATCAAATCCATTGGAGGTTAATATGAAGACAAAGCATGGGCCCAAATCGAGAAGTTCGGGCTTGAGGCCAAAGGCTATAAAAACTATCAGGATTTGCTGGCGGAAGATATTGATCTCGTATCCATCTGTACGCCTCCTTACACGCATGCTTCTCTGGCGGTCGATTTTATGGAAGCGAATAAGCACGTGCTCGTAGAAAAACCGATGGCCTCCTCCTTGGAGGAATGCGATTTAATGAATGATGCTGCCCGCAGAACCGGGAAAATATTGTCCGTCGTTGCGCAAAACCGTTTCAGAACGCCGATGATGAAATTAAAATCCGTTCTCGACAGCAAGCTGATGGGCGAAATCGTGCATGTTCAAGTAGACTCTTTCTGGTGGCGCGGTCATTGCTATTATGATTTGTGGTGGAGAGGCACTTGGGAGAAAGAGGGTGGAGGGCTGACGCTAAACCATGCCGTACATCATATCGACGCGATGCTTTGGATGAACGGCAGGCCGAATCAAGTGCAAGCTTTCATGAGCAACGTATCCCATGACAATGCCGAAGTAGAGGATCTGTCAATCGGCATGCTCAAGTTCGATAACGGGGCTTTGGGGCAAATTACGAGCTCCGTCGTCCACCATGGCGAAGAACAGCAGTTGATATTCCAAGGAGCCAAAGCCAGAGTGTCCGTCCCTTGGAAAGTAACGGCTTCGCTCTCCAATGGATTATCGTGCTGCCCGTGCAATCCTTGAATAAATGAGACAAGTGATGCGTAGATAGGTGCAAATCCGTGCTCATCTTCTCCAGCCACTCCATGATCTTCTCGGCTTGGTGCGGTTGACGGGTTTGCGGCTCCGCCTGCGAATCCAAGCGCCGGCTCTCGTACAGAGTTCTGAAGGTACGGAAAAAAGCGATCAGGAAAAGAGAGAACTCCTCGAGATATTGATCCTTGGACAAGCTCTTTATCGATTCTTGCAGACTTAGCAAAATATGCGATAGCCGCTCCATCTCCTTAGGTTCGTAATACCCGGGAGTGGGCGGCTTTCCTTTGTGAAATTGCTTTAAGAAAGCATGTAGAGCAGGCCAATTCTCAAAGAAGGCTTCATATCGCGACGGCTCGAATTGAATGACGGAGCGTACGAAGGGCGTATTTTCTCCAATTACCGTTTGCACATGATGCAATTGAAAGGGCTGGAATACGCAGATCATGCCGGGCTTAATCTCGTAATTCAGCTGATTGACGATAATCGAGCCCTGGCCTTCATGGATCATCAAAATTTCGACTTCTAGATGGGCATGAAATACGCCTTGGTATTGTTCTTCGTAGCTGCTTTTGCGTTCATATGAAAAGTACAATGGCGCCATGCGCAGATCGGTTCTCACTCGGATATCTCTCCTGTGCCGCAATAAATTGTTCTATTTATAGTTTATGTTTATTATTTCAAAAACAAGAGGTGAGGAATAACAATGACCACTACATGGAGCGAATACATAGAACAAGGCTATACGTGCTTAATCGGTGACAACGAACGGATAATCGTTCGTATCGTTCCGGAACGGGGAGGCAAAATCATCTCACTCGAGGATAAGCGCTCCGGCAAGGATTGGATTCATCATACGGATCGTCCCTGGGAGGAGCTTCGTTATGGCATGTCCTGGGGCGAAGGGGATCGGGGAGGATGGGACGAGATGTTCCCGACGATCGAAGCCTGTCCCTGTCCGGACGAGCCGTGGACGGACAAGCGATATCCGGATCACGGAGAAGTATGGTCTATGCCATGGAACCGAGATTTTGATGGCGATCGGTTAATTCTTACGGTCGAAGGCGTTCATGTGCCCTATCGGCTGACGAAGACCATCGCGCTTGTTGGCAATGAGCTGAAGATCGATTACCGGCTAGATAATACTACGCCGCATGTGTTCTCTTATTTGTGGGCAGCCCATCCACTATTAGCCGTTAGTCCCGGCATGAAGCTAGATACCGAGCCATCCAGCGGCAATATTCAGATCTCATACTCTCATCTTGATAGAATCGGTAAACAACTGGACGTGACGAGCTTTCCTATAGCTTCGACAAATAACGGAGCTGAAGTTAACCTGTCCGTTATGGAGGACGGCTCAACCTTGGCGGCGGAGAAATATTATTTCACGGATGCTTTGCAGGACGGATACGCAAGCTTGGCGGATCCAGTCACAGGCGATCGCATTACATTCCGCTTCTCTACGGAGGAAAATCCTTATTTGGCCATATGGGCCAACTACGGCGGCTTCGACGATTACACGTTCGCCATCGAGCCTGCTTCCGGCTATATGGACAGCGTTGATTATGCGCATCGAATCGGCAAAGTAAAGCAAGTACAAGGATATTCGACGAACCATTGGACGCTTAGTGTAGCGTTGGATTAATAGGGATTGCCTATTAAAAAAGCTCATTCCACATGGCCCATGTTGGCCTAGGAATGAGCTATTTGGGTTGTTGCTTACGCGATGGTTAATGCTTTGCGTCCGATCGCATCAAGACGCTTCTTCGCTTCCTCATACACATCGTCAGGCAATGGCCCCATCTCGGCATAGCGAATATTTTCCGCCAAATGATTAGGATTCTTCGTTCCGACGATCGTCGTCGTCATGGACGGATGAGACAAGGTGAAACGAAGCAAGAAGCCCGTTCGCTGTTCGCCATGCTCAAGCAGTTCGTCAAGCTTTGCCTCCTCCCATGCGCTCCAACGGTCTGTCGATCCGCGCCCGACTCCCGGCTCGCCTTGGCCAACGCCGCCTCGGACGATGATTCCAGCTCCGGTGCCGGCAGCTTTCGTTACCCAATCTTCATGCTCTCTTTCCAAGGCTGAGTAGGGAAGCTGGAACGTATCGAATGCGTCCCATTTGACAAACGGGGGCAGGTTGGGGAGATAGGAGGACACGCCGATATAACGAACCTTGCCGCTTGCTTGAATTTCCTTCAGAACATCGACCAGTTGGCCTTCCTCGGCCTGCTGCGGTGTTGGGCCATGCAGTTGGAGGAGGTCAATATAATCCGTTTTCATTCTTGTCAAACTCGTGTCTATATTATGCAGCAGGTTGTCGCGCGTCCAAATATGAGAGGTTTCGTCATGGTCGCCGCGATCGGTGACGCAGCAGCCGCATTTCGTGGCGAGAATGTATTCATCACGGCGATGGCTGATGAAACGGCCGATTAATTCCTCGCTTCTACCATAGTCGTAAGAGGTATCGATGAAGTTGATGCCTAAGTCCAGTACGGCATTCAAGATGCGCTCCGCGTCAGTATCCTCGAAAGGCCTTCCGCTCCATACGCGTGGACCTCGAATTTCCATAGCGCCGTAGCTAAGTTTCGTTACCGGCAGTCCTGTCCGGCCAAGTAGAGCTTTCTCCATTGTCGTATACGCAGCTCCTTTTCTTCCAAATATAAGAAAGATAAGTTCGTTTTATCACAAAAACGATAGACTGGCAACTAAACTACGAAACTATTTGTTGGCGCTGTTGATTGGCGAGAGAGCAGCCTCATCATCGCTTTGGTTATTCGTCTCTTTCATATAATCGATATGGGTAAAGCCCCAACCGCACATATCGGCCAGCACCTGATGAAGCGAACGGCCATGCTCGGACAGTTCATATTCGACCTTCGGCGGAATTTCCTGATATACCCGGCGAACGACAAGACCGTCGCGTTCCATTTCGCGAAGCTGGCTCGTCAGCATGCCTTGCGTAATATTCGGCAGCAAACGCCGCAGTTCTCCGAATCGAAGCGTTCCTTCATTCAGCAATAGGAATAAGATAAGCGGCTTCCACTTGCCCCCGATGACTTGCAGCGTAGCGATGATTCCGTTCGTTAGTCCCATTACGATCCACTCCCGACTGTCTGGTGCTAAGACTGATACTTGCATTTTAACAGATGAATCCCGTTATTGTGGAGTACGATTTTCCAGCGTACTAAGTATGGTTAACCGTACCAAGTACGTAAAAACTGCGTACTTTCCTAAACTTTGCATCGAGTCCATAATGGGGGTGTAGATCGCGATTCTGCAATTATCGAACAAAGGATGGTTGTTATGAACATAATGATTATTGCCGTGCATCCCCATATTGGCGAATCTCGGGTTAACCGGGCGCTGGCAGTTGCTGCCATGGAGGAGACGAACGTTACGTATCGCGATCTAAGCGCGGAATATCCGGGCTGGGACATCGACGCGGAGAAAGAGCATCAACTGCTGCTTGCGCATGACCGTATTGTGCTGCAGTTCCCCCTATATTGGTATAGCAGCCCGCCGCTCTTGAAAAAATGGTTCGACGACGTGTTAACGTACGGATGGGCATACGGTCCTGGCGGAAATCATCTCCACGGCAAAGAGTTCGCGATCGCGACAACTGCCGGAGGCACATGGAATTCATACCGATCCGGCGGCGACAATGAATATACGCTTAGCGAGCTGTTCCGGCCGATCGAGCGGACGATCAAGAGATGCGGAGGCACCTATTTGCCGTCGTTCGAAATCTACGGTGCAATGGAGATAACGGATGATCGGCTCAAGCAGGAAGCGGCCAATTACGTTCGATTTATCCAATCTTCCGCACTTGCGCTCGCGCATTAGTATGTGATTATACTAAACAGCTCTGCTCTCCTTAATGGAGATGCAGGGCTGTTTTTGGTAGCCGTAGATAGAACGACGGGGTTAAGACGTTGATTTGCTGCGTGCGATGGAGCTGAGCGCAGTCATTTGCTCCTCTATAACGTTACTTGCTTTGTCTAGAAACTGCGTGATGAGTGTGAGTTCTTCGTCTGAATAAGTGGAGGCCAGCTCCATCATGGCATCGTTAAGCGGCATGTAAATATGGCTGACGTCTTCCTTCTCTTCGTATATCGGAACGATTATGACTTTGCGACGATCATTGGGGTCATTCTGCCTGCGGACAAAGCCGTTCTTCTCGAGCCTGTCGATTAGCGCGGTAACGCTGCCGGTGGATAGGCCGGTTAACTTGGAAAGCTCGCCTGCCGTAATGGGACCTCTTTCGCGCAAAATATCGACGGACAGAAAATCGCTATTGTATACCTTGAGCGCTGCAGCAACGTTTTGTTGATACAAGACGGTACGACTTCCGAGTCCCCGCATGCGCTGAGCGAGCTGCTCCTGCAGATGAGTTGTTGGCGTAGGTTGTTGGCTTGACAAAAGAACAAACCTCCTCTTAAGATATAAATATCTTGATAAACGAGATATTAGGTAGTAGAGATATTTGATGAACCGAACAATTAAATACATTCTATACTAAACGATCTTTAAGTGCAAAATAAAGCGAGGGAGGCTTCATTTTTGATGAAAGAAATGATCATGATCAAAGGTGCGCGGGAAAATAACTTAAAAAATATAAATGTATCGATTCCAAAGTACAAGCTTGTCGTTGTTACCGGGCCGTCAGGTTCGGGCAAGTCAACGTTAGCGATGGATACGCTCCAACGGGAATGTCAAAGGCTGTACTTGGATTCTATGGGGATGACGTCCGATTCCATCAGCAAGCCGAAGGTGGATGCGATCGAAGGTTTGTCGCCCTCTATAAGCGTTGGACAGCATGTGACCAATCGCAATCCGCGTTCGACGGTCGGGACGGTGACGGATATTTATACGTTCGTCCGCTTTATTTTCGCTAGACTAGGCGAGAGGATATGTCCACATTGCAATGAACTAATTGCGCCCTCATTCGAGCCGCAAGGAGCCATCACGGAGGAAGACGATTGGATGGAGCGTCAGACGACAGGCTGCCCGCATTGCGGAGCGCAGCTTGAGAAGTTAGGCATGTCGCACTTCTCCTTCAATAAACCGGAAGGCGCTTGCGAGTCATGCGGCGGTCTTGGTCATGTGGCCAGTATCAATGAAGCGGCGGTCTTTAGCCCAGAGCTAAGCTTGCGCGAAGGAGGCGTTGCCTCGCTGAACGGCGTTCATCGCGATATTCAGATTCGCATACTTGCAGCGGCTGCTAAACATTATGGTTTCGAGCTCGATCCCGATCAGCGATTGAAGCACTATGGCGAGCTGCAGCGGGATTTGCTCTATTACGGCGTGGAAAGCGAAGCATTCAAACGCCATTATCCGAATGTGAAGCCTGTCCAAGGTACGAAGTTCGAAGGCGTCATCCCTGGTCTATGGCGGCGCTATAAGGAGAAAGAAGCGGACGCGGGCACGCAGGAAAAGGAAGGCGGCTTCTTCCATGAACAGCAATGTCCGGCTTGCCTCGGCGCACGATTGAAACAAGAGGTGCGTCAAGTTCGCGTGGCAGACGCATCGATTACGGATGTATCGGACTGGTCGCTTGGCGAAGTATACGCATGGACGAATGCGCTGCAGCATACGATCCCGTCAGAGGGGCTGCATCTGCTCGAACCGATTCTTCACGACATGCCAATCCGGCTAAAACGGATTATGGATGTCGGTCTTGGTTACCTCTCGCTGAACCGTCAGACGGTAACGTTGTCCGGCGGTGAAGCACAGCGTCTACGGCTCGCCTCGCTGCTTGGGTCGGGTCTGACCGGAGTGCTGTATATTCTCGATGAGCCGACGACGGGGCTTCATCCCCGCGATACGGTCGGCCTTATTCGAGTACTGCAAGAGCTTCGCGATCTAGGCAATACGGTGCTCGTGATTGAGCATGACGTCGAAATGATGCGAGCGGCCGATCATATCATCGATATCGGACCGGGGGCTGGCCTGTACGGCGGCACCGTTGTAGGCGAGGGTAGCTTGGAAGACTTATTGACAAGCGAGTCTTCGGTCACGGGCGCTTATTTGAGGGAAGAGAAGCAGAGGGCAGCCGCTGCTACTTCCGCTTCTGATCGCTTGCGCAGGAAAGGCAATGGCAAGCAGATTACGATTAAGAATGCGAAGCTTCGCAATGTGAACATCCCGGAAGTCCGTTTCCCGCTGGGGCAACTGGTGTCCGTAACGGGGGTATCGGGTTCCGGGAAGTCAACGCTCGTATTCGATATTCTCGCAGAAGAACAGACGGGGAATACAATCATTTTCGATCAGACGCCAATGGGAAGAATGCAGCGTTCGAATGTCGCAACGTATACCGATGTATTCACGCATTTGCGTCAGCTGTTCGCGGCTTTGCCGGAGGCTAAGAAGCGGAAGCTCACTTCGAAGCACTTCTCGTTCAATACGCCGGGAGGGCGCTGCGAGACATGCCAAGGCTTAGGCGTGTTGACGGTAGACATGAACTTCATGCCCGATCTAGAGGTGAAGTGCCATGACTGCAAAGGCAGAAGATTTACAGACGATGTGCTGGAAGTCCAATATGCAGGGTATTCGATCTCCGATTTGCTCAATATGTCCATACAGGAAAGTCTGCCCATCTTAAGCTCGGAGACGAAGATTGCAGCGCTTATCGCTATGCTTTGCGAGGTGGGGCTCGGTTATTTGATATGGGGTCAGTCGGTCAAAACATTATCCGGCGGTGAAGGTCAACGAATCAGGTTAGCGAAGGAGCTGAGCAAACCCTCGAAAGATCATACGCTGTATTTGCTGGACGAGCCGACAACCGGTCTCCATCCTTCGGACATCAAGCGGCTGCATGTGCTGCTCAGCAAGCTCGTCGATTCGGGCAATACCGTTGTCGTCGTTGAGCATAGCTTGGAGCTGATTCGGGAAACTGACTGGGTGATCGATATTGGCCCGGAAGGCGGCTCAGCAGGCGGCATGCTTGTAGCCGAAGGCACGCCTGAGCAAGTGGCTGAAGTGAGTGCTTCTTATACGGGACGGTTTTTGAAGCAAATGCTGGCAGAAGGCATGTAAGGTAGAGATAAGACGCAAGAGTGCGTGGAGGGAGTAAGCAACGTGGTTAAAAGAAACAATATGGGGATCATCATTGCGGGTCTGCTGCTGGCCGTCCTCATGGGATCGATGGACAATACGATCGTGGCAACGGCTATGGGAACGATCGTTGGAGAACTAGGCGGTTTTGACAAATTGATGTGGGTAACTTCCGCTTATATGGTAGCGGAGATGGCCGGCATGCCAATCTTCGGCAAATTATCGGATATGTACGGCCGCAAGCGTTTCTTCATATTCGGTATCATCGTGTTCATGATAGGCTCTGCCTTATGCGGCACTGCGGAGACTATCGTGCAGCTTAGCATTTATCGCGCGATTCAAGGGATCGGCGGCGGCGCTGTATTGCCGATCGCGTTCACGATCATGTTCGATGTCGTGCCAGCGGATAAGCGCGGCAAGATGGGCGGGTTGTTCGGCGCCGTATTCGGTTTATCCAGCCTTTTCGGACCGCTGTTAGGCGCTTATATTACGGACTACATCAATTGGTCGTGGATTTTCTACATTAACTTGCCGCTCGGCCTTATTTCGTTCGGCCTGATTACGTTGTTCTACAAGGAATCTGTCGAGCATTCTAAGCAAAAAATCGACTATATGGGCGCATTTACGCTTGTAGCCGCGATCGTCTGCCTCATGTTCGCGCTTGAGCTTGGAGGCAAGGAATACGCTTGGGACTCCGGCATGATCATCGGATTGTTTTTGGCTTTTGCTGTCCTTATCGTTGGTTTCGTCTTCATCGAACGCAGTGCGCAAGAACCGATTATTACGTTCGGCATGTTCAAGAACCGTCTCTATTCGACAAGCAATATGATGGCTTTGTTCAGCGGCGCAGCTTTTATTACCGCTTCGGTCTATATTCCGATCTTCATTCAAGGCGTTATCGGCGGATCGGCAACGAATTCGGGGCTTATTTTGCTCCCTATGATGTTAGGCTCGGTTGTTACTGCCGCTGGAGGCGGTTCGTTGCTTACGAAGTTTAAGTATCGCTCCATCATGATCGCGACATTAACGCTGCTTGTCATAGGCATCGCACTTCTGACGACTCTTACGCCAGATTCGTCGCGTTTCATCCTTACGATCTTCATGATCTTGATCGGTCTCGGCATTGGCGCATCATTCTCCGTGCTGAGCAACGCGGCGATTCATGGCTTCACGGCAAGACAGCGCGGTTCTGCGAGCTCTACGCTGAACTTTACGAGGGAGCTTGGAATGACGCTGGGCATTACAGTATTCGGCATTATCCAGAGTCATATCTTTACGAATAAGCTGGCTGCCAAGTTCAGCAGCGGCGGTGAAGTGCCGGACGGCATCGATCTAGGGGATCCGAGTCAAATTCTTACTCCGGCGACACGGGAGCATATTCCGACCCAAGTTCTCGATCAGATTACGGAGGCGCTGTCCTCGTCACTCGTTCAAACGTTCGCATGGGCTATTATCCCGGCGGTCATCGCGCTTCTTGCAGCACTAGCTATGAGCAAGGAAAAGTTCGATCCGGCAACGGAACTAGAAGAGTATGTAGTTGGACATTAGAGTGCAATTAGTATTCTATACGTGAATAAGAAGCCTTTGGTACCGCTGCTGGAGCGACACTAAAGGCTTCTATTTCTATTCGGTTAAATTATGCTTGGGCCAATATTAGTTCAAGCTGAACAGACAGATCGTTTTCCGTTTCTAATACGACAGTGTGCGGGCTGGCCATTCCGAAATCAGCGAACGTGACTTTCGTAGTGCCGGATAGTAGAAGCTGACCGTTCTGATACATGGCGTTGGAATCAAAAGTAACTGCTTTCTCGACACCCTTAACCGTTAATGTTCCTTCGATAGTTAGCGGAACGGCTGTGCCTTCCGTGAACTCGGCTGCTTGAGGCGAGATAGCCGTTGCCGTGAATGTCGCTTCCGGGTACTGGCTAACGGCGAGCAGGTCGTCGCGATCCTTGACATGACCGTCGCGCTGGCTGTTGCCGGAATCAAGAGCCGTCATATCGAGGACGCCTTCACCTGCCATTTTCGACGTGTCGTTCAAGTCTACAGTCCATGAGCCGCTTACCGATTCATTAACGAAATTGACCGTTTCCTTCGATGTCGTGACTGACCAATATACCTTCGAACCGCTAGCGATATTCCATTCACCATTAAGCTCGTCCACCGATACGGCGGCACCGGCCGTAACGCCTTCGCCAGAGCCCGTCTCCTCAGAAGTATTTGCATTGTTTTCCGCGGATGGAGTCATGACCGATTCGATCTCTACATTGTTGCCGAGATAGTCATTCATTAGCGCGTATCCTCCTACGCCGATGACAATGACCGCCGCGATGACGCTTGTCCAGATGATTCCTTTTTTCTTCATGATTTCCCTCCATTTATGGACTGATGCCCTCTATTTAAGTTCATTGTAACGGACGAATAAGTCGGGAAGATGTCGGAGCATGAACGGGAAATTTCTTTGTTTCGACGGCATTGCCGCATGATCCGACTGTTGCTACAATAGAGGGCAACGATCATGAGAGGGGCGTATGGTGTGCAAACGATTATGGTTGTCGAAGATGAACCGGCCATTGCCCGCGTGCTGACCGTTTATTTGCGTAAAGCCGGCTTTGCCGTTGCATTGGCCGCGGATGGGCGACAGGCTATGGACTTATTCGCAGTGGAAGCTCCCGCGCTCATATTGCTTGATGTCATGCTGCCGCATATGGATGGCTTTGAAGTGCTTCGCAAAGTCCGCGAGACGAGCAGTTGTCCGGTAATTATGTTGACGGCGCGAGGCGGCATAGACGACAGGTTAAACGGTCTGAACGGCGGTGCCGATGATTATATGCCGAAGCCTTTCATTCCGGAGGAGGTCGTTGCCCGCGTCCTAGCGGTGTTGCGAAGGCCGGCGCATTGGACGGACGGGAGCAGACAGAGGCGCTTCGGGAGCTTAAGCATCGATTTTCTAGCACAATCCGTATCCTTGAACGGCGCCGAAGTCATGTTAATGCCGCGTGATTTGGCGGTACTGCTATTCCTGGCGGAAAATCCGAATCGGATCTATACGAGAGAACAACTTATCGAATATGTATGGGGCGCGGACTATGAAGGAAGCGATCGTGCGGTTGACCTGTCGATCAAGCGGCTGCGTCAATCGTTGTTCCATTGGCCGTCCGAGCAGGGCGAGATTCGGACGTTGCGCGGAACGGGGTATCAATTATGGATCGAAAAGTAAAACAAGCTTCATTGTTGTCCTACTGGACCATGCGATATTTTATTATACTGCTCGTTGGACTTCTTCTTCTTGCCGCCGCCGCGATCTGGTGGACGAACCGAGAGACGCTGGACAGCCGGCTGCAGACGGTTGAGCTGCTCGCGCAGGAAATTGCCGATCGGCTGAATGGGGCGGAAGGAACGATTGAGGTACCGGACAACTTGGGACCATACATTGACAAAAGGTCGCGCTTCTTCAAGCTCGGGCCGGGCATGTGCGTCATCGTTACCGATACGGAAGGCAGGCTGCTCTATTCGAACGATCCTTTGACGCAAGAGGATTTGAGAACGAAGCTGAACGACAAGCTCGATAAGGCGAAGCAGCCAGGAATGAAAGCGATCATAGCCCCGATCGAACATGACGGAAGCAAGATTGGTCAGGTAACGCTTCTCCAGCCGACCCAATCGTTAACCCATATTCCCGAACTGAAGTGGGCAATCGGTCTTCTGCTCGTCAGCTTGACAGCGCTCGGCTGGCTGACGATATACTTGCTGTCGCGCAAGCTCGTCCGTCCGATACGCAATGTTGCGTCGGCGGCCCGAGAGATCAGCTTAGGCCATTACGACGTCCAGCTGGAGGCAAACGCGAAGGAGCAAGAGCTGAACGAAATGATTATTTCGTTCAAGGAGATGGCTGGCCGCCTCAAGCAATTGGAGCATTCCCGCAACTTCATGCTGGCCGGCTTGACGCATGAGCTGAAGACGCCCGTTACTTCGGTGAAAGGGCTTGTCCATGCCGTGAAGGAAAAGGTGGTGCAGGGCGATGATGCCGACGAATTTCTGTCTATCGCCCTCGAAGAGACAGGCAGACTGGAACGGATGGTTGCCGATCTGCTTGATTACAACGCCTTGGAAGCTGGGCTTGTACACTTGAACCGCGAAGTTCTCGACGCTGCGGTGTTGATACCCGAAATTATTTACCAATGGACTCTGCATCAAGACGTGACAATTGCCGAGCCTTCATTGTCGCTGACAGGTCAGCCTGTTCGGGTCATAGGCGATCCGCTGCGCATTCAACAAATAATGGTCAATTTGCTCAATAATATCGTACAATCCCGTCATTCGGATCGTCCGCTTAGCGTTCGTGTCTCCCTAAGCGCGCGAGAGGATGGGTTCGCCGAAATCGTCGTTGCCGACAACGGGCAAGGCATCCCGCAGCCGGAGCAGGATCTCATCTTCGAGCGGTTCTTCCGCGGCGAGAACAAGAAACATACCGTACGAGGCCTCGGACTGGGCCTCACGTTCAGCAGGCTTCTAGCGCAAGCTCAGGGCGGGCAGCTTTCACTTAGAGAAAGCTCCGGAGAAGGCAGCGTATTCGTGATCATGCTTCCGATTGCCGTATATAGGGCCTAGACTCGGTTTGTTTTACGGTAAGCGGAAGGGCTGATTTTCATCATCTTCGTGAACACGCGACTGAGGTAAAAGCCATTGTTGAAGCCGCATGCCAAAGCGATTTCTTCTAAATTGAGCTCGGTATCGACGAGCAAAGATTTCGCTTGCTCCAGTCTAATATGACTTAAATAACGCGAAGGGGTCATCCCCGCGCTTCTGGTGAAACGACGGGTGAGCTGAACGGGACTAATACCCAGCTCGTCCGCGAGCACCAGCATGCTCATATCTTCAAAGGCGTTCTGCCGGATATAAAGCTGCGCTTGTTCCATCAGAGGATCGGCAGGCTGCATATCTTCGTTGACCGACCCGGCAGCTATTGATTGCAGACAAAACAGCCATATATCGTTAAGCGCATGATTTTGCCAATAGATTCGCTGATCGATCTGTGCGGCGGCTTCGTCCTGTCCCTTGAAATACCTCAAATTATCGGCAAGCCTTTCCTTATGCGTGACGGCAGGCTTGTAGGCGGAAGCCGCCAAACGAAGTCGGACATTGTGCTCATCCTCTTGTCCTTCATTACCAAGCCCTCCCGATAGTGAATCTAAAGAAAATCCGATGAAATGAAAGGACGCCGCATGGATAACCTCGCGATGAAAATCGATGCCCGGCGGGCATATTATGACGTCGCCCATCTGCGCAATCCCCTCACTGTTTCCAATCCCATAACGAAAGCTGCCACCCTCCACCGCAAATAGAACCCAATGTTCGTAAGTGTCTACGCTGTATTGAAACTTCTCTTTATGATTCCAAAAGACATGATGCAGCAGCGTTGGCGATAGGACGGAGCTTCGAAAAGTCATCATCCCTGCACTCAGCCTCCTATGTGAAATAAAGTATATGCTTATATGATAGCGCAGTGCATGTTAAATAACGACCCCCTAGGGTTAAGATGAAAGTAATTCTTGACTTGGGGGGATTCGAATGAAGCTTGAATCAGTAAAATCTGACATTACCGTTATTGGCGGAGGCTTGGCTGGCGTATGCGCTGCCGTTGCAGCCGCGCGCCTCGGACAAACCGTGTCGCTCGTGAACAACAGACCCGTACTTGGGGGCAATTCCAGCAGCGAGGTTAGGGTGTGGGTATGCGGCGCTACGGCGCATGGTACGCAGCGTTTCGCAAGAGAAACGGGCATTATGGGCGAAATGTTCGTCGAAAATCAATTCCGCAATCCCGATGGCAATCCTTATTTATGGGATCTCGTCGTATTAGAGACGGTTCGCGCCGAGCCGAATATTACCTTGTTTCTTAACACCGATGTGCACGAGGTGGAAGCGGACGGTGCGGAAGAGGAGCGCGTCATCAAGTCCGTTACGGGCTGGATGATGGGCTCCGAGCGTAGAATCCGGTTTGAGAGCGATATATACATCGATTGTACAGGGGATGGGCTTGCGGGATTTTTGGCAGGCGCCAAATACCGGATCGGCCGCGAGGCTAGAGACGAGTACAACGAGGACTGGGCACCGGAGACGCCTGACGATATTACGCTTGGCAGCACGCTCTTGTTCTATACGAAGGAGGCCGATCGGCCGGTCAAGTTCATTCCGCCGAGCTTCGCGAAGGATATTACCCAAACGACGATCCCGATGAAGCGGGTCATCCGCAGCGGCGATTCGGGCTGTCATTATTGGTGGATCGAATGGGGCGGCGAGCTGGATACGGTGCATCAAAATGAACGAATTCGGGATGAGCTCTGGTCAGTCATCTATGGAATATGGGATTACATCAAAAACTCGGGCAATTTCGATGCAGAGCGTATGACGCTGGAATGGGTGGGATCGATTCCAGGCAAACGGGAGTACCGCCGTTTCATTGGCGACTATATGCTGAACCAAAACGATATTATCAAGCAGGAACCGTTCGCCGACCGCATCGCCTTCGGAGGCTGGTCGATCGATCTGCATCCGCCGCAAGGCATGTATTCGACGGAAAGCGGTTCGAAGCATTTATTTTCGGATGGGATCTACCATATTCCATTCCGGAGCCTGTACTCCAGCAACGTCAGCAATCTGCTGTTCGCAGGCCGCGACATCAGCGCAACTCACGTCGCATTCGGAACGACGAGAGTCATGGCGACCTGCGCCGTCATCGGCGAAGCAGCCGGAAGCGGCGCCGCGCTGTGCGTTCAGAAAGGGATATCGCCGCGTGCGCTACACCGTGACCATATGAATGACCTGCAGCAGACGATGCTGCGGCAGGATGCGTCGATTATCGGGATCGCGGCAGACGATCCTTACGATCTCGCCAAGTCGGCCCGCATTACGGCTTCCAGCACGATGACCCAAGTTGCGCTAAAGGATTCGTCTTATAAGCACCCGCTGGACAAAGATCTCGGGATTCTGTTTCCCGTGAATCCATCGCTTGAATCGGTGGAGCTGCTGGTCGATGCAGCGAAGTCAGCTACCCTTGAAGCGGAGCTGTGGCATACGGGCAAAGGGGAGAACTACGTGCCGAAACAAATGGTGACTTCCGCATCGGTGACCGTATCCGAAGGCGACGGGCAGTGGGTGAAGCTGGATCTGGCTTGGAAGCCCGATGCGGCTTGCAATGCATTTCTCATTATTAAGGCGAACGAATCGATTGCGGTCCACGGATCGGATCATGCGATGACCGGCGTGCTGTGCTTTGAGAAGGGACCGAAACCGATCGTCTCCACGCTTCTTGAGGATCGTCAGCCGGATCAGCCGGTCGTACAGTGGAGCATGCGCAATTGGAACCGCCGTCCGCTATGTCTGCAGGTTACGCCGAATACGGAAGCATACGCTGCCGCAGCGGTGACTGACGGGTATATTAGGCCGTTCGCCGGTCCGCATTCGTGGATGTCCGAGCCGATGTCCTCAGGGAAGCCGGAATGGCTGCAGCTAGAGTGGGCTGAAGAGCAGTCGATCGCCGAGGTTCACGTCACGTTTAATGACGACGTTAATGAAGATTTAATCAATTTGCACCATCATCGCACAACTTTCGAAGCGATTCCCGAGCTCGTCCGAGCTTATCGGATAGAGGCGCTCATCGGCGAGGAATGGGTCACAGTGGCTGAAGAGAAGCATAACCATAAACGCAAAAAAGTGCATAAGCTGAGCCGTTCCGTAACGTCGCGAACGATTCGATTATGGATCGATGAAACGAACGGAGGACCGCGCGCGGAGGTTGCCGAAATTAGAGTCTATGCTCTATAATGGGGAAAAGTAATTGACAGCGCTTTCATTTCATAAGCATTTAAGACTTGAAAGGAGAGGATATCATGGCCGTGAAGCCGCTTGGCGTATTGATCGTCGACGATGAAATTCCTCTGCGGCAAGAGCTTCGCATCTTTCCCTGGGAAGCGTGCGGCGCCGAATGGATCGGCGAAGCGAGCAATGGTCAGGAAGCCTTGCAGCTATGCGCCGACTGTGAGCCTGATGTCGTTATAACGGATATTACAATGCCGGTTATGGATGGCATTGCTCTCATTCGTGAGCTCCGGAAGCGTCACCCGAGCGTTCAAATCATCTTGTTGACCTGTCACAGCGATTTCCATTATGTACAAGAAGCGCTCCGTCTCGGAGCGCTTGAATACATTTTGAAGGTATCGATGGAAGAAGAAGAGCTTAAGCTGGCGATGGACAAAGTGAGAGCTGCGATCATCAAGGAGCGCATGGCGCAGGGGCATGCGAGAAGGGAGCAAAGGCAGCTGCAAGCCGCTTTATTCGGCAAGCTGCTTCACGGGCAAGTGCCGTCCAGCTCCGACTGGCAGCCAATGGCGCTTAGCGCAGATCGCTCGATTCGATTGGTACGGCTTCAACTGGACATTCCTCCACTAGCCTATCTGCAAGTGAAGGAGACGGTTCAGCAGTGGCTGACCGAGCGTGAGAGTAAAGATCCGAACTGGCTGACGTGGCTTACGGTACGGGAGCGGGAATATTTTATTGTAATCGAAGGGGGGCATCGTTCTGAAACAGTAGTCGATGAGTTGCAATCGGATGTTCTGCATTTGGCAGAGCTGATAAACCGGGAATCGACGGTGCTGGAACGAAATGCAACGGCTTACGCTCTTGTAAGCGAATCGGTCACATCCAAAGAAGGACTTGCGGAAGCGCTGGCTGTCTCCAGTGAATGGAAAGATGCGCTCTTTTACGATCGATGCCCGGACGAGAGCACCGTGTTCGCTGTACAATCAAGGTCGCTGACGGAAATGACGGATAACAAAGCGAAAGGAATGGGTGAGCTGCTTAGAAAAGCGTCACGGTCGGCCGAAAGCTTGAAGGAATGCTTACAGAGTGAATTCAGAGATTGGTGTATAGCAGAACGCGTGAAGCCAAGCCAACTGAAGGAGCGGGTCATCCATTGGCAGATTGAATGGCATAGGCAACAAGATGGCGCCGAGCTGAACGCAACGCGAATTAGTCAATTGATGGATGCAGGAACGTTGACCGAGATGATCGCCAGCCTCGTACTGGACATGGAGACTGCCGAGCTTGGGAAATCGCGTTCGCGCTATGAGATTCGTTCGGCCGTGCAATGGATCAAAGACCATCTGGGAGAGCCGATCTCGCTGCCCGTCATTGCGGAGCAGGTAGGTCTAAGCTCGCATCATATCAGCAAACTGTTTCGCGAGGAAACGGGGAGTACGGTCAATCAGTATATTACCCGTCTCCGCATGGAGAAGGCGATCGAGCTTCTAAGGCATTCGAACAAGAAAGTGTACGAGGTTGCGGAAGAGGTCGGCATTCCGAGCTATCGCTATTTTACCGTTACGTTTCGGAATTGGACCGGGGTGTCGCCGACGGACTACAAACGGAATGGCTGAAGCAGGGGAGAGAGAACGGGCGCGGAGGAAGGGTGGATATGACGAAGCTGTTTCACTGGTATGCCAGCCTTGGTCTCGCTACCAAGCAGTTTATTTATTTGTTCATCGTGACGCTGCTGCTCGTTCAGGTGCTTGCATGGCGCAACCTTAACGAGGCGGAGAGCTTGCTTCAGAATCAGGTCATTCGCGATGCCGAGCTGCTCGTCAGCCGGACGAACCAATATATCGATGCAAGCCTGGACAATGTGGAAAATATGCTGCTGCTGCTCTCGACCCGCGCCGATTTGCTGGAGAGCGGGAATGAGGGGGCGGCGGTCGAGACGCTTCGCAAATTCGCGGGCATTAACAACTCGATTGCCAGAACGCTGTTCATGATTCGAGCCGATGGGCAAGTGTTCGCAAGCTCGCAGGTCGTTTACGACATCATCGGCAATCCTAGACTGAGCCAGCTTTATGAGCTGGCGCTTATGAACTACGGGGCCATTAACGTGAGCGAGCCTTACGATTCGCCGATGTCGGGCCGTACGCTTGCATACGTATTGCCGATTGCCGATGCCGGCAATAAGGTGAAGGGCGTTGTGGTCGCCGAACTTAATCTTGATTTGCTCACGGAGCGCATTGCGCCTATGATTTATCAATCTTATATTTTGTTCACGAAGGAAGGGAGCGTCATTAATCGGCTTGATTCCCGGGATAAGCTCCTTCCCTTCCAAACGGCTTCCTATCCGCCGAAGCTCGAGGAAAGCTTTCGCGGGCAGCTCGTAGGTCTCAAAGTAGGCGTTAGCGGCATCGAAGGGGATTCCTTGAATCCGCTCGTCGCCGTGAAGTCGACCAAAAACCGTCTAGGCTGGACGCTCGCGGCGTTCATCGAAGAGGATTATTTCTATCAGGACCTGCAGAAGTTGAACAACAACTATCGGACTGCAAGTATCGTATGGATTATAATGCTGCTGCTCAGCGCGTATCTGCTCAGCCGATCGTTCACGCATCCGATCCGTCGGTTCGTCGAGAAGATGGACCGACTTAACGACCTTCAGGTCGTGGCGAAGCTGCCTGTCACGAGAAGGGACGAAATCGGAAGGCTTACGCAAAGCTACAATGCCATGCTTGAGCGAATTCAAAGTTTGCTCCAGAAGACAAAGTCGGCGGAGGAGCAGAAGAAGGAATACGAGCTGAAGATGCTGCGAAGCCAGATTGCGCCCCATTTTCTGTATAACACGCTTGCCTGCATTAGCAGTTTGGCCAAGCAGCAGCGCATCGACGAGGTACGCGACACGATCCGTTCGCTGGTTAAGCTGTTAAGCTTCAGCTTTGACAAGCAATCGGAATACGTAACGCTTGCGGATGAGCTGGAAGGGCTGCGCATGTACATGCATATCCAGCAGGTGCGCTATGGAGATCAATATCAGTTTAGGATTGATATTAATCCTGACCTTCTGCAGTACCGCATTCTTAAGCTTACGCTGCAGCCGCTCGTGGAAAACGCGTTGTTTCACGGATTAACGCCGAATCACGGCGGTTTTATCGTCGTCAAAGGCGGGCTTGAGAACGGAATTCTAAGGCTATATGTTCGCGATAATGGGGTAGGCATTGCGCGGGTGAAGCGGAGCAGGCTGTTACTGGAGGATCAGGACGGCGGGCAGCGTTCGGTGTACCGATTTACGGGTATCGGCTTGCGGAACGTGCATGAGCGGATTCGGATCCATCACGGTGAAACGTACGGCTTGCGGATTGGAAGCGCGGTGGGGAAAGGCACCGTCGTGCGCGTCGATATGCCCGTCCTGACGGAAAGCGACGAGCAATTAGGCATTTGGTAAATGAGAATCGATTGCGGATTTGGGAACATAAAAGGAGATGCACGTATAGCCTTTGGCTATTCGGGCATCTCCTTTTGTCTCATCTGTTGATCGTTGTCTGTATTCCATTAACGGATTACTAATTAGTCCATTTATATGGTTTTTCATCCAAGACCAGTCAAACAAGACGGGATTTGAAAAACTTATACGATATATCGTACAAAAGTGAATAGTCCATCCGCGCGGCCGATGATTTTGTGCGATTTTTCGATCAAATGCCTTGATTTAGCCTATCCGTAGCTTGGTTTATACGATAAATCGTACAACTATTGGGTAGTCGCAGTTAATCTTGAACACCTAGCCTTTTGATTGTATTGAATCCATTCAAAGCGTAGCATACTTCTAAATGATCCAAAGTGGCGTCTGAAATGCGTACATTTTTTACGTTTTTGTGCATATCGGGGAAACGCTCCGCCCTTTATACTTACCTTATTGGAAGCGCATTCAAACTAGGAGGGATACGATGGAAGCCAATCATAGCCTAACGCCAGCCCCTCGGATACGGCCATCTCCGCGGACCAAGCTGCTCATGATTGCAAGATTGGCATGGCGGTTTAAAGCCTTTTACGTCATGCTTCTGCCCGGCATTATTTATTTCGTTATATTTCGGTACTTCCCGATGTACGGCGTCATTATCGCCTTCAAGGATTTTGCGATCCTGGACGGCATAACGGGCAGCTCGTGGGTTGATCCGTGGTATAAGCATTTTCAGAGCTTTTACGAGTCGCCTTATTTCAGCCAACTCTTGAGCAATACGCTGTTGATCAGCCTCTACAAGCTGGTATGGGGGACGCTTCCTCCGATCGTGCTGGCCGTGCTGCTGAACGAATGCCGCGTTCGCTGGCTGAAGTCGATCGTTCAGACGCTGACTTACATGCCGCACTTCTTGTCTTGGGTCATTATATTCGGCATTCTTCTGACGCTCTTCTCCCAGAACGGCGGCCTCATAAACCGCTGGATCGTGGAAGCGGGCGGAACCTCGATTCCGTTCCTGACCTCGACAGAATATTTCCGCAGTATACTGGTTGGTTCGGAGGTATGGCAAAATCTCGGCTGGGGTGCCATTATTTACTTAGCCGCGATGGCAGGCATCGATCCAACCCTCTACGAAGCGGCGAAAGTGGACGGCGCGAGCCGGCTGCGCATGATCTGGCATATTACGCTGCCGGGCATTAGAAGCATTATCGTCCTTCTGTTCGTTCTGAAGCTTGGCCATCTGCTTGACGCCGGCTTCGACCAAATCTACATCCTGTACAATATACAGGTGTACCCGGTCGCGGACATTATCGATACATGGGTTTACCGAACCGGTCTGCAGCAGCTTAATTTCAGTTTGGCATCGGCAGTCGGATTGTTCAAATCGGTCATCGGGCTCATCCTCGTACTGGGCGCTAACCGCGTGGCGAAGAAATGGGGTGAGGGCATATGGTAAGGAGCCTCGATGATAAAATTTTCAACACGATCATATACGTTATTCTCGGACTATGCGGACTTGCCGCCATTCTGCCGATCCTGTATGTCGTATCGGTATCCATTACGCCTTTCGGGGAAGTGCTGCGCAACGGCGGTTTCATATTGTTCCCGAAGGAAATTACGTTTTCCGCTTACCGCACGCTGCTGACGGAGTCCAACATTCCGAAGGCATTCCAAATAACCGTCCTCATTACGGTCATCGGAACGGCGGTCAATCTCGTCTTGACGGGATTGATGGCGTACCCGCTCAGCAGGCGGAATTTGCCGGGAAGAAACTTTTTTCTGCTCATGATCGTATTCACGTTGTTGTTCAGCGGTGGACTTATTCCGACCTATCTGGTCGTGAAGTCGATGGGGCTGCTCGATTCCATCTGGGCGATGATTTTGCCAAATGCGGTGTGGAGCTTCAACGTTCTTATTATGAAAAGCTTTTTTGAAGGGCTGCCGGAGGAACTGTTCGAGTCGGCCCGAATGGATGGAGCCAAGGAGTTTCGCATCCTGCTGCAAATCGTTACGCCGCTTTCCGTTCCCGTCTTGCTGACGGTTGGATTGTTTTACTTGGTTGGTCACTGGAACGAGTTTTTTCAAGCGATTTTTTATGTGACCGATCGCACGCTGTATCCGCTGCAGGTCGTCGTCCGAGAAATTCTGATGCAAAGTCAGCAGCCGCTGGAGAACGCGGAAAATATGATGCCGACGCAGACGATGCAGATGGCGTCCGTCATGATTGCGAGCTTGCCGGTCATCGTGATCTACCCGTTTCTTCAGAAGCATTTTACAAAAGGGATGCTGCTTGGTTCGATAAAAGGTTGACCGATGAAATCATTCAGAGAGGGGTTAAAATCATGAAGAAATTAGGGACTTTGCTAGTAGCCGTTTCATTAGCGGGAGCTTTGCTTACGGCTTGTTCGGGGGGGAACGGCAGCGATAATCCGGGAAATAATTCGGGCGGCGTTACCGCCAAGCCAGGAGCGGAAACGGAGCAGCCGAGCAGCAAGCCGGTTAAGCTCGATATTATCGAGACGGGGAACAATCTGCCGTCGCCGGATAAAGACATGATTAAGCAAGCACTGGATAAGGCGCTGAATATCGATCTGAATCTGACGGTGTATCCTGCAGCAGACGATTATAACAATCAATTAAACGTTCGGATGTCCTCGGGCAACTTTCCCGATCTGTTCATGGTCAACCGCCAGCAGCTCATACAGTTCTCCAAACAAGGGCTGCTTCTCGATCTTACGCCATACATGGATAAGTTGGAGCAAACGGTAGCGTTCATCGGGGAGGACAGCGTCAAGAAGGGGACAGTCGACGGAAAAGTGTACGGCATCTCGAAATCTCCTCAAATCCCTTATAACACCTTATGGATCCGCAAGGATTGGCTCGACAAGCTGAAGCTGGAAGTGCCGACGACCGTAGAGCAATTGGCCTCCGTAGCGGAAGCGTTCACGAAAAACGATCCGGACGGTAACGGCAAACCGGACACCTTCGGCCTAACGGGAAGCAAGCTGTTCGCGTTCTCGACTGTCTTCGGCGCATTCGGCGTCGGCATGCCGGGCAACTTCTACGAGAAGGACGGCAAAGTCGTGAATTCGCTGCATGAGCCGGCAATGAAGGATGCTTTGGCCTTTATTAAGAACATGATCGCGACTGGCTCCGTCGATCCAGAGCTGCTCGCGAACAGCGGCTTGCAACATCAAGAGAAGGCGATCAAGGGGCAAGCGGGCATCGTCTATCTCGACTGGCCGAACATGACGAAGGAGCAGTTCGTGGAACAGATCAAAACCGTTAATCCAAATGCGGAATGGCTGCAAATCGCTGCTCCGTCGGGTGCAGGCGGACAATTCGACGGTTCATGGGACATCGGCGCAGCGCCTGGCCGTTACGCCATACCGAAAGCGCTCGAGAAGGATCCGGAGAAGCTTCAGCGGGTGCTCGATCTGCTCAACTATATTTCGAATCCGGACGGGGGCTCGCTGCTCGTGCAGTTCGGGGTGAAGGATACGCACTTCACGCTGGAGGACGGCAAGCCGAAGATGACGGACAAAGCGGGCGAGGTCGGCCATTCCTGGCTGTACCAATTCACCGGCAGACCGGAAATGGAATATTTGCAGGCGAAGTTCGCCGCGCAATCGGCTGCAATCGAATTCGCGAACGATCAGCCTCGCATCGAAGCGTTGAACGGATTCATCGACAATCCGGAGGGGTATAACCCAGCCGATGCGGATCGGTATATGGAAGAGGAGATCGCGAAGTTTATTTACGATAAGCGTCCATTGACCGAATACGATGACTTTATCAAGACGCTGGAAACGTCCATGAACTACAAAGCGTTCGTGGACAGCGCCATGGAGCAGCTTAAGGCGCTCGGTTACGGGAGCTAAATAGCGAGAACGAAAGCCGACCTCATTCGATGCAGGTCGGCTTTGTTCTTTTTAAACGTTATGATTTTTTCGGTACGATGAAGGATTGACGCCGCACAGCTTTTTGAAGCTTTTGCTCAAATGATGTTCGTCCGTAAATCCGCAATGCTCGGCGATTTGGGCAAGGGTAAGCGAGGAGTGTACAAGGAGCTGCTTCACCTTGTCCATTCTAAGATTAGCCGAGTAAGCGCCTGGGGTTATACGGAATTCGCGTGTGAACAGTCTTGTCAGCTGCACCTGGGTGAGGCCAAGCTCCACGGCAATTGACTTTAGCGAAATGCCGAATTCGGCTTGCTGCTGAAGCAGATGCAGGGCTCGTCCAAGCGTCGGATCCTCGCTGAACAATGACTTCGCAAGCTGCTCGGATTGCTCGATCTGAAGCAAGTAGAGAAGATCCTTAAGTAAGTGTTTCTTGTACGTACGACCAATTCCAGCTTGCAAGTATTGGGCTTCGCGAAATTGGGAGAGGGTGGACAGGAATCGTTTGTTGTTCATGAGCCGCAGCTTGCCGATAGTTGGGAAATCCACCGCATGCTGCGGTGCCTCTGGGGAAGCGATCCATTGAAACCCCATGAGATGGAACGATAAACCGTTCGTTTGCCGGTAGAAGATTAGATCGGGCGGGCATAATACGAGGTCATCCTTAACCGCCCTTCCGCTTTGGCTGCCCATTCTGTAATCAAAGGCGCCTTCTTCGACGACAAACAACGCCCAGTGATCATACGTATCATGCGTTTTCTGAAATTGAGGCGTATCCTTCACGTAGACATGGTATTGCAGATCGGGCTCCAGAAATCGGCTGAACTCCATAGCGTGACAACACCTTTTCGCAAAGTGAAATTATTTACAAGTAAAAGTAATTTTTCTTACATTATAACATGATCGTTGGCCATATATAATTAAATTAAATACAAGTAGGAGGTATGAAGGATGAAAACAGCCCAATTGGAATTACCCAAATTAATGGAGCAATTTCACGAACAAGGGTATTTGGTTATCCCGGATATTTTGTCTCAGGAACAGGTGAATCGGCTGAATGCCGCCATCGACGAAATTGTCTTGACGGAACCGGAAGCGCTTTCGCATAATATCTATAACAGCGTAGAACGCCATTCCGAGATCGCAGCATTAATCGATCAGCCTGCCATTCTTCCGTTAATCGTTAATTTGCTTGGCCATAACATTCAGCTTCACATTTCGCACCTCACGATCAGACAACCAAATCCAAGCGAAGCCCAAACGGCGACGCACAGCTTCATCGATTGGCATCAAGACGGCCCGCATCCGCAGTTTCCCGTCATTAACGGCTTGACGGCAACCTATTATATTAAGGTTTGCTATATTTTAAGCGATATGTCGGAGCCGGATCGCGGCAATACGAAGGTGATTCCGGGCAGTCACAAGCAGCCGTATAATCCGAATCATAAGGATGTGCGCCAGCAGCTTGACGGCGAGGTTCAGGTATGCGGCAAACCGGGCGACGTCTTCGTGTTTGCCCAAAACCTGTGGCATGCGGGCTCGCCGAACCGCTCCGCGTTCACGAGAAGGCAGCTGTTCCTCGGCTACAGCCCGATCTGGATGCGTCCTATCGACTATCATTCGGCGTCGGAAGAGCTGCTGAAGGACGCCGATCCGATTCGCCGCCAGCTGCTTGGACAGATCAGCGACAACAAATTCAAGTATTACGTTCCTGAGGATTCGATGGTACCTCTCAAATCTATGCGGATCCATCCATCCTCGCAGTAGCGATCACAATCCATTCGAATGGGAAGGATGAACGAGATGACCGTATTCAATGCCGCTTCCGATACAGCAAATCCGCAATCAGGCCATAAGCTGGCCGATATTCCGGCCCATGATCCGTTCGTCGTTGCCGATGACCAGACAGGCACTTATTACTTGTACACCGGGGGAAGTCCGCGCTTGCATGGGATGAATCGTTACGGCGTCCTTGCTTACAAAAGCCGGAATCTTACCGAGTGGGAGGGACCGTACGTCGTCTTCACCATTCCCGACGGCGCGTGGGCGCATCCGCAGCATGGCGCGTGGGCGCCTGAGGTACATGCTTATAACGGGCGCTACTATTTGTTCGTTACGCTTCACCATAATGACAAGATGCTCGAAGGCGAGGGACATGGCGGTTATCCGCTCCAACGGCGAGGAACCGTGGTTGCGGTATCCGATTCCTTGGAAGGTCCGTTCGAATTAATGGATTCCGATGAACCGATCGCGCCTTCCGAGCATATGACGCTGGACGGATCGCTGTATATCGACGAAGAAGGCAGCCCTTGGATGGTCTATTGCCATGAATGGGTACAGACGGCCGACGGCACGATCGAAGCGGTCCGGCTGCGTGACGATCTATCGGGCCGCTCGTCAGAACCGATCCATCTGTTCGATGGTTCCGCTGCCCCTTGGGACAATGGCGATCATCCGGCAGACCGCTCGCAGCGCTCCATGTATGTGACGGACGGCTGCCAGTTGTACCGCACGTCTGGCAATCGGCTCGTGATGTTGTGGTCTACGTACGAAGCGGGAAGCTACGTCCAGACGATCGCGCGTTCCGTCAGCGGCAAGCTGGAAGGACCTTGGGAGCAGCTGGAGCCTCTCGTTCGCGATGATAGCGGACACGGCATGCTGTTCCGCAATTTCGAGGGCAATTGGATGCTTATCGTTCATTCTCCGTTCAAAATGCCGGATTCCCGGTGCAAGCTGTACGAGATGACGGATACCGGCGAAACGTTTGTCGTGAAATCGCCGATACACGCCGCCAGATTCGAGTAAACGGTCAAACGGTTGAGCAGTTCGAGGTTCTCAGTCCAACAGAACATTAAGGTTGAACGAATAAGGCGTTTCTCCGGCTTGCTTCGCGATAGGCGGCCGGGGGGACGCCTTTGGCTTGCGAGAATGTCCTTGTAAAGTAATGGACGGTAGAAAATCCGACCTGATCGGCGATTTCCTTGATCGGTATTTCGGTATCGCCGAGTAGCTTCTCCGCGGCGCGAATCCGCTCCAACCGAACGGTTGCCGTGAACGATTCGTGGATGCCCGAAGCGAACAACCGGGACAGATGCCGCTCCGAAATGCTCAGGTAACGGGCAATTTCCGGCAGCGATAAGCTGCTTGCCAGATTGTCGCGAATGTACAGCTTGGCCCGCCGGATCAAATGCGCGGCGTTGGTGCGAGGTGACGGCATCTCGGCCTCATGCTCCACGGGACTGAACAAATTCGGGAAAGAGGCAAGCAAGGAGCTGGCAAGCGGAGGAAGCACGGATGAGGGAAGCATTCCGTCCGATTCGCTCTGTGCAAGCATCGATTTCCATAACTGAATGATCGGCGAACGTTCCTTCTTATCCAGCCATACGGCGCCGCGTTCCAACCTTTCATAATAACGGCTGAATTTCTCTGCGCTGGAATGCTCTTCGATCGGCTCGAAGGTTACGAACAGCAGGTCGAGGCCGTTCACGTCTTTGATTTGATGATAGATTCCCGGCCTGGAGCAGAAGGCCACCCCTTCGTACAAAGGATACGTTTGGCCTTCCTCTGTGTAAACGCCGGAGCCGCCGTCGACATAGCATATTTCGAAAAAAGAATGTTTATGGACGACGTTCGCCGGCAACTGCTGCTCCGCTCCCCAATAATAAGTATGAAATGTCAGTTGATCGCCTTCCAGCACTCTTGGAATCCGGTTCAATCGATCGACGCTGACTTGCCAATTTATCATATTCAGGTTTTCTCCTTTGGCGTAATATTGCAAAAAGATGTCCTTCGGCTGCAAATACGTTTTGACTATAGAATACCTATAATAAAGACAGATTAGCAACCTTCACTCACAAAGGAGAATGAATATGATTACGAGCCAAGATGTACAATTTTACAAAGAAAATGGTTATTTGCTAGTGAGGGGAGTATTCTCTCAGCCGGAGGTTCTGCAGATGCGAGAATCCGTTGAACGGATTATCCAGCGTGCCGCGCGAGCCAAGGCGGATGCCAACCATGCTTGGCAGGGAGACTTCTTGCCGCCGGAGCAACTGAAGAAGCTTGTATTGAAAGGGTTCCATGACGTGCATTATCATGATGCGGCGTTTACCCGTGCTGCGACCCATCCTAATATGGTAAGCGTATTGAACGGAATTATCGGGCCTAACGTGCAGCTGCACCATTCGAAAATGCTCGTGAAGCCGCCGGCGAACGGCGCGGCATTCCCGATGCATCAGGATTATCCGTACTTCCCGCACAGCAATCATTCCATGCTGGCAGCAAGCGTTCATCTTGATGATGCCGATATGGAGAACGGCTGCTTGTGCGTCGTTCCCGGTTCGCATAAGCAGGGTGTTCTCCCGCATATCGGAGTTCATTACCTGAATCATAAGGAGCATCCGATCTCGTCGGGAACGCCATGCCCGGCCGAGGCGGGGGACGTGCTGTTCTTCAACTACTTGACGATTCACGGCTCCGATGTCAACCGCAGCGAGCGGACGCGCAGAAACGTACTGTTCCAGTACCGCGACGCGGCCGATCTGCCGACGGAGAATGTGCACTTCGATTGGGGCATGGGCTTAATGGTAAGCGGCGAAAATCCGGACTTCAACAATGTGAAGCCGAACTATCGGATCGTCGAAGAGTAACTAAAAACGGCAGTGCGGGGGAGTCATCCTGCACTGCCGTTTAGATGTTCTACGGCTTAATTCATCTCATTGATTGATTTCATCAGAAGCCTGGTCGGCGTAGACGACAGTTGCGACCTTCTTCTCGATCTCCTTCATGGCCGTTTCTGATGAGGCAAGGTCGGTTAGAACGATGTCGATTTCCTCGATTGGTATAGAGGAGATGAACATCCGATGTCCTACTTTCTCATGCGGGGCCAAGCAGATATTTCTGCGAGAGACTCGCGCGACTGCTCGGGCGAATGCCGCTCCTTCAGGCGTAGCCGTGCTTAATCCGACGGCGTCCAAGCTGCCGCCGGTCACGAAGCCGATGTCCAGCGTGAACTTGCTGATCATTTCGATAGCGATCGTGTCGATGATGCTGCCTGCCGACTCGGCTCTTAATCTGCCCCCGATGAGGTAAGCGGCGATGTTCTCCTTCTTACGAATCGCCTCTGCGATCTTGATCGAATTCGTAACGACAGTGAATGGGATATCATCGCGCAAATATTTCAACATGCCATATTGAATGCCGGCACCGCCGATAAATACGGTGTCGTTCTCGTGAATATACGAGGCAGCCAGCTTGGATATCGCGTTCTGATGCACTTCGCCTTCGCCGTAACGTCTGGCTTCCCCTTGCGGGAGAGTGCGAACTTTAGGTGATTCGGCGAGAGGGATCGCCCCGCCGTACGTTTTCTGAAGCGTGCCTTGATCTTCCATAATCGTTAAGTCTCTTCGTATGGAATCGATGGACATCTGGAACTGCTCCGATAGATCTTTGGCGATAACGCGTCCTTCCGCTTGCAGCAGTTCCAAAATTTTTTGTCGGCGTTGTTCTGCTAACATGGCTGAACCCTCCCGTAATATCCTCTAATATTTACCATCTTTCAGGATAATGATATTCCTGTTCTATCTGTTTTGTCAACAAATAACTTCATGTTCATTCGGTTTCATTAATGTTTATTCAGTTTTCGGTGATGAGCCGTCATGAAGTCATCGATCAAACAATCAACCAACTTCGAATTGAGCTGTGGTAATATATAGTTGCGAACAGTCGACGATGAAAGGTGGAGGACATGCAAATGGAGTCAAACGTGATTGCTTATTTGAATCGGATCGGCATCGAAGGTCCTGCAGCACCAACGCTTGATATGCTTAGCCGACTTCAATACGCTCATCTTCATCACATCCCTTACGAGAACTTGGATGTAATGAATGGCATACCAATATCGCTAGAAATCGAACGTTTATTCGATAAAATCGTTACCCGCGGTCGGGGCGGTTATTGTTTCGAGCTTAATGCCTTGTTCGGCTGGTTGCTTGACAGGCTAGCGTACCGTGTGACGAACTATTTTGGTCGATTTTGGAGAGACGAGGAGGTCGTGCCCTCGAAGCGTAGACATCATATCCTGCAGGTAGAGATAGATGGGGAGAAATATATCGTGGATGTGGGCGCAGGGGCAGCTGCACCTCGCTGGCCGCTCATGCTGGTTACCGATACACCGCAAGTACAGCAGGATGAAAGCTATCGATTAATGAGAGATTCCATTTACGGATGGATGCTGGAAGAGAAGAAAGGCGAGGAGTGGAGGGGGATCTATTCGTTTACCGAAGAGCCTACTTTGGCGATTGACTTCGAGACCACTTCCTATTGGTGCTCGACTAGCCCGGACTCGAAATTCAAGAAGGCTTCCATGGTTGCGATTCGAACGGAGAGTGGTCGCAACACGATTGCAGGCGATGAATTCCGTATTTTCAAAGCGGAGAGCTTTAACTCATTTGTACCCGATTCGCAGGAACAATACAAGTTGAGCTTGAAACAATATTTCGGAATAGAACTATAATCGGTTGTGGGCTGCGAATTCCAATCAAACGGTCAAACGTAAGTCTAAAAACTAATTAGGGTGGATGAAATCCAGCCAAATGGACTATGGATCGATTGGCAGGAGAGAATGAGGTAAGCGCAACAAAACAGGCTGTCGCAAAATTAGCGACAGCCTGTGTCATGTGAGCTTAATAACCGAGAATGTGATATCCCGAATCGACGTGAAGAACCTCGCCGGTAATGCCTCGCGACAGCTTGCTTAACAGGAACATGGTCGCATCGCCAACTTCATCCTGATCGACGTTCTTGCGGAGCGGCGATTTGTCTTGAATCGTCGAGAACAGATCGGTGAATCCAGCTACGCCGCCTTTGGCAGAGAGTGTGCGAATCGGTCCGGACGAGATCGCATTGACGCGGATATTGTATTTGCCGAGATCGTCTGCCAAGTATCTTACGCTTGCTTCCAGCGCAGCCTTCGCAACGCCCATAACATTATAGTTTTTTACGACGCGCTCCGCGCCGAGATAAGATTGAGTAACGATGCTGCCGCCCTCTGTCATGAGCTTCTTGCATTCCTTAGCCATCGCGACGAGCGAATAGGCGCTAATATCTTGAGACAAGTGATAGCCCTCGCGAGTTGTATCGACATACTCGCCTTGCAAATCTTCCTTCTCAGCGAATGCGACAGAGTGGGCAAGACCGTGAATAACGGGTACTTTCGCCTCAATCTCGCGGAATGCCGCAGCGATACTCGCATCGTCTGCGACATCGCAAGACACGCAAAGCAGCGGCTCGATTCCGTTGGCCGCGAGCAATTGCGTCAATTTGTTAAAGGAACGTTCCTTCCTATATGTGAAAATCAAGTTAGCCCCCGCCTCGTGCAGCGACTTCGTAATTCCCCAAGCAATGCTTCGTTCGTTGGCGATACCCATGACGATAATATTTTTTCCGGTAAGTAATCCTGACATTGAATAAAACCTCCAAGTGCTGATGATCTGATCGCAATATGCGCTGCAATGAGTATAACACATGATTAGTACCTAGTACTAATCAAGATTATAGTTTCTGGATCTTCGTGATACGAGACGTTTGAACGGGGACTCGAGCGAAAACAGCTTGTCAGGGCAAGGTGAATGTACGAGAAGCGTCAGCAGCAAAGCAGAATAGGGCAAGGTTGCAGGAGCTCCGACGAGGTAGACATCCTTCCATTGCGGTTCAAATTTATTTTTGTACTCATACAGTCCTTTAAAGTTGTATAGCTTGTTGCCGTACCTATAAATGAGCTTAGCGATTGCGGAATCGCACACGTTCGCCAGTGGCGCTGCTCCTAAGCTGCAGACTGCGTATTTATTCTCCTTAGCCCATAGCAGAACCGACAGAAATAGGAAATCCATCGTTCCATGCGGACAAGCTTGCGAATAACGCATCAGATCCAGCGTAATTTGACCTTTGGCAGAAACGTCCATGGTGGAAACGGCTTCTGCCAATGGAGGGTCGCCAGGCAGTGTAACAAACGCGGTCATGTTTCCGTCAGGGTCAATCAGAACGGCTACCGGGAAGCGACCCACATATTCCGGAGTAAAAGCGCTGACCGAGAAACTCTTTTCTTTCCGTTTGCGAAGCCATTCATCCGATATTGCTTGGAGCTTGGACAGGAATTCCTCCGTATACGGAGGCTGCAGCACCTTCAGCCTATAGCCGCTGCGATGAAATTTATTAAGCCGATTGCGCAGCTTGAGCCAGGCTTTGCCGTTCAAGTGAAAAGCGCCAAGCTCGACCCGCGCCTCCTGTCCAATCTTCTTGCAAGACAAGCCCAAGTCGTTAAAGAGAGGGAGATACGTTGAACTCGTCTGATAGAATACCGGCGTTCGCCGCCGTGCGAGGCAGTAAACAATGAATTGCTCAATGACTCGGCGATGCGCTTGCGGGTCGCCAGCAGGATCCCCCAGCACGATATCCCGATTGCCTATCGATCGGTAAGCGATGAACGCTCTTTGATCCGAATCATGAAACCATTGTTTGTCGCCAAGAAAATAAAGATGAGTATGCCAATTATGGCCAAAGCCATCGAGAAGCGCGATAAGCTTGGGTTCTGTCTGAGTAAAAGGCAAAAGAAAACCTCCGGGATGCAATTTCTGAGTTGGTAATCGAAAGATTACAATCGTCATCTACAATACATCGGAGATTTTCAGCTCATTTTAAAGACAATGAATATGGATACTTAGGAAAATGCAGGATGCGGAAGGTTATTGCGACAATTGTGGCAGCGGCTGTTCAGCAGGCCCTTCGATCACATCGCCATTAACTGAAAATCGAGAGCCGTGGCAAGGACAATCCCAGGTGCGGTCGCCGTTGTTCCACTCCACCTCACAGCCCATATGCGTACAGGTCGTGTCTACGATATATAGCTTTCCAGACTTATCCCTATATGCGCCTGCTCTCTTGCCATTATGCCTTACGACACCACCTTCATCATTTTGCATATCCGTGGGATGCTTATGAACAATATCCAGTTTGCCTTCGATTAAATGTTTCGCCACATCCAAGTTGTCGACAACTACATTTTTGATGGCAGTTAACGAATACGATCGCGAAGGCGAATACAGCTCCTCATACGGGTTAGCGCGTTCCATGATCAAATCGCGAATGAGCAGAGCCGCGGCTGTGCCGCCTGTCATTCCCCATTTGCGATAACCGGTGGCGACATAAACGTTCGGGGACGATTCGGTTATGCGACCGATATAAGGAACTTTGTCACCCGTTACAAGGTCCTGCGCCGACCAGCGGTAACTAATCTCCTCCAGCCCAAAATGTTCTACAGCGAATTTGCGCAATTCTTCATAATGATTGATAGTGCATATGCCTTGACCGGTCTTATGGCTTTGTCCGCCAATAATGAGGAGTTTGTCGCCGCTTGCGGTATCGGTATACCGAATAGAGCGTTTCGGATCCTCCGCACTTAGGTACATACCGCCTGGATAGTTGTCCTTGCTTTTAACTCCAAGCACATAAGAGCGATCTGCATGCATTCTAGCAAAATAAAAGCCCATTCCGTCATAAAAGGGGAAATGGGAACAAGAGACCACATGCTTGCATGAAATACGATGTCCGTTGCTCGTTATGACTTGAGGCATCATGCCGCTCTCCACATCGACAGCCGTCGTATGCTCGTAAATCTCTGCACCTTCCTTGACAAGCTCGGATAAAAGGGTGCTTAGGTAGTGCAAGGGGTGAAATTGAGCTTGATTATGAAGGACCAGCGCCGCCTTAGAAGGAATGTGAAGCGGAATGCGATCTTGGAGCTCACCAGGCATGCCAAGCTTCGAGTAGGCTGCGATTTCCTTCTCCAGCTTGGCTAAGTATGGCTCGGAATTCGTATACACATAAGCAGACTGCTTGGTAAATCCACAGTCGATTTTATACTTCTCGACATTCTTTTCGATGAATTGGAGTGCGTCTTCGCAAGCTTTATAGTACAAGGCCGCTTTCTCCACACCTTCCTTCGTGACCAGTTCATCGTAAATAAGATCATGCTGAGCTGTAATCTTCGCGGTTGTATGTCCGGTTGTTCCGTTAAGGAGGACGCCTGCTTCTAGCAGCACGACTTTCAAACCTTCTTTTGCTAGCAAATAGGCCGTTGTTATGCCCGAAATTCCTCCGCCAACAACAACCGCATCGGTGCTAAGGTCTTGCTCAAGCTTTGGAAAGGTTGGGAGTTTGTCTGTTGAATGGATCCAATAGGAATCGGGAAATTGGGGCAACGCTTCTGATTTATTTGATTTATTCATGAATGGACTCCTTATGCTGCTTCATAGTTTCATCTATTTTGCTCAGTGGATTTGTATTTAATTCCAAATCATTTTTTTGAACAGGTTGGAGAGGTTATAGGAAGGAGCGTATACATGAGGAAGAGGGAATGGTTGAGGTGGAAAATGAATTCGAGCACAAGCTCATGCCGCTTACGTCCATGGCAAGCGGCAATGGATTGGCCTATCGGCCGGATATTTATTGTTATTCGGTTCAAATCGTTAACGTTTGCTTTATTGGAGACCCGAAGCAGGGCGATGAGGGCTGGGTGCTCGTCGATGCCGGAATGCCGCGTTCCGCGAAAAAGATCATTAAGGAAGCGGAGAAGAGGTTCGAAACAGGGCCAAGCGCAATCGTGCTGACGCATGGACACTTTGACCATGTCGGCGCTATTGTTGAATTGATTGAGCATTGGAAGGCACCGGTCTACGCACATCCATTGGAGCTCCCTTACTTAACGGGGATTGCGGATTATCCGCCAGCTGATCCCACTGTAGACGGAGGGATGATATCGGAGCTTTCTCCTTATTTTCCGCATGAGGGAATTAATCTTGACGATCATGTGAAGGCGCTGCCGGAAGACGGCAGCATACCAGGACTGAAGGGCTGGAGCTGGGTGCATACGCCGGGCCATACGCCGGGTCATATTTCATTATTTCGACAAGAAGACGGCACGCTTATAGCGGGTGATGCATTTGTAACCGTCAAGCAAGAATCACTGTATAAAGTGATTACTCAGGAGCAGGAAATTAGCGGCCCGCCCAAATATTTTACGACGGACTGGGCACAAGCGGAGCAATCGGTAAAGAAGCTTGCCGCACTTAAGCCGAGCTTAGCCATAACCGGTCATGGTGAGCCGATGTTCGGTCAGGTGCTTGAGGATAATCTTACGCTGCTCGTCAGTCACTTTAATCAAATAGCCGTACCCGTAAACGGTATCTATGTGAATACGATATTGCATTAACGAAGCAGAACAATGAACCATGAACGTGCTGTAGACGCGCTCTTGGTTCATTGTTCTGCCTTTTTTCGAATAGACACATAATCATAATCGGTTATAATGGCTGTACAAATATGTGTAGGCCTGGAGGCGTCATTATGACCGCGTTCAATTATTGCAAAGTATTAATCGTCGATGACGAACAACTCATAAGGCAAGGGATTAAGCACTTCATGAATTGGGAGCAGGAAGGCTTCCAAATCGTCGGCGAAGCATCGAATGGCAGAGAAGCGCTCGCGCTGATCGAGGAGCTGCGGCCGCATATCGTGTTAACGGATATCGTCATGCCGGTAATGGATGGTGAGGAACTAACGAGAATCATCAAGCAGCGTTATCCGGAAATTGAGGTTATTATCTTAAGCAGCTTCGGTGAATTCAACTATGTGCGTTCGACGTTCCAAAGCGGAGTTGCAGACTATATTCTGAAGCCGAAGCTTGATATGCGCCATCTTCTTAGCGTGCTTAAGCTTGCCGCGGACAAAATTCCGGGTCTGGGCAGTGAACAGTTGGAGTCCGATAACAGACTGTCGCTAGACTCGTTGCTGGAGAAGATTTTATCCGGCTATGACATTGAGGACGGCCTTTCGGCTGCTGAACACTATTTGCCGCATTCGTATTATGTTCTAGTAGGATCGAAAGTAGTGGAAGGAGCGGGTACACGGTTCGTACAGGAAACACGAAAGGCACTGGATCAGCTGATTGCTGAACAATCGATCGTCCAGCAGCTTCCAATAGGCTCCGAATGTACCGTGCTGCTCGTTAATACGAATGAAAGCGGATGTGACAGACTTCTGCGGCAAGCCGGGCAATTATTTGCACAGGTTGCCGAATTCACTGCCGGCAAGGCGATTGTAATTGGAGAGCCTTTCGAAGAGTTGACGCTTCTGCGTGAACGATATGAAGAAAATATGCGGAAGCTAATGGATTACGGCTTCTTCCTGCCTGAGGTTCGGTTATTCATATATAATGATCTGCCTAAGCTACCGACAACGACGATTGAGCCATTCAACTTGAACCGGTTCACCGATGAATTCAAGCGCGAACGATTCAACGAGGCTTTCGACTATTTAAGCGGACATGTGCTTGCCTTATCGTCGAATTACAAGATGAACGTGTTCGAATTCAAGTCCATTCTAGGCAATCTTATTTTCAATATGACGGTACTGCTCGGCAATATGAAGTATGACAATAAGGAGCTGGACAACAACAAGTTCACTTATTTCAAAGCGATAGAAGACGCGGCTACTGCGAATGAAGCGATTGCGGCATTAGAGCAATTCATCGTACTTGCGAAGGCATGTATTGCGGACAAGTCCGAACAATCCCAGACCGGCAACGTCAATATGAAGCGGCTGCTAGATTATATCGATGAACATTATGCCGAGCCGCTTAACCTGACGGAGATGGCGAAGCATTTTCATTTCAACCCCTCTTACCTATCGAGCTACTTCTCGACGCATAACGAGGAAGGGTTCATCGAATATTTGCACAAAGTAAGGACAGATAAGGCAGCTTCGCTGCTGCGCAAGGGAGAGGCGATGATCTCCGAGATAAGCGGCTTGGTCGGCTATTCGGATCATAGCTACTTCTGCAAGGTATTCAAGCGTCATACCGGACATTCGCCTAGCAGCTACCGTCGACAATACATGAAATAAGGAATGAACCGATAATGATTAGAAGGGTAAATGATCGATTCCGCAACAACAGATTGTTTGTGAAAATGTTTCTTGTCATGCTCCTCAGTATCGTTGCAGTCGCGATTGCCATTACATGGGTTACGCTCAATACGTCTGAGCGTCTCTTCATGCAGACGTTCAGCATAACGAATTCGAAGGTGCTGACCCAGATCGAGAAGAGCTTCAGCTCGCTTAACTATTCGATCGTTCTAGCGTCCAACACGATGCTTCAAAGCGGTTCGATCAAGAACTTCCTGACGGAGAGCGAAGGCAATTCGAATTCGATCGCCAAAACGTATTACAACATGAATCAGCAAATGAAACGAATCACCTCTATTGTGGATTCGTATGAGGTAGGGCTTACAATTACGGGCAATAACGGCCGAAGCTATGCTACCGACCGTTCGATATGGCCGCTGACCGACAACCAAATTCAAGCTCATCCCATTACCCAGCAGACGCTCAAGGAGCCGAAGAAGCTGCTTTATCAATTCGATTATGTCGAGCCCTCCGAAACAGCGACCGGGCAGGCTTCTATCGTCGCTTCAAAGGCATTCATGGAGAGGACGACAGGCTATGTCTACGGGGCGATGTATTTCTCCATTCGCGAACGTGAATTCAAGCAACTCTACGAATCGTATACGAGCTTAGGCAATGATGTCGTTATCTTGAATGGCAAAGGCATGATTATTTCTTCTAACCGCACGGATTGGATTGGCCAATCCGATCCCGATCTGTTAGATAAAGCCCATGAGATTGTCGAACAATCGCTGGAATACAAGAGCGTGGATCGATTAGGCAAGGATGAATTGCTAATCGCGAAATATTTGGAATCGCAGGATCTTTATCTCGTGAACGTCATCGACAAGGAGACGGCGATTGGGCAACTGATGGATACGCGTGCAATTGTGCTTATCGTTACGGCAATCGTGTCTATAGCGCTTCTGATCGTGTTCCTCATATCCGGCCGAATGACGAAGTCTTTGTCCAGACTAGTGAAACAAATATCGACGATATCCAAATACGAGTTCGATCATTATGTCACCGTTGGCGGCAGCTATGAGACGAGACAGCTGGGGCAGGCGTTTAATGCGATGCTCGACGAGCTACACGATTACGTGGACGAACTGGTCGAGACGCAGCGGAGGCAGCGGAACGCGGAGCTTGAAGCGCTGCAGCAGCAGATTAATCCGCACTTTCTATACAACACACTGGCTTCTGTGAAATTTATGGTGCAGCAAGGGAGCAAGGATAAGGCGGCCGATACGATCAACGCGCTTATTTCACTGCTGCAAAATTCGATCGGCAACGTCAGCGAGACGATTACGATCAGTCAAGAGCTAGTCAACATGCGGAACTATGTGTTCATTAATCATGTGCGCTACGGGGAGAAGATCAAGGTTAATTATTTCGTCTCGCCTGACTGCATGGGTTATATGGTACCGAAGCTAATTATACAGCCGTTTATCGAGAACGCCTTTTTCCACGGCTTCAACAAGAAGTCCGAGGGGCATATTTACATCCTGGTCGCCCAAGAGCTGAACGCACTCGTCTGCGAGATCGTCGACAATGGCGATGGCATGGTCATTACCGCCGAGCAATTACCAGATCAATCGAAAGGCACCAGGCAGCTGTTCACCGGCATTGGCGTAAGAAACGTTCATGATCGTATTAAGCTGCTGTATGGAGATGAATACGGCGTATCGATTTCAAGCGAGTTAGGGGAAGGGACGAAGGTGAAAGTTCGCCTTCCGCTGCTCAAAGGATAAAAATTGTCCAAGTTTCTAAAAATCGTGCAAACGACTTAGAGGCTCGGACTTTTTTTTATAATAATTTCACTAAACGAAGCAAAGATTATCCTAACGGGCACGATAATCAAGATGCTACGATAAAGCAGTAAACGGGAAACCGCTTACAGCATTTTACAAAGAGAGACGGAGGTCTTCAAAAGTGAAAAAATTATTGCCATTGCTGGTTGTGTGCATCATGATCTTCACAGCCTGCTCGTCCAACACGGACAAGACGAACAACAATACAGGTACTGACAATGCTGCAGGTGAAACAAGCAAAGTAACAGTCTGGGCTTGGGATCCGAACTTCAACATCAAAGCGATGAACCTCGCGAAAGATGCTTATGCAGCCGATCACTCGGATGTAACGATCGACATTATCGAGAACGCTCAGAACGATATCGTTCAAAAGCTGAATACGGGTCTTAGCTCCGGCACGACCAAAGGTCTTCCAAACATCGTATTGATCGAGGACTACCGCGCACAAAGCTTCTTGCAAGCTTATCCTGATGCATTCTACCCGCTGACGGATTCGTTCAAAACAGAAGACTTCGCTGATTACAAAATCGGCCCGACAAGCTTCGACGGCAAACAATACGGTCTTCCATTCGACTCCGGCGTAACTGGCGTTTATGTAAGAACGGACTATCTCGAGCAAGCTGGCTACACGGTAGCTGACATGCAAGACATTACTTGGGACAAGTACATCGAGATCGGCAAAGCGGTAAAAGAGAAAACAGGAAAAGACTGGATTTCACTTGACCCGAACGATCTAGGCATCATCCGCGTCATGGCGCAATCCGCTGGCTCGTGGTATATGAAAGAAGACGGCAAAACAGCTGACATCGCAGGAAATGCGGCTTTGAAAGAAGCTATGGAAACATACAAAAAAATGATGGACGCAAACATTGTTAAAATTCATGCGGACTGGAGCCAATTCGTTGCTAACTACAACAACGGTGACGCTGCCTCCGTACCAACAGGCAACTGGTTCACGCCATCCATTACGGCTGCCGCTGATCAATCCGGCAAATGGGCGATCGTTCCGCTTCCTAAGCTGACGAACAACGACAAATCGGTTCATGCTTCCAACCTTGGCGGCAGCTCGTGGTATGTGCTTAACGTTCCAGGCAAAGAAAAGGCGGCTGAATTCCTCGGCGCTACATTCGGTTCGAATGTTGATCTGTACCAAAAGCTTGTTACGGAAATCGGCGCAATCGGAACGTACAAGCCTGCTGCTGAAGGCGAAGCTTACAAAGCGGCTAGCGAGTTCTTCGGCGGCCAACACATTGTAACCGACTTTGCAGCTTGGACAGCTCAAATCCCTAATGTCAACTACGGCATGCACACTTACGCTGTTGAAGACATCATGGTTGTGGAAATGCAAAATTACCTGAACGGCAAAGCAATCGATCAAGTGCTTGCAGACGCTCAGAAACAAGCAGACTCCCAATTGAAATAGTGTAAAACTGTGGTAACGGCCTTGGACATCGGCTGCCGGCGGATAAGCAGGCAGCAGGTGTCCAAGGTTATTTTAGAGATAAAAACGAATGCTGGAAGGAGATGACAGTAAAGTGAGAGAAGCCAAAGCAATAAATTTACGCAACAAAACAAATGTCATTGGCTGGTCATTTATCGCTATCGCGGTAATTATGATATGTGCCTTTTATTTCTATCCGATGATACGAGCATTATTAATGTCATTCCAATCGGGTACTGGAACGAATCTGTCATATGTCGGTTTGGACAACTATACGCGGCTGTTCAGTGATTCCACGTTTATAACGACACTGACGAATACATTCCTGTATCTGATTGTGCAAGTGCCGATCATGATCGTGCTTGCGCTGTTTATATCCGTACTGTTGAATGACAAGGACTTGAAGCTAAAAGGTTTTTTCCGGACGGCTATTTTTCTGCCGGCGGTAACGTCGCTCGTTGCCTATTCGGTTATATTCAAATATTTGTTCGGCGCAGATGGACTCATCAATGAGATGCTGCTCAAACTTCATCTGATTTCCGTGCCTATCCAATGGATCACAGATCCGTTCTGGGCAAAGATTACGATCATAATCGCGATTACATGGCGCTGGACCGGTTACAACATGATTTTCTACTTATCGGCGCTGCAAAATATAGACGGCTCCATCTACGAAGCTGCGCGCATCGATGGCGCGTCCTCTTTCAAGCAGTTTACGAAAATAACGGTACCGCTTCTGAAACCAATCATTTTGTTCACATCCATTACGTCAACGATTGGTACGCTGCAATTGTTCGACGAGGTTATGAACATTACGAAGGGCGGACCGGGCAATGCGACGATGACGCTCTCGCAATACATTTACAACCTGTCGTTCAAGTACACGCCCGACTTCGGTTACGCGGCGACTGTATCGTATGCCATCGTTATCTTGATCGTTATCTTCTCGATTCTTCAGTTCAAATTGGCAGGTGATCGCAATGACTAAGCTCAAGCGGATATTTATATATGTATTTCTAAGCGCGTCGGCGATCGTATCGATTTTCCCATTCCTATGGATGATTACCAGCACAACGAATCGTTCCATCGACATTACAAAGGGAAAGCTGCTGCCGGGCAAATATTTGTTCGAGAACTTGGACAAAGCGTTTAACGACGTGGACATCCTGCCGTCGCTAATTAATTCGGCGAAAATCTCGATTTTGACTACATTGCTTGCGATGCTGATTGCTTCGCTTGCCGGATACGGCTTTGAAATTTTCAAAAGCAAAGCGAAGGATGTCGTGTTCAGCATCTTGCTGCTCTCGATGATGATCCCGTTCGCGGCGCTTATGGTACCGTTGTACCGCATGTTCGGAACGATATCGCAAACCGTGCCGTTCATCGGCATTGACACGATTTCTTCCGTTATTTTGCCTACGGTAACGACTGCGTTCTTAATTTTCTTCTTCCGTCAGAGCACGAAAATGTTCCCTAAGGACATGCTTGAAGCGGGAAGAATTGACGGCTTGAACGAGCTTGGCGTGTTCTTCCGCATCTATATGCCGACGATGAAGACGACTTATGCGGCAGCGGCGATCATTACGTTCATGTCGAGCTGGAACAACTACTTGTGGCCGCTCGTCGTGCTGCAATCGCCGGAGAAAAGGACGATTCCGCTTCTGATTTCCAATATGGGCTCCAGCTACGCGCCGGATTACGGGGTAATCATGACCGTTATTCTGATCGCGACGCTCCCAACGGCTATTGTATTCTTCTTGATGCAGAAGCATTTTGTGGCTGGTATGACAGGATCGGTTAAGTAAGCGACAGAGATTGATTGCAACTACAGACAGAGTAAGCACGATAGGAGAGGTTTGTCGATATGAGAGCAATAAACGCAAGCTTGGACTGGCTGAGCGATCCGGCGGTATTTGCCGTGAATCGGCTGCCAGCCCATTCCGATCATAAGTATTACGCATCTCTTGCAGAAGCTCAGCGCAAGGAAGCGATGCCTTGGAGGCATTCCTTGAATGGAGCGTGGAAGTTTAATTACGCAGTAAACCCGGCCAGCAGGCCTGTTGATTTCTATAAGACCTCATTCAGCGTATCGGGATGGAATGAAATTATGGTTCCCGGACATATTCAGCTGCAAGGCTACGGCCAGCCGCAATATGTGAATACGATGTATCCATGGGATGGACATGAGGACTTACGCCCGCCGCAAATCTCCTCGGATCATAATCCGGTAGGCAGCTATGCAAGAAGCTTCTTCGTACCGGAGCACATGGCCGGCGGGCCGTTGTTTATTTCGTTCCAAGGCGTGGAGACTGCATTCTACGTGTGGCTGAATGGCGAATTCATCGGATATGGGGAAGACAGCTTCACGCCATCCGAGTTCGAATTGACGCCTTTCCTGAAAGAAGGCGACAACAAGCTTGCTGTAGAGGTGTACCAGCGCAGTACGGGTAGCTGGCTGGAGGATCAGGATTTCTGGCGTTTCTCCGGCATCTTCCGTGACGTGTATCTCTATACCGTACCTGAGGTGCATGTGCAGGACGTGTCCTTGCGGACGGAGCTTAACGATCGTTATGACAGCGGTTCGTTGAACGTAGCGCTCGCATTTCGCTCGGTTGTGCCAGCTGGAACGAAAGCGGTTCTGGATTTGTGCGATGTCGATGGCTTGTTGATCGTATCAGAAGAGATTGTCCTGGACGATTTGGAGTCAGAACGTACTTCGCTTCGAGTGAAAAATCCTTCGTTGTGGAGTGCCGAGCAGCCGAATTTGTACAGCTTGTATGTTCGAATTATTGGTGCGAACGGCAATGAGATCGAAGTCATCCCGGTGCGCGTCGGCTTCCGCCGCTTCGAGATGGAAGATAAGATTATGAAGCTGAACGGCAAGCGCATTGTGTTCAAAGGGGTTAATCGCCATGAATTCAACAGCCGCCGCGGACGTGCGATTACGAACGAGGATATGCTGTGGGACATCAAGGCGCTGAAGCGCAACAATATGAACGCCGTACGGACATCCCACTATCCGAATCAGAGCTATTGGTATGAGCTTTGCGACGAATACGGCATTTACGTCATCGACGAAATGAATTTGGAGACACATGGCTCTTGGCAGAAGATGGGCGCCGTTGAGCCATCGTGGAACATTCCTAGAAGCAATCCGGAATGGCAGGACATCGTGATGGATCGCGCGATTTCGCTCTACGAGCGGGACAAGAACCATCCGTCCGTTATTATTTGGTCGCTTGGCAACGAATCGTACGTGGGCGATGTGCTTGTGAACGTTGCAAGGTACTTCCGTACGGTTGATCCGGGCCGTCTCGTTCATTACGAGGGCGTATTCTATGACCGCGCATTCACCGAAGCAAGCGATATGGAAAGCCGGATGTATGCGAAACCTGCGGATATCGAGGAGTATTTGGACAATAATCCGGACAAGCCTTATATCAGCTGCGAGTACATGCACGCAATGGGCAACTCCCTTGGCGGCATGCGCAAGTATACGGATCTCGAGCAGAAGTACCCGATGTACCAAGGCGGCTTCATCTGGGATTACATCGATCAAGTTATCGTGAAGGAGAACCGTTACGGTGACGAGTTCCTCGCTTACGGCGGCGACTTCGATGATCGGGCGACCGATTACAACTTCTGCACGAACGGCATCGTTTATGCGAACCGCGAGCTGTCGCCGAAGATGCAGGACGTGAAGTTCCTGTATCAGAACGTGAAGCTTGTTCCGGAGCGCGACAGCGTGTTTATTCGCAACGAGAACTTGTTCGTGAATACGGAGGCATTCTCGCTTGAAATAGCTTTGTTCCGCGAAGGTCATGAAGTACACCGCTTCCCATTGGAAGCGGCTGTTGCGGCAGGCGAAGAAGCACGGATAAGCTTTAATATCGAGGAGCAGGTTGCTCTGCCAGGCGAATATGCGGTTCATGCTCTACTTACGCTGAAGGAGCAGACGCTTTGGGCGGAAGAAGGTTATGAGATCGCGTTCGGTGAGCATATCTTCAAGGTTGCCGGTGAGGCTGCACGTACAGCATCGTCTAATGGCAAGCTAAGAGTTGCGAACGGGGATGTGAACATCGGCGTGCATGGTACTGATTTCCGCATTATGTTCTCGAAGCAGGCCCATACGATGACGTCGATCGTATTCGAGGGACGCGAGATGATCGCTATGCCGCCTGCGCCGCTATTCTGGCGGGCGACGACGGACAATGACAAAGGGTACGCTCAGGGTTATGATTCCGGTCTATGGTATGCAGCAAGTCTTACTCGCAAATGTGTAGGAATCGACGTGTCGGAGGCAGAGGACGGAAGCTCTATAACAGTAGCTTATCGATTCCGCTTCTCGATCAGCGAGACGGCTGAAGCTAAGATTGCGTATACCGTAAGCGCGAACGGTTCGATTCGAGTGCAAGCGGAATACAAAGGTGCTCAAGGGCTGCCTCGTCTGCCGATCTTCGCCGTGTCGTTCAAGGTGAAGGCCGATTACGATCAGTTGGAATGGTATGCAATGGGGCCCGAGGAGAACTATGCTGACCGTGCGAACGGCGCGCGGTTATGCATATTCGAGAATACGGCGGCAGACAATGTTGCTGCATATGCCGTGCCTCAGGAGTCAGGCAACCGTATGGGCGTTAGACGTCTAAGCGTACGCAATCGTGATGGACAAGGCATTCGTATCGTCTCGAGCGGTGAGCCGGTGGAATGTAATGTATCGCCTTATACGGCGTTCGAGCTGGAGAACGCGCAGCATCATTACGAGCTGCCGGAGGTGCACTACACGGTTATCACGGTAGCAGGGCGCCAGATGGGCGTCGGCGGCGACGACAGCTGGGGTGCTCCGGTGCATGAGGAATATACGATCTCGGGCGAGCAGGATCTTGCTTTCGAGTTCACGATAGAACGAGCGTAAATACGGTAAAAGCGGTGCAAGGATGATCCTTGCGCCGCTTTTTTTTATGTACAGCTAACCTCGCCTGAAACCTTCTCGCATTAAGCCATATAAACAGTAGCATCATGACATTTATTATGGGTTGGCCGTGAAGTTATACTTCTCATATGGACGGCGGTTGTCGTTCCTAACCATAAGAGGAGGGATTTAGTAAAAATGTTGATGATCACTCGCAGGTGGAAGCTAACGTTTATGTTTACCGTATTACTCGCTTTAACCATACCTTTCGTCGCACCGCAGCCGACACATGCCGCTAACGGATTTTATGTAAGCGGAACCAATCTGAAGGATGCCAACGGGAATAACTTCGTAATTCGCGGCGTCAATAACCCGCATATTTGGTTCGACACACAAGCTTATTCGGCATTGACGACTATTGCGAATAACAAAGCGAATGCTGTGCGTATCGTATGGCAGACGAGCGGCTCGGCAACGCGTCTCCAACAAATAATCGACCGTTGCAAGGAGCTTGGGATGATCGCCATCGTGGAGCTTCACGATGCAACGGGTTCGAACAGCGCCACGCTGCTTAATCAAATGGCGCAGTACTTTACCCAAAGCGCTGTAAAGACGATACTTAACAATAACGAGAAATACGTCCTCGTGAATATCGCCAATGAATGGGGCGGCAACGACTTGGCCGATACTGCCTGGCGAGATGCATACAAGACTGCTATATCGACGATTCGGAATGCGGGCATCCACAATACGATCGTTGTCGACGGATCGGGATGGGGACAGAATGCATCGCCGATCAAAGCGTACGGCAATGCTTTGCTGACGCATGACCCGGATCATAACGTGATGTTCTCCATCCATATGTACGGCTCGTGGAACAATGCAAGCAGCATCGGCACGGAGCTGCAAAATATTAAAAACCTGGGACTCGCCGTGATGATCGGGGAATTCGGCTACAATTACAATAACGGCAACAACAACCTAGGCAGCCAAGTGAATGCGCAAGAGGTGTTGAACCAATCTCAGGCCAAAGGAATTGGATATATGGCTTGGTCTTGGACGGGGAATGATTCCTCCAATTCATGGCTCGATATGACGACAAGCGATTGGCAGACGCTCACTTCGTGGGGGAACCTCGTCGTTAATGGTACGAACGGCATTCAGGCGACTTCCGTGAAGGCTACGGTGTTCAACAGCGGAGGTGGCGGCAGCAGCTCGACGTTATATGATTTTGAAAGCGGCAATATTCAAGGATGGTCAGCACTTAATGCAGGCGGCGGACCATGGTCAGTAACGGAATGGGCGACAAGCGGCAGCAGCTCCTTGAAGGCGGATGTCACGCTTGGCAGCGGCGGCCAATTCACGCTCAAGTATACAGGCGCGAATAACTTTAGCGGCAAAAGCTCCGTCACCGCCAAAGTGAAGCATGCAGCTTGGGGGACCTTCGGAAGCGGCCTGCAGGCGAAGTTGTTCATCAAGACCGGATCAAGCTATACTTGGTATGAATCGCCAACCGTAAACATCAATTCGTCCTCGGCGACAACCGTTACGCTAAGCCTTAGCGGGGTCGCGAATCTCGGCGATGTAAGGGAAATCGGTATTCTATATATGTCGCCGAGCAACTCGAGCGGAGCAACTTCCGTCTATGTAGACAGCGTCGTTCTGCAATAGCAGCAAGCATCAAGAAGAGCCATCCCAATAGCCAGTAGGCTGTTGGGATGGCTTCCCCATCTTACTATGTCTGCAACCCCGCCTACTCCAAACACAACCGCCGTCTATTGCCGCTCTCAAGAAGGCTTGTTTATCCGAAACAGATATACTTTCTAGCCCAATTAGGTCATGAGGCTCCATCATTGATTTGTAGTCTGTGTAGAGTTTGTCCTGGCTTTGTGCGACGGATGCGCTGCGCTCCAATTATGAAGAGCTGTCAATATCGGCTCAAGAGTCATGCCGTATTCCGTCATCGAGTACTCAACCTTAGGCGGTACCTGAGGAAAGACGACGCGCTGGATGATTCCTTCTTCCTCGAGTTCTTTTAGTTGGGTGGTTAGCATTTTGGGCGTTATAGTGCCCATGGCTTTCTTGATTTCGCCATAGCGCATCGTGCCTGTGGAGATGAGATGCAGCAAAATGCTCGTCTTCCACTTGCCTACGATTATCGAAAGTGCGTCTTCCACTTTGCAGAGCTCGGGCTGGATCTTCATAGGGCCTCCATTAGTATCTTTTTGGATACTATAACACTTATAAGTGCATACTTACAATTTGAATAGCAATGGTATAAGATTAGCCCATGAGAAAAGCAGCAAGATTATACTCATGCAACCAAGAAGAAAGAAGGGCTAATCAGCATGGAATCATATCGATTGAATAAGAGCAAAGGCCTGGAATTTGGTTTATATACGCTCGGAGACCATATTCCGGATCCTCATACGGGCAAACGGATATCCGCAGAGCAACGGATTCACGAGATTATTGAATTGGCGAAGCTGGCTGATGAGGCCGGACTTGATTTCTTTAGCGTTGGCGAGAGCCACCAGGAGTACTTCACTACCCAGGCGCATTCTGTCGTGCTTGGCGCAATCGCTCAAGCAACGAACAATATTAAGATCGGAAGCTCGTCCACGATTATAAGCACGTCTGACCCTGTCCGCGTCTATGAGGACTTCGCGACAATCGATCTGATCTCGAAGGGGCGTGCAGAAATTATTGCCGGCCGCGCTTCCCGTATCGGGTTGTTCGAGTTGTTAGGCTATAACGTGCGCGATTACGAAGCTTTATTCGAAGAGAAGTTCGATCTGCTTGTAAAGATTAACAACGAAGAGCAATCAGTTACGTGGAAAGGCCAGTTCCGAGCTCCGCTCAACGATGCCAACGTATATCCCCGCCCTCGCGGCGGTAAGCTGCCGATCTGGCGAGCGGTAGGGGGACCGCCGGAAAGCGCGATTAAGGCTGGTGCCGCAGGCGTTCCGATGATGTTGGCTACACTCGGCGGTCCCGCGACGAGCTTCAAGCGATCGATCGATGCTTATCGGGAGGCCGCTTCACGGAGCGGACATGACGCTGCGGGGCTGCCGGTAGCGACCGCGGGCTTATTCCACGTCGCTGATACGACGCAGCAGGCGCTTAGCGAGGCCTATCCTCATGTGAACAAAGGAATGGAGCTTATTAACGGAAGAAGCTACCCGATGCAGCATTTTGCCCAAGGCTCAGATGTAAAGGATGCTATGATGGTGGGCAGTCCACAGCAAATTATTGAGAAAATATTGTATCAGCATGAGCTGTTCGGCCATCAACGGTATATCGCGCAAATGGATTTTGGCGGCGTATCCTTTGAAGTGTTGACTCGTAATCTTGAGCTGATTGCAACGGTTATATTGCCAGCGGTTCGCAAATATACGGTATAATTCATTAGGGAGCGGCGCTGCTGCTCTCTATTTTCTTTTACGGCAAGAAGCACTATGATTAAGACATACTTTATGAAGAAAGACTGGTGAAGCTACATGGCAGCCAACAATCAATTTGACCAAATCGTGAATCGTAAAAATACGCGTTCTTTTAAATGGGATCATGCGGAAGCGATGTTCGGCGCGAAGGATCTCCTTCCTTTATGGGTTGCGGATATGGATTTCTTAACTGTACCTGCGATCACAAAACGTCTCGTGGAACGTGCCCAGTTAGGGTCTTACGGCTATTCCGTTCGAACAGACAGCTATCATGAAGCGATCGTTAGCTGGTACAGCCGCCGGCATGAATGGACCATTCAGAATGACTGGATCGTCGACTCGCCAAGCGTTGTCACTTCGCTAAGCTTAGCCGTTCAGCTGTTCAGCGAGCCAGGCGATACGGTTGTCATTCAGACGCCGGTGTACTACCCGTTCTATGAAGTGATTCGGGGCAACGACCGTGTGGTTGGGGCAAGCTCGCTGCGCGTCGTCAAAAATCGGTATGAAATGGACTTCGACGGCATGGAAGCAATGTTCCAAGCCGGTGCAAAGCTGCTTCTGCTTTGCAGTCCTCATAATCCGGGCGGGCGCGTCTGGAACGAGGATGAATTGCGCCGATTAGGCGATCTTTGTCTGCGTTATGGGGTTACGGTCGTATCCGACGAAATACATGCCGACCTCGTTCATTCGGGGAATCGTCATACTGCATTCGCATCGTTGTCTCCAGAGCTCGCAGACATTACGATTACTTGTCTTTCGGCTACAAAGACGTTCAATCTCCCAGGTCTTCACACGTCATTCATGGTTATTTCGAATGCCTCCTCCAGGCGTAGAATGGATCAGCGCTTGAAGCTGCTTGGCCTCCGGAATGCGAACCATTTCGCCGAAGACGCAGTAGAGACGGCGTTTAATGAAGGAGAGGCATGGCTGGATGAGCTTCTCGTATATATCGAGGGGAATATCGAATTTGCTAATCAATATTTAGCCGAGCATCTTCCGCAAGTGAAGACGATGATGCCTGACGCGACATACTTGCTCTGGGTGGATTGCCGATCGCTTGGTCTAGATTCGCGCGGCTTGAAGGAGCTTATGTTCCATCAGGCGAAGGTAGCTTTCAACGAAGGCTCCGGCTTCGGCGAGGATGGAGCGGGCTGGCTGCGGATTAACCTGGCTTGCCCAAGATCGCTGCTCACCCAGGCGCTGGAGCAATTCTGCGAAGCGGCTCGGAAGCTGTAGCGTTCGATTACAAAATGTTGCTATTCTATTCGAATAGCCGCACAACAAGCCTCCGAAGCGTTATAGTGTAGTCATATTCGGTATACTTGTGATGAGGAGGCAGATACCATTGGAGACTGCTAATAAAAAAAACTTTGATTACGGACAGCGCGAGCTGGATTACTTAAGGAAAGCCGATCCTGTATTAGGTGCGGCGATTGATCGATTAGGCTTGCCGCAGCGCGAGGTTACTCCTGATTTATTCGCATCCCTCGTGGAAGCGATGGTCGGTCAGCTGATATCGGTTAAGGCTGCTGATACGATTTGGGCCAGAATGCAGGAGCGCCTCGGTGCGATGACCCCAAACAATCTGGCACAGCATACGGTAGAAGCGATCAAGAGCTGCGGGTTGTCCATGAGGAAGGCTGAGAATATCCATGCGATTGCGAGCGCGATTGTGCACGGCGAATTGCAATTGGAAGAGCTTAATGACATGCCGGATGCCGAGGTTGCAGCGAGGCTTACGTCCCTTAAAGGTGTCGGGCAATGGACGGCAGAGATGCTGCTTATTCATGCCTTGGAGCGGCCGGATATCGTAAGCTGGGGCGATGCGGCGATCCGCAAGGGAATGATGAGGTTATACGGCTTAAGCGAGCTGTCCAAAAAGCAGTTCGACGAGTATCGTACGTTCTATTCGCCCTTCGGTACAGTCGCATCGATCTATTTGTGGAAGCTATCTTCCGAATAAGCTTTTTTAAGGCTCAAAGCCTCTTTGGCTTATATATACTTGTTCGGCGGGAAATATTTCGATGAAGCGATCATAGACGAACCGATAGGCGTCCGGTTTGTACCAATTCTCGAGTCCTAATCGGGCATAGATCGATTCCATACCGATAGACTTCGTTCGTTTGCCTCCGCTTCCGTCGCCCATATAGTAGTCGTCGATACATACGCGATTAACGAGCGGCTTTAGCAGCTTGGGGAACATCTCGCTGCTTGGGAGAATTGGCGCGATGGTCGCTTGCGCAGGAATGCCGGCGTCTCGGAGGAGCTGCAGCGTCTTCAGCCTCGCCGCAATCGGCGGAGCTTCCGGCGTAAATTGCTTGCGGATATCCTCGATATCCGTCTCTATCGTCATGCTGATCCGCACGCGATCTCCAAGCTGAGCGAACAAATCAATATCGCGGCGCACAAGCGGACTCCGCGTCTGCACGAACAAGAAATCAGGCGGTTCATCGACCATTGCTTCCAGCAAGGATCGGGTGACGCCTTCTTTGTGCTCGACGGGCTGATAAGGATCGGTGCTCGTGGACATGAAGATCGTCACAGGCCCTTTGCGCTTCGCAATCGCTAGCTCCTTGCGGAGCAGCTTCGCCGCGTCCTGCTTAATATCTACCCATGATCCCCATGCTTCCTGCCGGAAGAGGGAGATCGGCATTTGGCGTACATAACAGTATGAGCAGCTGAAAGAGCAGCCTGCATACGGATTAAGCGTATGGCTGTATCCCGATAGATAACCGGTTCCTTTGTTCAAAATGGTTTTCGGATGCGTGCGCTTGTAAGTCTCGTTAGCCATGTACGATGTGTTCCTTCGTATTGTTATCGATGCCGGAACGACTCTGCTCTAGTTCGAGCAACGCTGACTTCATGCTAAGGCCGCCACGGAAACCGGTTAGCGAGCCGTTCTTGCCAATTACCCGATGACAAGGGACAGTAATGAGGACGGGATTAGCTCCGATCGCGGTGCCCACGGCCCGTACGGCAGAAGGCTTGTTGATGCGGCTGGCGATTTCCGAATACGACGAAGTTTGTCCATACGGTATTTCGCATAACGCTTTCCACACGTCCAATTGGAAAGCAGTTCCTCGCAGGTCGAGCGGCATGTCGACGCTGTCCACCGTACCTCGCAGATAACCAATTAATATCGTTTTGTATGACTCCAGCATTTTATCATCTTGTACGAGCGCGCTGCCGGGGAACTTCTTGCTAGCCCAAAGGGATATCTCATCCAGCGATTGATTTTGCGAGCCAATATAGCAAAGTCCTATGGGTGTAGCTGCTAGATGAAGCTTCCAATCGTCTACTGATAATAGCGACCAATAGATAGATGAATGGTTGTCAGCTTTCATGAATGTTATCCCCTTTCTTGTACTGTCGCCGATAAACTGCAGGCGTACAGCCGACCTTCTGTTTGAATAAGGTGACGAAATATGGCGTATTGGTCATTCCAACCTGCAAGCCGATGTCGGCAATTTTAAGATCGGATTCGGCAAGCCATCTTTTGGCATGCTCCATTCGCAACTGCTGCATATGCTCAGTGGGAGTTATGCCGCAAAGACGCTTGAACGTACGCTGCAAATGAAAGGGGCTGCTATGGCTAATCTCGGCCAACAGCTCCAACGTGATGTTTTCATTATAATGGCTGTTCATATATTCCGAGACAAGGCTGATCCACTCGTCGTCCGGCAGCTTCTCGCCTGTGGGTTTGCATCTCTTGCACGGGCGGAATCGTGCCGCTAACGCTTGCTCGGGTGCCATGAAGATGCGGACATTTTCTTTCTTAGGGGGCCGAGATTTGCAAGATGGACGGCAGAAGATGGACGTTGTCTTGACAGCGTACCAGAACTTGCCGTCATAGGTGATATCGTTCTGCAGGATTGCCTGCCATTTCTCTTCGCTTAAGTCTACCCGTGATACCCCTGTCTCTTGAATAGGACGTCTCTCAAATTGATCATTCCACGTTTCCATATGCTGATCACCTCTTGCTTTAGTATACCCTCCAAGAGTGCATTCTGTACGCCATTTTCAATAAAAAAGCAAGATATCGAAATTATAGATTCCGAAATTTTCCTTACTTGTACGCTACATACATGGTACAATATTCCTACTACATAAGTGAGGAGAGATAGATTTGAAGAGATATTTATCAATATTGGTCGTTTTTTGCTTAACTGTATTGTCCGTTGCTTCGCTCGGAACTGTAGCGTTAGCAGCTAGTACTGGTACGAAAGTAATAGGCGTGGCTTACGACAACTTTTTATTGGATGACGGTTCGATCTGGGTGAAAAACTCGAATGGCCCAATCCGTAAAAATTTGGATATCGCGCAGATCGTAGGATATGGCAAAGAGGGCTTTGGTGTAACGAAAAAGGGAGAGCTTGTTTCTTGGGATTACATTACTGAACCGACAGTAGACACCAAACAAACAGGCATCAGCCAGTTAGTGTATGGTTCATATCTGAAGACTGATGGCACATTATGGTCAACCGATGGTTACAAAATGACTTCTAAAGTTCGCCTAATCGGCGGAAGCGGAGGAAGTCTTGCTTACCTTACAAAGTCAGGGGTACTATCAGCAGCAGGCGTGGAAGAAAACTATACTCTAAGTGACGCTGCATCTATTATTGCTATTGATGCTACTGTCATGGAATACAATAAAGGGCGGACCGCAACTTTAAGTTCCAGCGGTGAAGTCATGATTTATGATGAGAGAAATATCGATTACGAGAACGGATGGAAGATCATACCTGAGAAGGTGACATCAGATGCATCGGGTATCGTATTTGCCGACAACGGACAGCTTCTCGTAACTCTTAAGGATGGAACTGTGTGGGTAACAGGTGATTATGAATACCGATATAAACTAGAGAAGCAACTTACGGGTATAAAAAATGTGAAGCAGATTTCGGCTTTAAAAGATGATGAATCTTTTTACTTCTTAACTAATAGCGGAGATTGGAAATTGTACAAATATGGATTGGAGAAGCCGATTGAGATTCCAAAAGTAGCTGATCTAACTTTTGATCTATCTAATCTAACTCCGAATGTAGGAGATAGCATTAAAGCGGAAATTTCCGAGACGTATTCTACAGGTGAAACGAAGAAAGTGCCTTTGAGCCAAGCCACTGTACAAATCGACAAACCGCATTTATTGAAAGCTATTGGCAATGGTACGTTTAAAGCACTCGGCGTCGGAGTATCCAAAGTTACCGTTACATCCGGGACTGCAGCGAAGACGCTTACTGTAACGACAAGTCTGAGCGCGAACCTTAAAAATGCAGCGCAGATTAAGAATGTAACTTATGTGCCTATCCAATCTGTCTTCAAATCGCTCGGCGGTACAGTTGTGTATACAGCAGCGTCGAAGACATTCGATATCAAGGTTGGAAGCACGGCGATCAAGCTGAAGTCAGGCGAAGCCAAAGCCACCGTGAATGACAAGGAGGTAGTGCTCGGAGGTCCGATTCAAACGGCAAACGGAACAGCCGTGTTCCCGGCAGCCTTGTTGACGAAAGTATTCGGTGCTAAGCTGCAATGGGATGCCAAGTACAAGACGATCACGATCTTGTTCGGCGCAGCCAAAATGAAAATCGAAACGCCTGAAACAGCGAACGTGCTGAAGAGAGAGGCGCTTGGCACTTTAACGAAGTACATTGGGAAGTCTTATTGGTCTAATCATGTTCCAGGTGCAGACCGATTCATTAAACTAACGATTATTGATATCATTCCCGATGCATCAAAAGATTTCGTAATTGTTTTCCAAACGACGAAAGGCGTTAAAGTCAAGTCAAGCGTATTGTATGGCAGCAGTGCCGTAGAATCGTATCTAGCTACAGATTACTATCTGTTGACGTATGATCCGTACAAAAAATATAACTGGTCCACGAAAATATGGACAGCGGTCAAAGCCGAGAAAATCGGCGTCGGCATGACGAAGGATCAAGTCTTACTGTCGTGGGGAAATCCGAGTTCCTCTAGTGTTGTAAGCGGCAGCGGGATTACGATCGAAACGTGGGGTTACGGCTTAAGTCAATACGTAACGTTCACGAATGGCAAAGTATCTCAAATTTATACGCTCTAATCCCATAAATATCAACCAAAAGAGCCCCGTACGCTTTATCTAGCGTAAGGGCTCTTCTTCATTCCATAACGATTACAAGCTGAATTCGCTAGGGTTCAAACCAAGCGCGTTGCAAATATCGGTAACCGCTGCTTTCTCATGCGGATCGAAGTTGCCGTCCGCCGCGCCGATCGCGCTGCATACGCCAACGATGACGCGTGCGACATCAGGCTTGCTGCGGAATTTCGCAATCGCCTTAAGCGCTTCTTGTTTGCCGATCATGCCGTCAAATTCGATATTGCTGGCGAAATGGTTGAAACGGTTAATGACATCGCTCATATCGAATACTTTTAATTCTTCGCTGCGGCTTATGTAGCCGGTCATTTTTTGTTTCTCGGCGGAATCAATAGAGCCGTCAGCTCCAGCTACAATCGCGCATCCTGCCACGACTGCGTCCAGAAATTCTTTATTTTTAAACTTTTTAACTTGATCGGTCAGCCCTTGCTTGCTGCTCTGCAGCCAAGATTTAAATGTGCTCATAGTGGGAAGCCTCCTTAGATTTGTTAATTACTATTGTAGTAGTATTGGAGGACGTTTTGCAAATATGGCGATATTTTGTCGGATTATTAGAGGTGAGATGTTATTAAAAGGAAGCAGCTTGAACTGGCGCAGGTCGTTGCACTATAATGTGTAGTGGAGGGGGAGCGGAATGAAAATCAATCATTTTAAATATGATGAAATCGGTTTGAACCGGTTTTTTGGCTCCTTGGAAGCGAAAGTGATGGAGCTGCTGTGGGATGCGGAGGAGCTGTGCATCAAAGACGTTCAGCACAAGCTTGCACAAGACAAGCCCGTTAACTTCAATACGGTTATGACCGTGATGAATCGGTTAGTCGAGAAGGGCATACTGCAGAGGAGACTGCAAGGAAGGCTTTCCTTGTATCGTCCGACCCAGTCGAAGGAGATTTTCATCGAAGAGCAATCAAGGAAGCTGACCGAGAACTTGATTGACGAGTTCGGAGGCGTCGTCATTAACCACATGCTCGATGCGATTAAAGACGTTGACGAGTCGTTGATTCAGCAGCTGGAGGCCAAGTTAAGACAGCTTAAGAAGGACAGCCAATGACAAGTTGGAAAACGAAGTCGAATATCGTCCTGTCGTTAAGCGTACTTATCGCTCTGGTCGTGCTTGGACAGATCGGCATGTATGCGGCTCATCTTATGTTCGGAATGAATGTGCATCTGAATATTTTCAAGTTGTGTCTTAGCTTATTCAAGCAGCAATCGTGGTATTATAACCTGATTACTTACGCAATGAATGCGTTCATTATCCATATGCTGCTCATAGCACTCATTCGAATAATCCAGCAATACGTACGCTTAACACGCTTCAAAGCAGCAATGATTTCGCTTCACATGCACCAGTATACGGAGGAATTGAAGCATAGATTTCATGTTTCGTCGCGTGCATCAATGATCGTCATCGACCGAGCGGAGCCGCTTGCGTTCACAATGGGATTTCGTAAGCCGATGATCGTCTTATCGAGTGGACTTGTAGGACTGCTGGACGAGCAGGAGCTCGAGGCCGTCATTGCGCATGAGGCGTTCCATCGTCACAACTATGACGCATTGAAGCTATTTGTGCTCCAGCTTATCGCGCAGTCGCTTTGGTTCATTCCGTTAACGCGATGGTCGCATGCGAATTACAAAATCATGTGCGAGCTGCAAGCGGACGAGCATGCCATCAAGGCAACGGGTTCGGAGCTTGGGCTTGGAGGCGCGTTGTTGAAAATGGTGCAAAGCAGCGGCATCATCCGCAGCGCTTCGACTAGTCCCGTTCTCGCCTCGTTCTCTGATGAAGCTATCAACTATAGGCTGCGCCAGCTTATTGAACCGCAGCGAGCGATTCCGGTTAAGCTGGAGACGCCTGCAATCGTCATTTCCGTTTATGCGCTGCTGCTTCTTATGGCGCTGACCGTATTAGCAATGACATAATTATCGAAAGAAAGGTCGTGTTGTAACCGATTATGGAAACTCATATTAATATGCACAATCAAGGCTCGGAATCGGCAATTTGGTTATATGCTGCAGGACTTATCCTTATCATTGCCATCATAAGTTATATTTTGGCCGCCCGCAAAAATAAATTAAATGTCAACCGAATGAAGAAGGAAGAGCGGAATTTGTTGAAGCAGACCGTGAAGAAGTGGCGTCTATCAGGCCATTTGCTCATTGTCGTCGCGCTTATTCTCGTGTTTGTACATTACTTGCCAAAGTGGATGCAGACATATGATGTCGCAGAGTTGAATTACGATATGAAGATAGAGGTAAAAACCGACGAATATTTCGGTGCGGATCATACCGACAGCAAAGTCGATTACGAGATGAGCATCCCGACTTCGGGACCGCATAGCCCGCATGACATTAAATTCGGCTTCTATAGCGAACGGCCGGACTTCGAGCTGCTTGTTCACAATCTGGAGCATGGCGACATTATTATCCATTACCGTCCATCCGCTACTCACGATCAAGTAAACCTGCTGCAATATTTAGCGAAGTTCCGTGAGGCAGGGGCTGGCGTACTAGCCGTTCCTAACGATGAGCTGCCAGAAGGCACAGAGCTTGTCGTGACGGCATGGACGAAGACGATGGTGCTGGACGGCTTCAACGAACGGGCAGTCGCCCAGTTTATTTATGACAATATAAATCGTGGTCCTGAGCAGATTCCAGCTAATATCCGCCGAGGCGGAGGAACAATGTAAGCAGGAATCAGGTTCCGGGCAAAGCAATCTTGATTAAATTCAGACGTCCGCCAATGTGGCGGGCGTCTGTTGTCATAAATAAAGGATGGATTACGAGTTGACATTATAACTGGTTTGACGTAATATTTCGTTAAACGAACGTTGAATGAAAGGAGGACGTGATCAGCATGGCTCGTAACACACGCAAGGAACAGGCAGCCGAAACAAGAGAGAAGCTGCTTGAGACAGCTAAAGCGCTGTTCGCCGAGAAAGGCTATCACGGCACTCCCGTACGTGCAATTAATCGGAAGTTAAACATGGGGGATGGTATTCTTTATCATTATTTTCCTGGGGGCAAACGTGAAATATTATCGGTGCTGCTTCAAGAAAGCTTCGAACGGAGATTCACGGAAATATCGTTAGTCAATAAACATATCGAGCAATTACCGCTCCGTGAAGCACTTGTCGCGTTGATCAGACGTATGTACGAGCTGTTCATGGAAGATATGGATTCGGCTCGGATATTGATTCGCGAGAGCGATGTGCTCGAGAAGGAAGAGCGAGAGAAGCTAAGCGGATTTATACAAGTACAGAAGCAATTTTTCAGAGAGTTCCTGCAAGCGCGGCATGAGAAGGGCGAGATTCGAGAGCTTAATTACGATCTTGCTTCGAGGCAAGTTGTCGGCGCCGGCATGCAGCTTATCCTTAGCGAAATTATCGGTATCGAATTCGTGCAGGAGCAGGACAAAGGAAAGTATATTAAAGAGATGATCGATTTTACCGTCACCTTATGGGAGCAATAGAATCCTTGAACCGCCTAGCAACAACCGGCGTTCAAGGATTTATTTGGGCCATTTAATTGAACGTACGTTCAATCAATGAAAAGTTTTGAGATAAGAGAGGGAGAGGCTTACCATGAATTTATTCAAAAACAAACTGACATTATTACTGCCGATTATCGTTATTGCTGTATTATTTATATTTAGCCTGACGTCTATTCCTTCCATTAATCCGGCACCGAAGCAATTGCCGATCGCGATTGTGAACGAGGATGAAGGAGTCGACATCCCGAATCAAGGCAATGTGAACATGGGCGAGCTTATTATTCAGAATGCGCAAGCCGCGGCTAGCGCTACAGATGAAGAGGCGCCGATCAAGTGGGTAGCCGTTGGTAGTGACGAAGAGGTTCAAGCAGGCCTTAACGATCAGCAATATTACGCAGCGCTCGTTATTCCTGCCGACTTCAGCCGCAATCAAGCTTCACTGCGCTCACCTGACCCGACGCAAGCTCATATTAGCATATACGTCAATCAAGGGATGAGCACGATGGCTTCAACAATGGCAAGCCAAGCGCTGAATCAGATGGTAGACGGCGTTAATGCGAAGCTGCAAAGCGAGCTGATAGCGTTCTTCGATGAGCAGGGAGGAACGGTGTCAACGAAACAAGCAGCAGCGCTGGCAGCGCCGATTGTCAAAGACGTAACGAATGTGAACGTGACAGGTACGCATAGTGCGGGCGGCAACGCGCCTTTCGCATTGTTCCAGCCGCTATGGATGGCAAGTATTGTAGGCAGCATTATTTTCTTGTTCGTAAAACAAAGCTTGAAGCTCACATCCCCTATAGCGAAGCTAAAGGTAAATGCTATGCAAGTCATCTGCGGCATTGTACTCGCCTTAATAGCAGGCTATAGCTTCACATGGTTCGCTGACAGCTGGGGTCTTAACATTCCGCAGTTCAATGAAACGGCCATATTCCTTGCGATCAGCTACATTGCTTTCTTCCTAATGATTTCTGCCGTATTTTCGTTGATCGGCATCAAAGGGATGGCAATCTTCGTGATCTTTTTATTCTTCGGGGGACCGCTGCTTAATATGCCGGCTGAGTTCCTGCCTTCGTTCTATCAGGATTATGTGCTGACATGGCTTCCGATGCGTTTCATGATCGACGGATTGCGCGAAATCTTCTTCTTCGGCCAAGGCTTGTCGATGAACCATGCGACCACTGTGCTGGTATGGCTTGGCGCCGTGAGCATGCTTGTCCTGCTTGCATCGGCTTTCATTCCATCCCGTCAGCGGGGAACGGTTAGCGAATTGAAATAAATGACTTTTATTGGCAGAAAACCAACCAAACAAGTTGTTTTTCGACGTCGTTCTTCGACAGTGTTTTTGGCAGAGGATCGTTATACTGATTAATGTAAGCTTCATGACATTCATCGGAGGGCTGATCGTTGAAAAATTCTTCTTTAAAACAGCGTGTCGTATGGTTCATTAATGCCGAGACGGAGAAAGTTCTAAGTAATTTAAGGAATGGCGCAGTCAACAGGGACCACGCGCTAGGCTGTCTCCACACCTTGTATCAAGCCGCCTCGACCACGAGGGATGCCGATATGATGGGTAATCTGTGCCGGCTGATTCATCGGATTCGCGAGACCGATCAAAGGCTAGGCGTCTATCATTTTGCTGAAAGAAAAAGCGAGCCTATATAAGTAATAAAGGCTAAAAACTAGAGAAGGGCATTCCGATGAAACGATCGGTTGCCCTTTTTCTTCGTTTTCTAAAATATAAGAATTTTATAAGTTTCAGGCTTATAAACGGACTTATATTTCATCCGCGAAACGTTAGCTAACGCCGCCAAAGGACGGCACAGAACCGAGCTGCGTATAGACGCAGCTAACGGTTCGTGCGTAGCGATAGCCGTTTACGCTTGACCCGAATGGATTATCGTTTGGAACGTTTTTGTTTTTTTCTCGATTTCGTTCTGGAAATAGTAGATGTTCCGTTACTGCTATCTTCCCCACTTTGGGAGAGCCCTTCATCGTGGTAACAATATTCATAGATATGTTTTTCACACGGCACGCAGTGGTGACGGGTAACGACATTCACTTGATGAACGACTTCCACGATTTGTGGGTGAAATACGTCGTTTACAACCGTGACAGGAGGATCGAATACGCGAACAGTAGGGCAAAATGGTTTGCAACACATTATTCTGTCAGCTCCTTTCCTAGTAGTCTAATATAAGATATGCTCATCCCATTGGAATGGCTTGTGCGATAGCCTTACGAGACAAATGAGGATCATAGACAGCTGGTTGGTAGAGTAGAATGTACCCGTAAAAAAAGAAAACAAGCAGGACTGCCGCGCAGTCCTGCTTGTTATGTCTTGGAGAGCTTCCAATTGAAGGTGTTCAAATAGTTTGTTTTCTCTTCCAGCTGGTCGTCCGATGTCTGCTTGTTCCAGTCGCCGGCGTCGAGCAGCTTGCCATCGCTTTTCAGCTTCTTCAGATGCGCCTTCAGCAAGCTTAGCCGCGTAAGCAATGCCTTCACCTCGGCGGCAGACAGTAGATCAGCGACAATGAAGATGAGATCGTCGTCTTGAAGCGCGATGATGCGCTCCGCCAAGTCTTTGTCGACGAAACGACTCAGGCCCGGATATTCCTGTGAGCCCTTATGCACCTCAGTCCGCTCACCGAACGACATATCATTATCGATGCCGGTAATGCCAAGAACGTTGCCGCTATCGTCTGTCTGGACGAAAAAGTTGCCCGTATGGCGATCGACCTGCATACACAGCGCATCCATAAGCTGTAAGCGAGAGAGACTCCGCTGCAGCACCGGGTCGGCGAAGTCGATAGTCGTCGTCTCGAACTTGCCCGCTTGCTGCCCTTTGGCTTTCTCCATGAAAGACCCGGATTTGACTGTGCCGCCGCTCTCGTGTAGCGCGAATTCAGCGTGTGCGATGACCCCTGCTCCCAGCCATTTGTCTAGCCTTGAGGCCGCTACGTTACGCGCTGCCATATGAGCATCATTCGTATTGATCTTGGCCATCGTGCCCGCTACCCAATGCTCTGTATCCGCAGCGCGCTTCTCGTCTTCGGAAGCGCCCTGCAGCTCGCTTCCTTCCACGATCCTCTGCTTGTCGCCCTTAAATACGCCTTCGCGATCACCGAGATTGACGAAGTCAACGGAGTTGAGCGCTCCGCTGCCGCTCTCGCCGGTTTTGTTAATATCTTTAATTGTCGTCGGGTCCATGCCGCGCAGGCTGGTCATGACAATGAACCATTTTGGCGGGAGATCGGGAGGGGAGTCGACAAAGTTCTGCGCCTTCAAAAGCATAAGCGCTCGTTCTCGCTTCAATCGCTCAACGAATTGAGCCATCGCATCCTGCTTGCCGCCCTCCTCCTTGGTTTCTATATATTGAAGCGCGGATTGCTCGATGCTGCCGTACAGCGACTTGAGTACGACCATCTGTTTCTTGATCGCGTCGGCTGTTCGTCCAACATCCGTCCCGTCCACATAGTTATTGAACTTGTCGAGGAGGGAGAGGAATGACTTCACCCGCGTACTGTTCTTAATGAAAAGAAAGTTCGACTTAGGATTTAATTCCTTCTCCATTTGCCTGCGGGTAGGCAGCCGCTGAATAGGCGCCTTTGCATGCGAGCCTCCTCCTGAAGAAGCGGAGGCTGCGGCAGTCGGATCGGCAGAGCGCTGGACCGGGCTGCTGGCCGCGGCAGTGCGCCTGCCCATACTCTCTGCTTCGCGTTCGAGCTTCGGGTCGTCGTTGACGGGCATGCCGCCGATCTCCGTCGTCGGCTTCACTTTGCCAGCGCGCTGCTGTACGACATGGGTCATTTCGTGGCCGATCAGCTCTTGTCCTTGCGAGGATTCGGGATTATATTGACCCGGCGCGAAGTGGATATCGTTTCCTTGTGTATATGCAAGCGCGCCGACCTTCGAAGCTTCGGATGAATTCGCGTGAATGTTCACGCTGGATGCGTCGACATTGAATGCGGCTTGTATTTTGTCATACATAGGCAACGGAAGCTTGCCGCCCCCTAAACCGCCAGAGGCTGCACCGCCTTCGGCTGGGCCTCCGTCAGCTTTCCGCTGAGCGGCTTGTCCGCGCTGCAATTGCAATGCAGCCTGATTGCCGCCTGCTTGCTGTAATTGCAGCTGCTGCTGCTGTGAGGAGGACATGGAAGCTTGACTCGCCGCGCTCCCGGCTGATGCCGTCGTATCGCTGGATTTGGAAGCAGTATGCTTGCTCGCCGCCTTCTGTTGATGCTCGAATGACATATGCGTACCTCTCTTCGAATCAGTATTCAGCTTAAGCGATTCATGACGAATGATGTCGGTCTATTGATTACGTCTATTGTAATACAATTACTGGTAAGTGAGAACATGCAAATAGCCCCGGTTGCGGAAATAAAGAAATAGCACGGACAATCTCCGCATTTGTCACGGTCTGCATAGTATGGCATAGGAAAGAGGCATAGCCTATTATGACGCAGAAGGGAAGCGGAGCTGTGAGTAGGCGACAGTTGATGATTATTTCTTTTATCGTTTACGGCTGTCTCGTTGTGGCAGGGGTTGTAAGCGCCGTTATTCATTATACCAATTGAACGGGAAAAGCCGAGCCAGCTTAACAAGCGGGCCCGGCTTTCGTTCGATAATGATCATTACGAGATCTAATGAGCATCGGTTATTACAGTAGCTGCCGTGCTTGCGCTGAACCTTTTCAATTTGCGATAATCCTTCGGCACGACGCCTTTTTTCTCATGGAAAATACGCGAGAACGTCTTGTACGAGCCATAGCCGACCTCGAACGCGATCTCCGACACGCTCATCTCCGTCGATACAAGCAGGCTGCAAGCATGGCGAAGCCGCAAATCGTGCAGGAAGTGTACGAATGTCTGGCCTGTCGTCTCCTTAATAACCTCGCTAATGCGGGATATGCTCATTGAGAACTTGGCAGATAGGTCGGTTAGCGACAGATCCTCTTGGTAATGCAGATGGATATAGTGAATGATCGGCCATACCGAGTAACTCTTCTTACTGGCGGGCTGGGCATCCATATGCTGCGGAGCTGCAATACGCCGCTCGCGATCGAAGTGGATCAATATTTCCTTAAGCTTTAATTGAAGCAACGTTAATCTCCAAGGCTTTGCGCTCTTATATTCGGCGTACATTTCTTCTACGAGGGCGCGCATCTTCTCGCTTGCTTGCCCTTCTAGCTGGACGAAGGACGGAAGCGCGGATTGTTCGATGAAATCATTGAGCGATTCATCACGCCCTGGTCCCATCAGCAAGTCCATGCTGAAATTGCAATTATAAAGGACAAGCGTGCTGTCCTGCTCCGTGAATATTTCATGCACTTGATAAGGAAGCACGAAGGTGAACGTGCCGGGCTTCATAACATGAGTGACATCATTGATGGCTTCTGCGCCTGCGCCGTCGATCACATAGGAGAATTCCAAGAAATCATGCCGATGAGGGCGGAAGCCGCTATCCAAGCGATTCAAATTAATATGAAGCGGTGAAGAGGTGTCCATATTTGGAAACGATTTCAAGTAATCGGGAAAATAGGTCATCTTCTATAGCTACCTCCGAAAAACTGAGACTTTTATCGAAGAAAGAGCGCGCTTTCTTTATCTTTTTATTTTACCATAAAGTACGTAGGGTGAATGGATTTAAGTTAGCTGAAATGCAGCACAAATAACAATGACTGAAACTTTCGGGAGGACTAATTATTATGGCAAGCAACAATAAAATTAGAATTGGCATCATTGGCGCAGGCAATATCGGTCGTGTGCATGCGACGGAATTTACTAAACTAGCAGACCAGTGTGAGATTACAGCGATCACAGATGCTTACTTGCCGCTCGCGCAAGAGCGTGCGAAGGAATTCGGCATAGCGAACGTAGCTGCTTCCCCGGAGGAGCTTATCGCCCGCTCGGACGTGGACGCGGTTATTGTAGGCGTTCCGAATCAATTCCATGCTCCGCTTGCGCTTCAAGCGCTGGAAGCAGGCAAACATGTTCTGCTTGAGAAGCCGATGGGAATCAATAGCGACGCTGCCCGTCAAATATTGAAAGCAAGCCAGGCGTCTGATAAAGTCGTAATGGTCGGACACCAAATGCGCTGGGAATCGGTTCCGATGCAGATTAAGGAGCAGGTTGAGCGAGGCGAGTTAGGCAAGATCTATACGGCCAAAACAGGCTGGTTCCGTCGCAAGGGCATTCCGGGATGGGGCACTTGGTTCACGAAAATGGACGAGGCCGGCGGCGGCCCGTTGATCGATATCGGCGTACACATGCTCGACCTTGCCTTGTATCTAATGGGCAATCCAAAACCGGTATCGGTATACGGCGCAACGTATGCGGAGTTTGGTCCTAAGCGCAAGGGCATCGGTACATGGGGCAAGCCGAACTGGGATGGCAGCTACGACGTGGAAGACTTGGCAACGGCGCTTATCAAAATGGAAGACGGCAGCACGCTGTCGCTCGAAGTAAGCTGGGCGGTTCATATGGATACCGACAATACTCCGTTCATTCACTTGATGGGCTCCGAGGGCGGCGCAAGCTACCGCGGCGGGAAGGGCAAGCTGCTGACCGAGAAATTCGATCGTCCGATCGAAACCGAGCTGTCCAGAGCTGACAATGACGAAGGCGAGAGACAACGTCTAAGCCGTCACTTCCTCGAATGCATTCGCGAGGGCAAACAGCCGATCACTTCGGCGCTTACCGGCTTTACGAACAACCTGATTCTAGATGCGATTTACGAATCGTCCCGTACGGGCAACGAAGTAAAGCTGAACTGGGATATTTAATAACTTACTTAATGAGGGGAGAAGTGACAACATGTTAAGAGGATTGTCAGGCGCAGGTCTAGGCAAGCTGGACAGCGACGAGCAGCTCATTGAGCTTGCGGCGAAATACGGCTTCCAAGCCGTCGACATCGACGCTCGCGGCCTTATTGAGCGCCATGGATTGGAACAAGCTCGCGAATTGCTCGCATCGAACGGAGTCGTGATCGGCTCGATCGGACTTCCTGTGGAATGGCGCGGGACAGAAGAGGCATTTCGCGAGGGCTTGAAGGGTCTGGCTGCCACGGCTGCGGCTGCGGCATCGCTTGGCTGCACGAGCTGCTGCACATATATTTTGCCGTCTACGGATTTGCCTGCTGCGCACTTCATGGCGCTGGCAACTCGCCGCTTGCGCACTTGCGCGCAAGTGCTTGGCGCTTACGGCATCCGCCTCGGCCTGGAGTTCGTAGGCCCGCACCACTTGCGTACGCGCTGGGCGAATCCGTTCATTTGGACGTTGCAAGAAACGCTTGATTGGATCGATGCAATTGGTGAGAGCAACGTCGGCTTGCTGTTCGACGCTTACCACTGGTACACGAATGAGCTCGGCACAGCGGACATTGAGGCACTTCGTCCGGAGCAGATCGTTCATGTTCATATCAACGACGCGCCTAACGTACCGGTCGCGGAAGCGCTCGATAATGGCAGGGTATACCCTGGCGAAGGCGTTATCGACTTGGCCGGATTCCTTAGCTCGCTTCACAAAATCGGCTACAAAGGCGCGGTTGTGCAGGAAATATTGAGCGCAGAAGCGCCGCAAGGCACGGCGGAAAGCCTCGTCGAGCGCTCTAAAGCCGGCTTCGACAAAGTGTACGCAGCAGCTGGTTTATAATATTTAGTTAGTCCGTCGCTGCATATTATACAACAGAATTAGGTTTTCATGGTCAAAGCCGAAGCTATATTCAGTATTCTGTTGTATTTTCTGCAACGGCAATCAATGAAGAGCCGTTTAAAAGCCTTATCTGTTGCAAAGAGTGCAACGAAGCGAGTTTATGACAAGCATTAAGCGACCCAAATGAAAACGGGATGGAGCAGAATAAACCCTGCTCTATCCCGTTTTCATTTATTCAGCTTTCAAGCCAAACTTCGGCGAGCTTCTCCACGCCAAGCGTAATCTGCTCGGCAGTTAATCCGCCGTACCCGAGCACAAATTGTGAAGCTGTGGTTGTTTCTGAGGCAGCAGTGAAAACATTGCGTCCCGCAACATGATAGTAAGAGACCGGGTAGACCCTGATTCCTTGGCTCTCTGCAAGCTGGACAAGCTGTTCGGTGCTGTAGGTGCTATGGAACGCAAGAATGAGATGAAGGCCGGAAGCCGAACCAAGCACATTCGCATGATTGCCGAAGGCGGCATGTATGGCGCGAATGAGCTGATCCCTTTTATCCCGATACAATTTCCTCATTCTGCGTACATGTCTGCCAAGATGGCCTTGTTCCATGAACAGCTCCATCGTTTTCTGAGTCAGCCTCGACGCGGTTTGATCGTAATGGACATATTCGCTATCGAAGTGTTCCAGAAGCGTCTGCGGCAAGATGAGGTAGCTAAGCCGAATGGCGGGCGCAAGCGCCTTGGAGAACGTCCCCAAGTAGATAACGCGTCCATTATTGTCCATGCCCTGCAAGGCGGGCAGCGGGCTTCCTTCGTACAAAAATTCGTTGTCGTAATCGTCTTCGATAATATACCCGTCCGTGTGGATTGCCCAATTCAGCAGTTGAATTCTTTTCGCGGCTGGCAGCACCATTCCGTATGGGAACTGATGTGAAGGCGTTACGTAGATGCTTTTTAAAGGAATGGAATCCGAAGATGTTGCCTCGCTGCAGGAAAGGCCGTCTCTATCCAGCGGTAAGTGAACGGGGTTCAGCAGCTGCTTGAACATATAATAGATTCCGGGATGCATAGCGGCTTCCACGCCAATCGCACCTTCCTTGTTACGGAGCAGCGAGCTCAATATATACACGGATTGCTGTGTGCCTGAAGTGATGATGACTTGCCGAGGCTCGCAGACTACACCTCTGTTCTGACGCAAATATTCACTGATGAGGGAGCGAAGCTTGGGCTCTCCTTTGTTGTCTCCATAGTTGAACAAGTTAAGATCGGTTGAGCGTAAAATGTTCAGCGTCATCTTTTTCCATAAAGGAAGCGGGAAATGCTCCGTACTCATCTTGTCATGGCTGAAATCGATGTCAACGGCTGGCGTTGCAAGCCGAACAGGAGGAGTAATCGGAAGCGAGCGTGTAAACTTGCCGTTTTCGGCAGTAGTAAGCTGCTCAATGACGGCTGAGTAATAGCCGCTTTTTGCTTTGTTGACAATATAACCTTCAGCGACGAGGTGAGCATATGCGGTTTCTACGGGATTGCGGCTAATTCCCAAATGCTGTGCAAGCGCTCGTATCGAAGGGAGTCTCGAGTTCGGCGACAAAGAGCCTGTTAGAATGTTTTCTTTATAAAAACGGTAAATCCTAACATAGATCGGTTCCGAAGACGTATCGCTCCACTGCGGCGGTATGAGCATGGTCGGTTAGATTCCTTTCGTCCGGCATTGATCGAGATTGTAATCTGTCATCCATTTTATTATTTTTCTGTACATTTGGAAATGACAATTAATCTTTATAATGAGTTTCATGGACAGTATGAATACAGACTGGAGTGGACGTTATGAAGAAAAAGTTTACGTACAAGGACGCAGGTGTCAACATTGATCAAGCAGATGTCGCAAAAACGGAGATGGCTGATATCATGTCGCTTTCGCAAGAGGATCGCCGAGTAATAAATAAACCAGGTGCATTCGCATCGTTATTCGAAGCTGACTTTAAGGGAATTCAACATCCCATCCTCGTATTAAAGGCGGAAGAGCCGGGGTCGAAGCAGCAATTGGCGTTCAAGTATGGCAAAGTAGCGGGCATATGCTTCGATCTGATCAATCATCTAGTGAATGACATTGTTGTGATGGGGGCAAAACCGGAGGCGGTTCTGGATACGATATTATGCGGGAAGATCGAGAAGGACACTGTTGTCGAGCTGGTCAAACATTTAGCGCAAGCATGCCGTGAGCAGGATTGTACCTTAATCGGGGGAGAAACCTCGGAGCAGCCGGGCGTATTGCCCGAAGGTCAATATATGCTGAACGCTTCCGTGCTAGGCGTTGTCGATCGTGACAAAGTGATTGACGGCAGCCGCATTCAAATCGGAGATTCGGTGCTCGCGATCACCTCGAACGGCGTGCATACGAACGGCTATTCACTTATCCGCAAGCTGATCGACGATAAGCCGGATGTTCTTGACCTGACCATCGAAGGCTCAAGTTTCCTGGATGTGATTATGGAGCCGCACAAATGCTATTACCAGCCCCTCAAAGGATTGATATCTAGAAGCGTGAACGATGTAGAAATTCATGGTATGGCGCATATTACCGGCGGAGGGATCGCGGGAAATCTGAACAGAATACTCCCTGGGGGGACCAGCGCGCGAATCGACCTGAGCCGAATCGAGGTATTGCCCGTATTCAGAACGATTCAAGCGGAAGGTCAAGTGCCTATGGAGGATATGCTGCGGACGTTCAATATGGGCGTAGGTCTCACTTTGGTCGCTGATTCGGCATCGATACCTCATATAAAGGCTCATCTAAAGTCATTTGATTGCCATTCCTATGAGATAGGGGAAATCGTGAGCGGCTCGGAGCAGGTACAATTTATTAATCAAATAAAATTAGGATAAGTAGAAGAGCAGGGAGAGCATGAGCACTCCTTGCTCTTTCTTTGCCGCTTCGAAAAGTTTATTATCAAACAAAAATCGGACTGTAAATGTCATCCTGCAATGCTATGATGTGGACAGGGTCAACGCTAATTTTTATATGATTTTTCATGAGATCTTACGGGTGTTGCAGCAGATACATTGTAGCTATGATGAATAATAACCTTCTTTCACAGTTGATGAAAGCGGTAACAGGAGCGAAGCACATGGACAAACAAACAAATAACGAGCAACCGTGGTCGTTATGGTATAAGCAACCGGCCTCATGTTGGGAAGAGGCGCTTCCGGTCGGCAACGGCCGAATCGGCGGCATGGTGTTCGGAGATATCAATCAAGAGCGCATTCAATTGAACGAAGATACGTTATGGTCGGGGTTTCCCCGCGATACGAACAACTACGAGGCGCTTCGCTATTTGAAGCGTGTGCGAGAGCTGCTAGCAGACCATAAATATGTGGAAGCGGAGCAGCTCGTCCAGTCGAAGATGCAAGGGCGCAATACGGAATCATACCAGCCGCTGGGCGATCTGTGGCTGAAGCAAACGTTTGACGGCGGCGGTGAGCAAGAGGCCGCCGAATATATAAGGTCGCTTGATCTCGACCAAGCGATTCAGTCAGTTCGCTTCCGCATTGGCGATACGTTCTATCGCCGCGAGCTGTTCGTCAGCGCCGTCGATCAGGTGCTGTGCGTCAAGTATGAGGCGGAGGGTGAGGGCGGCTTAACGATCGAGGCATCGCTCACATCCCCGCAGCCGAATGAGCTAGGCAGCGAGAAGGACCGCTCGCTGACGCTTGACGGTCGTTGTCCGACGCATGTAGCGGACAACTACTGGGGCGATCATCCAAGAGCGGTGCAATACGAAAGCGACCGAGGCGTTATTTTTCAAGCGCGTCTTGCCGTCCTGCAGGGTGAGAGCGCGATATCGACTGATCAGCACAATCAGCATTGCATGAAGGTGTCGCATGCGAGTTCAATCACGCTGATCTTCTCAGCTTCAACGAGCTTCAAGCGGTTCGACAAGCAGCCGGAGGGCTCAGTGGACGAGCTGAGTGAAGAGAATGATCGAATCTTGGCGGCAGCAACTGCACTCGGTTACGAGAAACTTCGCGAGCGGCATATCGCGGAGCATCAGAAGATGTTCCGCCGCGTACAGCTTCATCTTGGCGAGACGGAGTATGGACAGCTGCCGACGGACGAGCGTCTTGCCGCTTATAAGCGAGGCGAGAGGGATCCAGGGCTGGAGGCACTTTATTTCCAATATGGCCGCTACTTGCTGATGGCAAGCTCAAGGCCGGGAACACAGCCTGCGAACTTGCAGGGGATATGGAATCATCGCATTCAACCGCCGTGGAACAGCGATTACACGACGAACATTAATACACAAATGAACTATTGGCCAGCCGAGCTAGCGAATTTAAGCGAATGCCATGAGCCGTTGCTGACGATGATCGAGGAGCTAAGCGAAAGCGGCTCGCGGACAGCGGCCATTCATTATGGCGCAGAGGGCTGGGTTGCGCACCACAACGTCGATCTATGGCGTGCTTCTACTCCGACCGAGGGTCATCCGAGCTGGGCGTTCTGGCCGTTGGGCGGCGTATGGCTGACGCAGCATTTGTGGGAGCATTATTTGTATAATCCAGAGCTGGCGTTTCTGCGTGACAAAGCGTACCCGATCATGCGCGGAGCGGCATTGTTCTGCCTCGATTGGCTGATTGAGACGGAAGACGGATACGTGATGACCTCGCCATCGACCTCGCCGGAGAACAAGTTCCTGACGGCCGAGGGCGAAGCATGCAGCGTAGCGGTTTCCTCCGCTATGGACATTACGCTGATCCGCGAGCTGTTCGAGCATATGCTTCAAGCGGCCAAGCTGCTTCGTACAGATGAGCAATTGAGTGTAAGAATTGAATCGGCTCTAGGCATGCTGCCGCCGCTTCAGATTGGTGCTAGCGGCATGTTGCAAGAATGGCATCATGCTCTCGAAGAGCAAGAGCCTGGTCATCGTCATGTTTCACATCTTTACGGGATTTATCCAGGGACGGCTATTAACCGCGAGCATACACCGGAGCTGTTAGAAGCAGGCAAACTGTCGCTGGCGAGCCGTATTTCGAATGGCGGCGGGCATACGGGCTGGAGCTGTGCTTGGCTTATTAATTTGTACGCACGCCTGGGCGAGCCGGAGCAAGCCTATCGGTTCATTCATACGCTGCTAGCCCGGTCAACGCATCCGAATCTGTTCGACGATCACCCGCCGTTCCAAATCGATGGCAACTTCGGCGGAACAGCGGGGATAGCTGAGCTGCTGCTCCAAAGTCACTTGGACAACATCGAGCTATTGCCTGCCTTGCCAGAGGCTTGGCCGACTGGTTATATTCGAGGATTGAAGGCAAGAGGCGGCTTCGAGATCGACCTTAACTGGGCAGACGGCAAGCTGATTGATGCGCTTGTTCGCTCAACGCATGGTCAGAATTGCGTGTTGTCTTATGGAGATATGGCTCTTGTCGTTCGCTCAGCGGACGGAGCAGTACTGGATACGAGCAAGCCTTTCCCTACTGTGGCAGGAGAGTCGTATACCGTTACATTGAAATAAAGAAACATCTAGTCACACGAAATAGACGAGGAGAGTGTCTTAATGACGAATCAAACACGTTACCCCTATGAGAATTCGGCTTTGCCCGCGCATGAGCGCGCGGTAGATCTTGTATCCCGCTTTACGCTGGAAGAGAAGGTCGAGTCCATGGTGCAATATCAGCCGGCGATTGAACGGCTTGGCGTGAAAGCGTACAAGCACGGCACGGAGGCCGCTCATGGCATGGCATGGTTAGGCGAAGCGACGACGTTCCCGCAGCCAATCGGACTCGGCTGCACATGGAATCCGGATATTATGAAGGAGATTGGTTCTGCTATAGGGGACGAAGCGCGCGTCTTTTATCAGCGCAATCCGGCAATTAACGGTCTCACGCTGTGGGCGCCGACTGTCGATATGGAGCGTGATCCGCGTTGGGGACGCACAGAGGAAGCATACGGTGAAGACCCGAAGCTGACGGGCGAGCTTACCGCTGGTCTTGTACAGGGCATTCAAGGCGATCATCCGAAATACTTCAAGGCCGTTGCGACGCTGAAGCATTTTATCGGCAACAATAATGAAATCAATCGCGGAAGCTGCTCGGCGAGCATCGACCCGCGCAATATGAAGGAATATTATCAAGCCGCATTCAAGCCTGCATTCGTTAAGGGCGGCGCTCATTCGATGATGACCTCCTACAATTCCGTCAACGGTACGCCGACGATTCTTCATGACGATGTAAACAAGGTCGTGAAGGAAGAGTGGGGCATGAACGGCTTTATCGTGAGCGACGCCGGCGATTTGCTGGGTATCGTGAACGATCACCACTATTATGACAACTACAAGGAAGCGGTCGCACACTCGATCAAAGCCGGCATCGACAGTATTACCGACGACAAGGACAAGTCGTGTGCAGCTATCCGCGAGGCGCTTGCAGATGGGTTGTTAGCGGAGAGTGATCTCGATAAGGCTCTCGTCAATACGTTTCGCGTTCGTTTCATGCTTGGCGAGTTCGATACAGAGGAAGAAGTACCGTATGCGAATACGCCAGAGTCGAAGCTATGCGCGCCAGAGCATGCCGAGCTGTCGCTGCGAGCGGCACGCGAGTCGATCGTATTGCTTAAGAACGAGAACAACGCGCTTCCGCTGAGCAAGGATAAACTTAGCAGTGTAGCCGTTATTGGACCGCTTGCGGATGTTGTGTACCGTGACTGGTATTCCGGCTCGCTCCCTTACAAAGTTACTCCGCTGCAAGGGATTGCAAGCAAGCTGGAAGGGAAGAGCGTCTCCTACAACAGCGGCAATGACCGTATCGTATTGCAATCGGCAGCAAGCGGTGAAGAGCTGCGAATTGCGGCGGACAACGAGAATCGTCTGCAAGGCGCAGGCAAGGGCAGCGCTGGTGATATCTTTGAACTGACCGATTGGGGCTGGGGCAGCTATACGCTGCAGAGCACCGAGAATGGCAAGCTGCTTACGAGCGCCGATGATACGAACATTGCAGCTAACGCGGACGAAGCGTTTGGCTGGTTCGTGAAGGAAGTATTCAAGCTGGATTCGCAAGAGCAAGAAAACGGGAAGTTCGCTCTCCGTACTTGGAATGGCAAAGCCGTCGTTGCTTCGGAAGACGGAACGGGCTCGCTCGTTGTATCTGAAAAGGACAGTGAAGGCGTGACCGGTCAAGCCGGATTGTTCACTAAAAAAATCGTAAGCGACGGCATTGCGGAAGCTGTCGCAGCTGCCAAAGCATCAGAAACGGCTATCGTCTTCGTCGGCAACAATCCGTTGATTAACGGTAAAGAAGAGATTGATCGACCGGGCCTTGAGCTTGCCGCATCGCAGAACGAGCTGATTAGCGCTGTGCATGCCGTGAACCCGAATACGATCGTTGTCGTTATCGGCAGTTATCCATTCGCGCTGAACGAAGTAAACAGCAGCATTCCGGCAGTCGTATACTTGTCCCATGCGGGGCAAGAGCTCGGCAACGCGGTTGCTGATGTGCTGTTCGGCGACTACTCGCCGGCAGGACGTCTGAACATGACTTGGTATAAGTCGGAGGAGCAGTTGACTGACTTAATGGACTACGACATTCGCAAAGGGAAGCGGACATACTTGTACTTTGACGGCGAGCCGCTCTACCCATTCGGTCATGGACTTAGCTACGCTCAATTCTCGTACAGCGGCTTAGAGGTTGCCGATCGCACGAAAGGGCTGGACGGCGAAGTTCAAGTACAGCTTACCGTAATGAATGAATCTTCAGTCCAAGCGGATGAAGTCGTTCAGCTGTATGTTCGCGTCCAAGGCTCGAGAGTGGAACGTCCGCTTAAGAAGCTTGTTGGTTTCACTCGAATTGCGCTGCAGCCGGGCGAATCGAAGCATGTCCAGCTAGCCGTACCGGCTGAAGAGCTAGCGGTTTGGGATGTCACGCGCGACGTATTCTGCCTGGAAACAGCTGAATATACGTTTGTAGCAGGCGGCTCGTCTTCCGACGTTAAGGCAACCACAACCGTTACCATTGCTGGCGAGAGCATTCCAGCCCGCAACGTGTCGCTAGCGACACGCGCGGACAACTATGACGAGTATGCAGGCGTGTACTTGGATGAGAGCAAGGAAGGCGGCTCTTGCGTTCGTCTATCCGGCGATGCAGGTTGGATCGCTTTCAATGACATCGATTGGAGCAATGGTGCAGCGGTAATCGAGGCAAGAGCATCAGGCGGTCAAGCAGGCGGTTCCATTACCGTTCGATCTGGCAGAGAGAACGGCGCCGTTGCGGCTATCCTCGAGGTACCAGCTGGTGAAGAGCAAGCTTGGATTACGGTTTCAGCGGAGCTTAGCGGAGTTGATGCATCGAACGACTTGTATCTGGAGCTAAGCGGCAGCTTAAAGCTGAGCAACTTTCGTATTTACTAAAACAGGAAATTAACCTAATCCTATTGTCAAAGAGATCCTATGGAGTGAACAGCGATACGGCTGCCAGCTCCGGCAGGTCTCTTTTTTTGCGTACATCTCTAATTTACATCTGATAAAATAACTAATAATGAAGGTATGCTCTGAGCAAACATTGTTATATTATATAGGATGCTTCATTTAATAAGCGATGTAACTTCTTGAAATGTGCAATTAAGTAAACGCTTTCCTTGCCGAGGAGGCAGTCCGAACGATGTTCAGCATGAAATCTTTAACAAAGAAAATGAATAATGTCCGCATCAAAAATAAACTCATCTTTTCCTTCGTCCTCGTTGTATTTGTGCCGGTGCTAATCGTTGGCGTGTGTCTTACCGTTGCGTTCAGGCAGAATGTGCTTGATCAGGCGACCCAGCAAATAACGAATAATGTGGAGCGTATTAAGAAGCAGACAACGGATGTTATTGGAATGCCGATTGAAATTTCTGATAAGCTGCTCGTTGACAGCCGTTTGACGAATGTCGTTAATACGCATTACGATTCTACCTTCGAGGTCGTGAAGGCGTTCTGGGATTACCGCGACTTCCGCGATTACATTAAGCTGTACAGCGAGGTTTACAATATTCGTTTCTATACGACCAATATGACGATACTAGACAATTGGGAGTTCTTGAAGGTAGATGACACGATTAAGGCGATGCCGTGGTACAATGCTGCGCTTGCGCAAGAAAACATCATTTGGGCGTATATTAAGGATGAGACAAAAAACAACAATAAATATTTAAGCCTTATTCGTAAAATATCATTCCCGACGTACCGCACGAGCGGCGTGCTCGTCATCGATGTCAATCAACAGGAATTAAATGGAATGATCAGTCAAGAACCGTTCGATACGATGATATTCGATGACAACGGATATATTATTGCTGCCAAAAACACCGATTGGGTCGGACTGAAAATATCCGATCTCGACTTCGCCAGCGAATTAACGGACAAGCCGGAGGGAACGTACGAGTTCAAGTTCGAAGGCAAGCCGTCCAAAGTCGTAATCGAGAATTTGATGCCGCCATCCAGCAGCAACGGACTTAAGATCGTATCGGTATTTACAATAGACAGCATTGTTAGCGGCGCTAACCGAATAAGCTTGCTCGGGTTTGGCGTTATTCTGATCAGTCTTGTTATCGCCTTCATCTTAATTTATTTCTTCTCTGCTATTCTTGCGAAGCGGATGCTTGCGCTGAACAAGGATTTGAACAAGGTGGCGCTTGGCGACTTCAATGTAATCTCCGACGTGAGCGGCAATGACGAGATTGGACTGTTATCAAGACAGTTTAATAACATGGTAGTCAGCATTAGGGGACTCATGGACGAGGTTACCGAATCGCATCAGCAGCAGGCGCAACTGCAATTAAGGCAGAAGGAAATTAAGCTGAAGATGATGGCCAGTCAGATCAATCCTCATTTCTTGTTTAATGCGCTCGAATCCATTCGGATGAAGGCCCATATTAAAGGCGAGAAGGAGATCTCGTACATTGTGCGGATGCTTGGCAAGATGATTAGGCGCAACCTCGAGATCGGAACGAAAAAGATCGCCCTAAAGGCCGAGATTGAGATCGTTCACAGCTATTTGGAAATTCAGAAGTTCAGGTATGGGGACGAACGCCTAACCTTCGTTCTAAATATTGCGCCTCAAAGCGAAGGGATCGAGATTCCTCCGCTCATTATTCAACCGCTTATTGAGAATGCGGTCGTACATGGACTTGAGGATCGAGCAGAAGGGGGCTTCATTTCCTTAATAACGAGCGTTGACGGCAACAAGCTGCGTGTGGAGGTTGCCGATAACGGCGTTGGGATAAGCGAGGAGAGAATGCGCCAAATTAACGAGTCCCTTCATGATATGGAGGAAGAAGATGAATACCGCATTGGACTTCGCAACGTTCATCAACGGCTGATTATGATTTATGGAGAGGCACACGGTCTTCAAATACAGAGCAGTGCTGAGGGTACGCGCATTGCGTTCGAAATACCACTGGGGGGTCATCATTTTGCATAAAGTCATGATCGTAGACGATGAACCGATGATTCGTGAAGGGCTTAAATCAATTATCGAATGGGACAAGTTTGGTTTCACCGTCGTAGGCGAAGCGTCGAACGGGCGTGATGCTTTAACTAAATATCGGGAACTGCAGCCCGATCTTATTCTCATTGATATTCGTATGCCTGGAATGGACGGACTGCAAGTCATTCAAGAAGTGAGGCAAGACGATACGACTACGAACTTCATTATATTGAGCGGTTATGCTGACTTTGACTATGCTAAGCAAGCGATCGGCTTTGGCGTTGACGGCTATATTTTGAAGCCGGTTGACGAGGATGAGCTCGAGACCTATGTAAAGCGAATCGCCGACAGCTTGAAGCGAAGAGGCGAGCAGCAGGCAAGCAGCGAACAGACGATGCTGCTGCGTCGGGATGAATTGCTCCAGAAGCTGGCTGGCAGCCAAAGTTTTGAGGAGACGACATTCGATGATGAAGCACAGGCTCTGCTAGGTACTCCGGCGAAATATTATCAACTTATGCTAATTGAGGTATATAGCCGAGAGCATTCTTTAACGAGAGGCGATACGTTTAAGAAAAAGCTGGCTGAGCTTATCGAGCAGAAAGAGATTGGTTTCGTATTCAGCGCTGAGCCATACATCGGCGTGTTGCTGAAAGATTATTTGTTGCAGAGCGGGTCGCGGGAGCAGATGAATGGCTGGTTGGCTGAGCTATGCGGACCGAATGCCAGGTTTGCGGCAGCGGTCAGCGAGCCTGTACGCGATTGGCGGGAGCTGCAGGACTGGGCCCCCTTTGTCAGCGGCTTGCTGAAGCGAAGGTTTATGCTGAAGGGCGGACAGATTCATACCGCATCGCAGACGCGAGAGGATCATCCAATAGAAAGCGATTTGACTCCAATTATGGAGTCGTTCGCTCAACGTTTCTTTTATATGATCGATATCGGCAGTGCCGAAGGAGTTGAGAAGGCGCTTCGTGAAGCGGAGGCACAGCTAGGAGAAGCTGGCGACATCACTGAACAGCAACTTAAGTCAACCTGGGCGGGTATCGTATCGATGGTCTTGAACAAAGTGTCAACAGCTAATCCGACGTTGCCGATTCAAGAGTATTTGCCGATGATTACCGCACTCTACCTGGAGCATCATTATAATGAGATGCTGGATAAGCTGAATGCCAAGCTTGTTGAGCTAGCTCAGAAGATAGGTAGCTCAGACGCATCTTCGGTGATGAAGCAAATTACCGATTTTATTGATCGTCATTATTATGAGAATCTTAAGCTGGAGACACTAGCCGATCTATTCAATTACAATAGCGGATACTTGGGGAAAATGTTCAAAAGCCATACCGGTCAGCATTTCAATACCTACTTGGACGAAGTCCGTATCCAGCACGCTATTGAGCTGCTGCAGGAGGGGATGAAGGTCCATCAAGTATCCGAGAGAGTTGGATACGCTAACGTTGACTACTTCCACAGTAAATTCAAGAAGTACAAAGGCGTATCTCCTTCTACGTATAAGAAAATATAAGACGGGCTTGCCGATCGTTCACACTCCGAACGAAAGAGGCAGCTCGTTTTTTTTGTTGTGCCTATTGTCCAAATGAAAGCGCTTGAAAGAGCGTATTTTTATATGATTTTCGCACGGATTTGTCGGGTGCAATGTAGTCCGGCCTGTCGGGTATCATTAGGACATAAGAGAGAGGGCAAGCTATAGAAGATAAAAACCAACGCTTGCCAAGCCGACTGTGTTCGTTAAATAGGAGGAGCATTCATGAAATCGCTAACAGCAAAAGACGTTCCGCAGAAAGGGACGAAGAAGTCTTCTTCCGTTTGGAAGAGAGCCCTTCAGCAGCGCTACTTGTATTTGATGTCGCTGCCATTCGTCATTTGGGTCATCGTATTCAGCTACGTACCGGTATGGGGCTGGATAACGGCATTCCAAAACTACAAGCCAAAAAACTCGTTCTTGGATCAAAAATGGGTAGGCTTAGACAACTTTATTGAATTGTTCGGGGATGAACGGTTTTATCTCGTCCTTAGAAATACGCTGGCAATGAGCTCGATGGGACTTATCGTCGGATTTACGATTCCTGTCATATTCGCTCTTTTACTTAACGAAATGAAAGGGCAGTTTTTCAAGCGCTCGATTCAAACGATTTCATATTTGCCCCATTTCGTATCATGGGTCGTTGTAGCCGGTCTCGTAACGAAGATGCTGTCAACGGACGGCGGCGCAATCAATCAACTGCTGATGTCGCTACATCTTATTGATGAGCCGATTCAATTCATGGCTAAAGGCGAATGGTTCTGGGGTATCGTAACCTTGTCGGATCTGTGGAAGGAGCTAGGCTGGAACTCGATCATCTTCTTAGCCGCAATGGCCGGTATTGATCCGGAACTGTACGAAGCTTCGACGGTGGACGGCGCAGGACGCTTCCGCAAAATGTGGCATATTACGCTGCCTGGCATTCGTACGACTTTCATGGTTCTATTCATTCTTTCGATCGGTCACTTGATCGGTATTGGCTTCGAGAAGCAGATGCTGTTAGGCAATCCTCTCGTTACGGATTATTCAGAAGTACTCGATTTGTATGCGCTCAAGTACGGGATACAGATGAGCCGCTATTCGTATGGTACGGCAATCGGCATATTCAACTCCGTCGTCAGCATTCTGCTCGTATTAATTGCGAACGGTATATACAAGCGAGTCACCAAAGAATCAATCATATAGGAGGAGCGGCATATGCAAGGGACTGTACAGAGAAGCAGCGACAAAATATTCGATATATTCATTTACGTAGTAATGGCGATCGTTGGGATCGTAACGTTATATCCTTTCCTTAACGTACTCGCAATCTCGTTCAACGATTCGGTTGATACCGTACGCGGCGGTATAACGATATTCCCGCGGGAGTTTACTTGGAAAAACTACGAGACGATTTTCGGCTTTGAGGGTCTTATCACCGGGTTCAGAAACTCGGTGATCCGGACGGTAGTCGGTACGCTCCTCGGCGTTATCGCCGCTTCCATGCTGGCGTACACGTTAAGCCGGCCCGACTTCCAGGGAAGAAGATGGATGTCCTTCTTGTTCGCCATGACGATGTATTTCTCGGGCGGACTAATTCCAGGCTTCTTGCTTATCAAAAACTTAGGTTTGATCGGTTCGTTCTACGTGTACATCATTCCGGCTCTTCTAAGCGTGTGGAACGTATTCGTAGTTCGTTCCTTCATAGACGGATTGCCTTACGCGCTGCAAGAGTCGGCTAAGATCGACGGCGCGAACGACTGGATCATCTTCTGGCGGATCATTCTTCCGCTTTGCCAGCCGGTACTTGCCACAATCGCGTTATTCATCGCCGTAGGACATTGGAATGCATGGTTTGATACGTATCTGTACAACGCCCGCGTTCCTGGAAATACGACGTTGCAATATGAATTAATGAAAGTACTTCAGTCGACGCAATCGGGCAACAATTATCGCGACCCGAACGCACAGCAAGCGATCGCATCCGTATCTCCGGAATCGATCAAGATGGCGATTACGATCGTCGTTACCGTACCTATTTTGCTCGTCTATCCGTTCCTCCAAAAATATTTCGTCAAAGGAATGACATTAGGCGCAGTGAAAAGCTAACATTGGTAATAGCAGGTTCCCTGTTATATACACAACAATCTTTATACAAGAAAAGGGAGGCTTTAAGGCAATGAAAAGAAAGACACAGTACGCTCTAACGTTGCTTTTGGCGCTTGTGTTCGTTTTCGTAACGGCATGCGGCTCCAACAACACTGGCAACAACAATGGCGAGAATGCCGGCAACGGCACGAATGCGCCGGCAGAATCCGAAAACCTTGAACCGATGACAATCCGTTTCGCTTCCGGTGACGTTAATGCGAACTGGGATGATAATCAAAGCGACATCGGCAAATTTCTGGTAGAAAAAACGGGCGTTTCGATTAAAGCTGAGTTTCCTGTAGGCGGCTCTGACGCTGATATGTTCGCTCTAATGGTAGCAAGCGACGATTATCCAGATCTTGTAATGCCAAAAGGCAATATCGGCAAGCTTGTTGACGCAGGCGCAATGGTCGATCTTCGTCCATTGATCGAAGAGTATGCTCCTAACATCAAAAAGATTTACGGCGAATACCTGGGCCGTCTTGTATGGAGTGCGGATGACGATGCCATTTATACTCTTCCTCTAGATCTTGTTGGCCACACGTATTTCGATGCGGGCGGCGGTTTCCAATTGCAGCACCAAGTGCTTGAAGCTGCTGGATATCCTGAGATCAAGACGGTTCAGGATTACGAGAACGCGATCAAAGCGTACCTCGAGAAAAATCCAAAAACTGAAGACGGCCAACCGCGTATCGGTATGTCCCTGAACGGCGGAGAATGGCAAATTCTGATTTCCGTTACAAACCCTGCGTTCTACGCTACTGGCGCACCGGATGACGGCGAATTCTATGTCAACCAAGATACGCATGAAGCAATCATGCACTACCAACGTCCTGAAGAAAGAGAATATTTCCGTTGGTTGAACCACATGAACGATGTAGGCTTGCTTGACAAAGAAAGCTTCGTTCAGAAATACGATCAATACAAAGCAAAAATCGCTTCCGGCCGCGTTATCGGCTTGATCGACCAAAACTGGGATTACGCAGATGCTGAGAACGCTTTGAAAGCTGAAGGCAAATTCGGTGCGACTTATGCACGTTTCCCAGTAACGCTTAACGATCAATATCAAGACCATTCCTTCCAAGGAACAGGCTACCTGTCCGGTTACGGTGTAGGTATTACGACTAGCGCGCAAGATCCAGTTCGTTTGATCAAATACCTTGACTACCTTGCTTCCGACGAAGGCCAAGTGCTTGTGAACTGGGGTATTGAAGGCAAGCACTACAACGTTGTTGATGGCAAACGCGTTATTCCTGAAGACGTACAAGCTATGAAAACGAACGATAACAACAATTTCAAGAAAACGACTGGTATCGGCAACTACTTCTTGTCCGCTCGCTATGGTGACGGCGTGCTGGATCCCACAGGCAACTACTATACAACGACGTTCCCTGAACAAATCCAGACTGCTTACACTGAAGCAGACAAAAAGACGCTTGCGGCTTACGGCGTAAAAGTGTACAAAGATTTCTGGCCGGCTGACGACGCGTTCCCTGAGCGCAAATACGGCGCTGCTTGGACATTGCCGTTCGAGACTGGCTCCAAAGCGAACGTTATCTTCCAGAAGACACAAGATATTATGAAGAAACGTATCCCTGAAGCAATTCTTGCGAAGCCAGCCGACTTCGACAAAGTATACGATGCATTCTTGAAAGATCTTGAAGATGCAGGCGCAGCTGAGTTGAATGCTGAGTTCACGAAAATGGTTAAAGACCGCGTTGAGCTTTGGTCCAAATAAGCATAAAATAATAAGAAAACGGAGAGCTCATGCAGATGAGCTCTTTCCGTTGTTTAATCGAGGGAGAGAGACAAACGATGATCAACAATAAACTTTCGAAAATTTGGTATGGCGGCGATTATAACCCAGAGCAATGGCCGGACGAAGTGATGGAAGACGATATCCGCATGCTGAAGCTTGCGGACATCGACGTAGCAACGGTTAACGTATTCTCTTGGGCGCGTATTCAGCCGAACGAGGATACATACAACTTTGAGTGGCTTGACCGCATTATGGACAGGCTCTACAAGGACAATATTTATATTACGCTGGCAACGAGCACAGGCGCGCATCCGGCATGGATGGCTAAGAAATACCCGGATGTGACTCGCGTTGATTACGATGGACGCAAGCGCAAATTCGGCGGACGCCATAACTCCTGTCCGAGCAGCCCGACTTATCGTAAGTATTCCGCACTCCTAGCAGAGAAAATTGCTGAGCGTTATAAAGATCACCCCGGACTTGTCGTTTGGCATATTTCTAACGAATACGGCGGCTATTGCTATTGCGACAATTGCGCAGAGCAATTCCGTGTATGGCTTCAGAAGCGGTACGGCAGTATCGAACAGCTGAATTCGGCTTGGTACACGGGCTTCTGGGGTCATACGTTCTATGATTGGGACGAAATCGTTCCTCCGAACGCGCTTAGCGAGGAGTGGAACGGCAACCGGACCAACTTCCAAAGCATTTCGCTCGACTACCGCCGTTTCCAATCGGACAGCCTGCTGGATTGCTACCTTCTTGAGCATGATGCCATCCGCAAGCATTCAAGCAATGTGCAGATTACTACGAACTTAATGGGCACTTACCCTGAGCTCGATTATTTCAAGTGGGCTAAGCATATGGACGTTGTCTCGTGGGATAACTATCCTTCCATTGATACGCCGGTCAGCTTCACCGCTATGACGCACTCGCTTATGCGCGGTCTGAAGAGCGGACAACCGTTCATGCTGATGGAGCAGACGCCAAGCCAGCAGAACTGGCAAGCATATAACTCGTTGAAGCGCCCTGGGGTCATGCGGCTATGGAGCTATCAAGCGGTAGCGCATGGCGCGGACACCGTGATGTTCTTCCAGCTTCGCCGCTCAATAGGCGCATGCGAGAAGTATCATGGCGCGGTCATCGAGCATGTTGGGCATGAGCATACGCGCGTATTCCGTGAATGCGCCGAGCTTGGACATGAGCTGCAGCAGCTTGGAGATACGCTTCTTGATTCACGTAACGACGCTAAAGCGGCGATCGTCTTTGATTGGGAGAACCGCTGGGCTGTCGAGCTGTCGAGCGGACCAAGCGTTGCGCTGAAATACGTGGACGAAGTGCATAAGTACTACGATGCGTTATTTGAATTGAACATTCAGGCCGATATGATCAGCGTAGAAGAAAACATGGATAAATACGATCTCGTTATCGCGCCGGTTATGTACATGGTTAAGCCAGGCTTTGCCGAGAAGGTTGAACAATTCGTTGCCCGTGGAGGTACGTTCATTACGACCTTCTTCAGCGGCATCGTGAACGAGAACGATCTCGTAACGATCGGCGGTTACCCAGGCAAGCTGCGTAACGTACTCGGTATCTGGGCAGAGGAGATCGACTCGCTGCTGCCAGGCCAGACGAATCAAATCGTTGTAACCAATGCGAGAGGCGAGCTGAGCGGCACCTATTCATGCAGTATTCTATGCGACCTTATCCATTCCGAAGGAGCAGAAGTCATCGCGGAATACGGCTCCGACTTCTACAAAGGCATGCCGGCATTGACGGTCAACAAATTCGGTGAAGGCGAGGCATGGTATGTCGCCTCCAGCCCGGATAAAGCTATGCTGCAATCGCTGCTTTCCACCATCTGCAAGGAGAAGGGCATCGAGCCTCTGCTAGCAGCGCCAAGCGGCGTGGAAGTGACTCGCCGTATCAAAGACGGCAAATCGTTTACCTTCGTGCTGAACCATAATTCCGAAGCTTCGGTTGTACAGCTTCAAGATGAGCCGCGCAAGGATTTGCTATCTGGCGAGCTTGTTAGTGGTGAATACAGCGTTGCTGCCAAAGGCGTTCTAATTATTGAGCAATAACACCGAATAATATCGATAACGACGAACCAGACAAGCTCCGTCCTCCAAGCAGCCGGCATATAGTAAGGGGAGAAGCCCACTGCGAGGGGGACGGCAAGATGTCAAGGAAACGGCGTACACCACTATCGTTATCCCTTATTGTACTCGTGCTGTACGTATTGCTCGTTATCCTATTAATCACTTCATGGCTATAAATAAAGGCTAAAATGTTCAGGAATCTCCCATTATTACTATTTAAAGCCGAGCCTACCTCCTATGGAGTTTGAGGCCCGGCTTTTTTATTCTAGTCCAGCAGCCTTCCTCCATTGGCCTCCATGGTTTTTCCTCTTTTACTTTATCTTTTACTTTATCTTTTACTTTTATCTTTTATTTTAGCTTTACACTTTTTAGTTCTCTCTTAGTTGTCTTAAGTTCTCTTTTGCTCCACTCTCCCATTAGCTCAGGAAGAAAACCAAATCAACAGACAGTCAGTCAGTCGACAGATTAATTACAGCAGCCCAGTGTATTCTTCAAATTTGGTCATGTAATAGAAGACTAGATCACTTGATCGATTGCACTGGCTGGATTGAACATGGAGAACCAGTCGATGCGCTGTCTCTCTAGATATCGTTTGTTAACTGCCGATAGCTCGGAATCCGTCCAGTTTGGCTTGTCAGTGTCAGCGCCTTTCTTGGAAAGGCAGAGGCTAAGCAAATGTACGAGTGGGGCACATGATTGGTCGTAAGAAATATTGCGGCGATAACAATACTCGTCCAAATAGGATTGAGCGTATTTCAGGGAAAGTCCGTGAAAATGGTCATTCATCCATTTGAAAGCTGATTGAGCTAGTTGGGGCAGCGTTGCTGTGGAATTAGGAACATTTACATACCAGCGATTAATGGTGAGTTGTTCAAGTTCGGGATGGACATGATCTTTTATGAAAGCATCTTCCATTGAAGAAGAAAGCCTGTTGCGCGCAATGCCTTTTTCTTTTGCCAGTTTTATTTTGAAATAGGAAGAAGATTGGTTCGGTAATGTCCCGCTTGCTGCGATTGCTGCATGCTCCTTATTCTCGCCCACATATGTAGGATGCAATTGCTTCATATATACTTCTAACTTTGCCTCGACAAAACCGTTAAGGAGCGTACGCTCATCATACTCCGATATGGCAGCACGGACTTTGTTAAGCATGGACCAAGCCGTCTTATATGTCACTTGAATCAATTGCGCAAGCTGGACAGCATGAATTCCCTCCTTGCTTGTGGATACAAGGTAGAGAACCAAAAGCCACTTGCGAAGCGCTGTGCGGCTTTTGTTGAACACTGTGTTAGCTGTCAGGGTAGTCTGGTGTTTGCACTTTCTGCATTCAAATAAAGGCTGGTTCCGTGTCGTGATTGTGTATGCGGCAGAATGGCTGCATCGCGGGCAGCAAAAACCGTTAGGCCACTTCCATTCATATATAAATGACAAGCACTGCTGTTCAGTTGCAAAGCTCTGATTGAATTGATCTATGTAAGCCGTTAATGCCATTGAGAGCAACCCTCCTACCAATACATGAGAACATGTGTTCTTATTTAATTATATCAAAAAAGGAATAAATAAACAATATCTGGTTTGCAATGAATATACGATTGATTCATTTAGATCACTCCTGAGTGAAGGGGAGAATGGACTAAAAGGAGAAAAACGAGGATGACGCACTGAACGGAAGAAAGGAAAGTGGAAGAGCTTGGCCGATGTTGACTAGATTGGAATTTGAAGCATAAGTAACGCCGTGGTGACAAATAATGAACGGGAAGACAGATTGTTCTGTCATGATGAACAGGCGGCGTTAATGAGGTAAGCCGCACGAGTGAAGGAGGATGAAGTATTGTCAACGAAAAGCGCGGGCGGTCAAAAGTACAAAAAAATGTCGATGTCGCCTAAGGAATATCAGACATTCGCCAAGACGCGCGAGCCTTCCAGGTCGGTGTTCGCCAATTGCATAAGAGCTTTCATCATCGGCGGCTTAATCTGTGTGCTCGGGCAAGTCATTACGGAGATGTTCGTACATTTGATGGGAATGGAAAGGGAGGCCGCGGGCAATCCGACGGTAGCTGTGCTTATATTGTTGTCTGTTATATTGACGAGCATCGGCGTTTACGACAAGATTGCGCAATGGGCTGGAGCCGGTTCGGCAGTTCCCGTTACAGGCTTTGCGAACTCCATGTGCTCTGCAGCGTTGGAGCATCGAAGCGAAGGCCTTGTGCTAGGCGTCGGAGCTAACATGTTCAAGCTGGCTGGCTCCGTTATTGTTTTTGGCGTTGTAGCCGCTTTTTTCGTCGGTATCGCACATCTCATTCTTGGAACTGGGGGGCAATAAGATGCTGCTCGGCAAACAATCCTGGAGGTTCGACAAACGCCCGGTCATTCTAGGCGCTGCTACTGTAGTCGGGCCCGATGAGGGCGACGGACCGCTTGCCGCCGACTTTGATTTAATACATCCCGAGCTTGATATGCAGCAAAAGAGCTGGGAGAAGGCGGAGCGCCTGCTGCTGGAGCAAGCGTCTGAATTCGCCATTCAGAACGCAGGCATCCAGCGTGACGATCTGCAGTATTACATCGGCGGCGATCTCATGAATCAAATTATTAGCAACAGCTTCGCGGCAAGATCGCTTGGCGTTCCTTATCTTGGCGTGTTCGGTGCTTGCTCGACATCGATGGAGTCGTTAGCGCTAACGGCGATGATTGTTAATGCAGGGGGAGCGCATTATGCGTTAGCAGGTACTTGCAGCCATAACTGTACGGCGGAGAAGCAGTTTCGGTATCCGACAGAATACGGGTCACAGAAGCCGCCAACAGCGCAGTACACCGTTACGGGGGCAGGCGCTGCGGTGATAGCCGCTAAGGGCGATGGCCCTGTTATCGAATGCGCGACGATTGGCAAAATCGTCGATCTCGGCATTAAGGATCCGTTCAATATGGGAGCAGCAATGGCACCGGCAGCGGTCGACACGATTCAGATGCATTTTAATGATACGGGACGAACGCCGAAGGACTATGATTTGATCGTAACCGGCGATCTTGCCGGAGTTGGTCATCCCATCGCGAAGGAACTGCTTATCAAGGACGGGGTGCCGATGGACGATACGGTTTTCAGTGATTGCGGCCTTATGGTTTATGACGTGAAGCGGCAGAAGGTGCAAGCAGGCGGAAGCGGCTGCGGCTGCTCAGCTGTCGTCACCTACGGTCATCTGCTTAAGCGTCTTCGGCAAGGAGAGCTTAATCGGATATTGGTTGTGGCAACGGGCGCTTTGCTCTCTCCCTTATCGTTCCAGCAAGGCGAGAGCATTCCATGCATTGCGCATGCTGTCGCAATCTCGAACGGAGGTGATTAAGCGGTATGATTTTTTTGTGGGCATTCTTAGTTGGCGGAGCAATTTGTGTTGTTGGCCAAATTATGTTTGATGTGTTCAAGCTTACGCCGGCGCATACGATGGCGACATTGGTCGTAATCGGGGCGATCGTGGACGGATTCGACTTGTACGAGCCGCTTATAGCATTCGCGGGGGCAGGCGCAACCGTTCCTATTACGAGCTTCGGCAATGCGCTCGTCCATGGCGCATTGACAGAGCTTCATGATCAAGGCTGGATCGGCGTCATTTCCGGCATATTCAAGGTTACAAGCGCTGGTGTATCCGCAGCGATAATATTTTCATTTCTGGCGTCGCTTGTCGTTAGGCCAAAAGGGTAACAATTGTAGACGAATAGATATAAATTGGAGAGTCCTGTGGGATTCTCCAATTTTTTTTGGAGTGAAAAAATTTGTGCTTTCTAAAGGAATTACTGTAAAATAGTACTAGTGCTATATTCATACTTGTAACTTTCCGGGAGGTAATGAAATGGATATTCGTCCTGCTGACATGCAATTATGCTCTACGATATTACGTAGCTTAGAATCTTGTATCCTGGGAAAACACGACGAGATTGAGAGATTGCTCATAGCCGTTATAGCTAGCGGACACGTATTACTGGAAGATGTACCTGGTACAGGAAAGACGCAATTAGTGAAAGCGTTAGCAAAAACAATCGGCGGTCAGTTTCGCAGAATTCAATGCAACCCCGATCTGCTGCCAACCGATATAACAGGCGTTTCCATCTATCATCCGAAGCAAGAAGCGTTTATATTCCGCCCAGGTCCCGTCATGGCGAATATTTTGCTAGCGGATGAAATAAATAGGGCAACGACCAAAACCCAATCCGCCTTGCTTGAAGCGATGGAGGAAGGTCATGTTACAGTTGACGGTGATACTTATGAGCTGCCTCAGCCATTCGTGCTGCTGGCTACACAAAATCCGATCGAGTTCGAAGGGACGTATTCGCTGCCGGAGGCGCAGCTTGACCGATTCATGATGAAGCTCTCGCTCGGTTACCCGAATCAGGAGGATGAACAGCGGATGGTGTTATCCGCAGAAGGCGTTCATCCTTCCGATCGTGTAGAGCAATTGATTAGCATGGAGGATATGATCCGGATTCAGAAGCAAGCGATGAGCGTTCATATTGACGATGCAGTCGGCAATTATTTAGTTCAACTCATTCGTAGTACGCGGGAGAATGCTAGCGTCATGTTAGGAGCTAGCCCGCGCGCGGCTATCGCCTTGGCGAGAGCGGCTAAAGCAAGCGCCTATATGAAGCAAAGACAATTCGTTACGCCTGACGATGTGAAGGAGCTTGCTCCTTATGTGCTTGCCCATCGAATATTGCTTCGCACGGAATCGCGGATGAACGGTCTTCGTCCGGAGGACGTTATATCACAGGTGCTGCAGACTACGAAAGTGCCGGTCCGGCTAGAGCGTTAAGCCGATGTCAAGCGCGAGAACCTCGAAGAGGCGTTGGCAGTTAGTGACCGTTATTTATACCGTCAGCCTTTTTTATTTTTTGTTTCAAGGCGGCAAAACCGCATTTATGCTTTTTGTCATTCTTAATTTGCTGCTGCTTTATTTGCTCTTAGGCAAATGGAGCGGTATTAATCGGGTCGACGGCAGCAGAGCTTACGCAAGCCAAGGCACAGTTGCTATGGATCAATCGCTTGCCGCCGGCAGTTCGCTTGAGGTTAGCCTGAATGTGAAAATTCCCGGCATATACCCGTTGCCCTATGTAATCGTGAGGGATCGACTGCATCGCCATAACGGTCAAGCGCTTTCGTTCGAAACGTCATTTGTCCCGAATTGGAAGCGAGTTGGCAAAGTTGCTTATCAGACGCCGCCGCTTCAGCGGGGGGAATATCGTTTTGCAGGTACGGAATGTTTGACCTATGACGTCTTTGGGTTATTCGAGCATGCGGGCCGTTTCGGCTCGGAGACGGTGTTCACGGTACTCCCGCAGACGGTTCAGCTGCGGCGCTGGCAAGGCGTCCAGCGCGGCATACGCGGACCTTACTCCCATGCGATCGCCTCTCGTTCGGCGAAGGAGACAACGCAAATTAACGGTGTTCGCGAATATCTGTACGGTGATCGGCTTTCTCGCGTGCATTGGAATGCTACAGCGAAGACGGGACAATGGAAGTCGAAAGCCTTCGAGCGCGAATCGCTGCCGCGTACGCTCGTCGTCCTTGATCGCAGTCCGGGTGCATATGGCGGAGAACTTCCTGATCGTTTCGAGCTTGCTGTCTCTACTGCCGCTTCGTTACTGGAGAACGGCCTGAAGGAGGATACGGCGATGGGCTTGCTGTCCATCGGAGCGAGCATTACCATGGTGCCGCCTAAGTCAGGTATGGAGCAGCGGAATATGCTGATGCGACATCTTACGTTCGTGGATGCTGACGCTACGTATTCGCTCTACACCTCGCTTATGATGGCCGATCAAGCTATTGAGCCGGGCAGCTTCGCGGTCGTCATCACGCCTGATACCGGCCCAGATGTAGTGAAAAGCATGGAATGGCTCGCGCGCAAAGGGGTTACTCCTTGTTTGCTTCATATTGCTTCCTCGGTGGACTTGCTCAGCCATAATACGGCTTGGAAGCGAGTAATGGGCGAGAAGGGCTGGCAGGTATACTCCATCCGTCAATTGCAGGAGCTTCCGGGCGTGTTGGAAGGAGGCGGAATTGCATGAGAAGACTATTCCGAGCAATCGGAGCTGGGCTTGCAGACCATTGGTACAGGAAACTGACTTTGTTATTCGTTACCTTAATGGTGTGGCAGACGATTTCGATATTCGAGGGCTTCTGGTGGGAAGAAACGTATACCATCGCTAGAGGAACGCTGCTAGCTAGCGCGATTGTCGGCATTATTATTCCTTATCGCTTCCATATTATTAAGCTAGTGCTGCAGATTGCAGCAGCTCTTATAATTACTGTACGATTCACGCCAATGGAGTGGCTTATCGCCAAGCCTGAGAACTTCGGAGACTGGCTCTGGTGGGCTCAAGCTCATGCGGTTCAGCTGCATCCATTCATCTGGATTAGCGGATCATTATTACTTATCCAGCTGCTCTTCGGTTTGTGGGTAACGACACGCACGCGCATGTTCGCTTTTCTTGGCGTAACGATAATGACATTAACGGTCGCTGATTCCTTCACACCGATCTGGTTGTGGGAAGAAGTTGGCATAGTCGTATTTGTAGGACTATTGTGGTTAGTAGCAGGTCATTTGCATCGATTGCAGAAGGAGCATCCGAGCAGCTGGAGCGAGTTGATCGAGTATCCGCTTCAATTAATATTACCGATTGCGCTTGTTCTTGCCGTGCTTATGACCGTAGGACTGAACATGCCTTCATTGTCTCCCATTCTTCAAGATCCGTATACGATTTGGAAGGAATCGAAAGGAGAGACCGTTCAAGTATTTCTCGGCGAGAAAGGTCTTGAGGCGGTTTCTCCGTTCGGCAAAGGTAATTCAAGCTCGGGTTATAGTCGAAATGACGAGCAGTTAGGCGGCGGATTCGACTTCGACTATTCGCCGATGATGACCGTTTCAACCTCGCATCGAAGCTATTGGCGTGGGGAAACCAAGTCCGTCTATACTGGGGAAGGTTGGATCTCGACGGGTGAGGCTGAAGACGATGTCCGCATGCAAGACATTCTCCGCAAACAGGAATTGCCGCTTCGATATGAACGGCCTCTCGCAAAGACGATAGAGGTTAATCAAATCGTCACGATGGTGCGCAATGACGTCTATCCTGTTTTGTTCGCAGCCACACCTGTTAATAAAGTAAATTGGGTAGGCAGCGAAGAAACGACATTTCCCCGCAGCCTTGAGTGGCTAACTAGTTCTTGGGAGCTGCACTGGAGTGAAATGTATGGGGAAGCTTATCCGGAGACGTATTCGATTACATCACAAGTGACTGTTCTAGACGAGGATGGGCTAAGGAAAACCCATTCCGGCTGGAGTAATACGAACAATCCGATGTATTTGATGCTGCCTGACACGGTGCCTCAGCGCGTGCGAGATCTGGCTCAGGAAGTGACCGCAACGGCAACAAACGATTATGATAAAGCGAAGCTTCTCGTTGAATATTTGAGGCTTAACTTCAATTATAATAATAAGCCTGATTTATCCAAGGCAACGGGCAAAAGCAATGACTTCGTCGATACGTTCCTATTCGAGATTAAGGAAGGTTACTGCGATTACTTCTCTTCCGCGATGGCGGTGCTTTCACGAAGTCTCGGTTTGCCTACACGATGGGTAAAAGGTTTCTCGCCGGGTTCGCTGCCGGCCAGCGCATTTGGCGGTCCTCCTGAGGAAATGATGGGGGAGGATGTAAATCCGAACGGTTCGGGTACTTACACGGTACGCAACTCGGATGCGCATTCTTGGGTCGAAATTTATTTTGAAGGTTATGGCTGGATTCCATTCGAAGCAACGGCTGGGTTCTCGTTCCCCTACACGCTTCCTGAGGAAGAAGTCGAAGCGTTGCCCGATATTAACATCGACGATTCCGGCAACGAGACGGTTACGAATGCGGATAACAACGGCATTCACCCTGCATGGCTATGGAGCTCGATTTCATTGATCGTCGTGGCAGCGGCATTGTGGATGATCGTTCGCCGCGATCGTTTGATGGGTGCATGGAGGAAGGTTCGTCATGGGGCATTCACGTCGAATGATCGTATTGTCCTAGAGACGCATAAGCTGCTTCGGATATGCAAGAAGCGGGGCATGGAACGCGAGGAGCATGAGACGATGCGCGAAGCGGTGCTGAGATGGTCGCAGAGCCAGAAACGGCTGCGCGACGACTTCAGATTCGTTCTGGACGGCTTCGAGCAAGCCAAATACAGCACGACGCTAGCATCGAATGATGAGGTCGAACGTTTCGTGAACAAGGTGAAATCGCTTATGGATCAGCTTAAATGACATATTACCGCTTGCCGACGCAATTCGGCGGCGGTTTTTTTTTGCAACAAATTTGTATTGTATGGTATAGTTTCGTAAGATAGCAGGCAGAAAGCAGAGGGATTGAATATATGTTTGAACGGCTGTTGCCGAACATGCGCGTCAATACGGTCTATGATATTGACTTAGATGTGCTGCACGCGCAGGGTATACGCGGCATCATTACGGATTTGGATAATACGCTCGTCGGCGCAAAGGAAGCTTTGGCGACGCCAGAGCTTGTCACATGGCTGGACTATGTGCGCTCACGCGGCTTTAAAGTAGTTATTGTTTCTAATAATAATGAATCGCGGGTTGGAAAGTTTGCAACGCCGTTGGAAATTAAGTTTATCCATGCGGCGCGTAAGCCCGCTGCGAAAGCGTTTCGCAGAGCGCTCGGCGTTCTGGAGCTGCCCGCTGATGAGACGGTCGTAATCGGCGACCAGATGATGACGGATGTGCTTGGCGGCAACCGCATGGGGCTATTCACAATATTGGTCGCGGCTATATCGCCTTCCGACGAAGGGATTATGACGCGAGTCAACCGATTAATGGAACGGATTGCGCTCAGACAACTGCGCAAAAAAGGGTTATGGTACGAGGGGGATACAAAGTGAACGAACAACAACATAGCGAGACTGCAAGGTCTTGTGCAGGCTGCGGCGTCCAATTGCAATCGGAGCGCTCGGACTTGCCTGGATTTTTGCCGGAATCAGCCTTGCTTAGAGATCCAGTAATATGCCAGCGATGCTTCCGCATCCGCAATTATAATGAAGCATCGTCTGTAGCCGTTGACCAAGACGATTTCCTTCGGCTGCTCAGCAGCATCGGTTCGACGGATAGTCTTGTCGTGCATATCGTCGATCTGTATGACTTCGAGGGCAGCTTAATTTCTGGCTTGCAGCGGTTTGTAGGCAACAATCCGGTATTGCTCGTCGTCAACAAGATCGACCTGCTGCCGAAAGCAATGAACGTGAACCGCCTGCGCAACTGGGTGCAGAAGCAAGCAAAGGCTGAAGGTCTGCGTACGGTCGATGTAGTGTTATGCAGCGCGAAGCGCAACATGGGCTTCGAGCATGTCATCGATGCGCTTGACCGCTATCGCGGGGATCGTGATGTTTACGTTGTCGGAGCGACGAATGTAGGCAAGTCGACCTTGATCAATAGGCTTATTCGCGATTACAGCGATATGGAGCGTGAGCTTACAACTTCCCGTTATCCGGGGACAACGCTCGATGCTGTGCATATTCCGCTTGATGACGGCAAATCGATTATTGATACGCCAGGAATTGTATACTCGACTCGGATGACCGAGGTAGTGCCGCGCAGCTTCCTAGGATCCCTGCTGCCGGACAAGCCGATCAAACCGCTCGTGTACCAATTGAATTCCGGGCAATCGCTGTTTATCGGCAGCCTTGTGCGGTTCGATTTTGTCGAAGGTGAACGCCAGTCGTTTACGCTGTATATATCGAACGCTTTGAATGTACATCGTACGAAGCTGGAGAGGGCTGACGCGCTCTATGAGGATCATCGCGGCGAGCTGCTTGGCGGTCCTACGCGTGAGGAGCTGGAGGAGATTCCAGCGTGGACAAGACATTCTCTTCGTGTGCCTCGGGGTTCGAATAAAGACCTATTCATTTCCGGTCTAGGCTGGATTCAAGTGAACGGGACTAATGGAGCGCTGCTTGATCTCTATGCGCCGAAGGGCGTTAAAGTCATGCTGCGCGATTCGATGATCTAGGGAAAAGCGACGGAGGAGGGAACGGCGTTGACGATTGCAGGAGAGGGCAACCGGATAAACAGCCATACGACGCTATACGGCGTAATTGGTGATCCGATTCATCACTCGAAATCGCCGATTATGATGAATCGGGCTTTTCGCGAGACGGGGATCAACGGCGCTTATATGGCTTTTCATGTAACGAATGATCAGTTGAGCGGTTTTATCGCCGGCGTAAAAGCGATGGGCATTCGCGGGGTGAATGTGACGATTCCGCATAAGCTTGACGTAATGGAATTATTGGACGAGATTGACGACGGCGCAAGAACGCTTGGCGCCGTTAACACGATCGTTAATAATAACGGCCGATTGATTGGTTATAATACGGACGGGATTGGTTATGTACGTTCATTGAAGGAAGAAGCGGTCAGCACGCTTGAAGGCAAACGAATCGTCGTGATTGGCGCAGGCGGAGCCTCGCGCGGTCTCGTCTATGCGTTGTCCGGCGAGAAGCCAGGACGAATGACGATTGTCAATCGATCGGTCTCTAAGGCAGCCGAACTCGCCGAAACGTTCAGCAGCCGCGCCGATATTGCAGCCATGCCGCTGGAAAGCTTGAAGGATGCGTGCCAGGATGCGGACATTGTCATTAATACGACGATGATCGGTATGTATCCGAACACGGACGCAAGCCCGCTTGATGCTTCATGGCTTAAGGAAGGTACGGTTGTAAGCGATATTGTATACAATCCGCTGAAGACAAAGCTGTTGCAAGAAGCAGAGGAGCGGGGCTGTATCATACACGGCGGGCTGGGCATGTTCATATATCAAGGAGCGTACGCTTTTGAATATTGGACAGGAAAGCCTGCACCGACCGCTGCAATGCGCGAAGTTGTTATGGATGCGCTGCTCGGTCAAGCCTAAGTTAGTTTTATCCAATACGATATAGATGAATGAAAGAAGGAAATAATAGATGCTTACAGGTAAACAAAAAAGGTATTTAAGATCATTGGCTCATCACTTGACGCCAATCTTCCAAGTGGGGAAGGGCGGTACAAACGATCATCTCGTTCGCCATATTGTAGAAGCGATTGAGTTTCGCGAACTAATTAAAGTATCTGTATTGAACAACTGTCTGGACGATCCGAAGGAAATCGGCGCCGAGATCGCGCAAGCGTCGGGGGCAGAGCTTGTGCAAGTGATCGGCAAAACGATCGTTCTATACAAAGAGTCGAAGGACAACAAACAAATCGAGCTTCCTAGAGCGACTTCGAAATAAATCGCATAAGCGCGATACAAAGTAAACCTATGCAAGGAGGTCGCTCTCGTGAGCAAGATCGGAATAATGGGCGGCACGTTCGATCCGATTCATACCGGCCACTTGCTTGCTGCGGAGAAGGCTCGCGAGCAATGCGGCCTTCAGGAAGTGTGGTTCATTCCTTCCTATATGCCTCCGCTCAAGGCCAATGAGCCCGGTGTGAGCAGCGAGCATCGCTACGGGATGGTCGAAGCCGCAGTTGCGACGAATGATTCATTCCGCGTGCTCGATATTGAGCTTAAGCGCGGAGGAGTAAGCTACTCCATCGATACGGTCAGCGATTTAATGAGTCGATATCCCGGTCATTCCTTCTCTTATATTATCGGCTCGGATCGAATTAATGATTTGTGCAAATGGTATCGGATCGAGGAGCTGGCAGAGCTCGTGACGTTCATTGGGCTGGAGCGGCCGAGCGAAGAGGTTCAGTTCGATCAACTGCCGTCCTTCTTGAAGCAAAGGCTGACGATCGTCGAAATGCCGCCGATCGGTATATCTTCTACAGATATCCGCAATCGGCTAAGCGCTGGACAATCGATCCAATATATGGTGCCGGATACGGTGTACGACTATATAAGGAGGCACGGCTTATATGAATCGTGAACAAATGATTGAGTCGGTCCGCGCTCAAATGCCTGAACGCAGATGGCTGCATACCGTCGGCGTCATGGAGACATCCATTATATTGGCGAACCGCTTCGGCGAAGATCCGGTACGAGCCGAGCTTGCCGCTATTTTGCATGATGTCGCCAAATATTGGGCGACGGATCGGATGGAGACGGTCATCCGTGAGCGGGGGCTGCCTTCTATTTTATTGGCCTATGACAAAGAGCTGTGGCATGCCCCGGTGGGCGCATGGGTTGCAGAGCATGAATATGGCATCGACGATGTGGAAGTGTTGGACGCTATTCGCTATCATACATCGGGACGCAGAGGCATGACGTTGATGGATAAGGTCGTATGTCTTGCTGATTATATGGAACCGGGAAGGGACTTCCCGGGCGTGGATAAAATACGCGAGATAAGCGAGCAGGACCTCGACAAAGCGTTAGTTGCAGGCTTCGACTCAACGATCTCCTTCCTGCTTCAGAAGAATAGGCGCATCTTTCCGCTAACGATTGAAGCGAGAAACGCATTATTGGAATCATATATTTAAAGGAGGCTGAGCAATGGCGGTACATTCAGATGAGTTGCTTCAAATTACGGTTGCGGCTGCAGAAGACAAAAAGGCGGTTAGAATCGTTGCTTTGAACTTGAAGGAAATTTCGTTAGTTGCCGATTATTTTGTAATATGCAGCGGCAATTCCGATACGCAGGTGCAAGCGATCACAACGGAAATTCGCAAACAAGCCGAGAAAAACGGCGTACGTGTGCGTGGTATTGAAGGTGCAGATTCGGCGAGATGGGTTTTGATTGACCTTGGCGACGTTGTCGTACACGTCTTCCATCGCGATGAGCGCGATTACTATAATATCGAGCGGTTATGGTCCGATGCGAAGGTTGTGGAATTTGCATGACCCTAACAGCCGGGACGATTGAAAAATTAAGGGTGGCACGCGAAGTGTCGCCCTACGGTTATTTTCTAACTAACGGAGAAGACGATGTGCTGCTCCATTACACCGAGCTCGTAGGCAAGAAGCCGAAGCTTGACGATGAGATCGATGCTTTCATCTATTATGATTCCGAGGATCGGCTGGCCGCAACGATGAAGCGCCCCTACATGTTGTTGGGCGAGCTGGCTCGTCTAAAGGTCGCCGATGTACATCCGAAGCTGGGCTGCTTCCTGGAGATGGGCCTTGGCAGGCAATTGCTGTTGCCATTGTCCGAGCTGCCGGAAAGCATTGATTACCGGCCGCTGCCGGGCGATGAAGTATTTGTCGTTATGAAGCATGATAAGATCGGAAGACTCGTTGCGAAGATCGCGTACGAGGAAGAATTGTCCAAGCTTGTATTTCCGGCTCCGACGACATGGAATAATCAATGGGTAGAGGGCTGGGTGTCCAAGACGCTGCAGCTTGGCTCCTTCGTCATCGTGGACGGCGGCGTCATTGGTTTCGGCGCCTATGGACTTATACCTAGTTCGGAGCGGACGAAGCCGCTTCGCCTTGGCGAGCGCGTGAGAGCGCGCGTGACCTTCATCCGCGAGGATGGACGGGTGAATCTGTCAATGGCTCAGCGCAAGGAGATTGGGCGTCTAGAGGATGCGGACCGCATACTTGCGTTCATGAAGGAACGTCCGAACGGCGGCATGCCGTACTCGGATGAGACGGAAGCCGATATTATTAAGCTGAAGTTCGGCATCAGCAAAGGGGCGTTCAAGCGCGCGATCGGCAAGCTAATGCGTGAAGGCTTAGTAACGCAGAAGGGAAGCTGGACCTATCTCGTGCCAACAGCTGAAGCTGCACCTGCTTCCGATGAAGCAGAAGGAGATGAAGGCTAGTGGCGCGTTCGTACGGGCAGTTCGCTACCGTATACGATCAATTGATGGAGGACATGCCGTATGCGGAATGGCTCGGATTCGCTAGAGCGAGCTGGGTGCGCTACGGAATGCCGTCGACGGTTGTCGATCTTGGCTGCGGAACTGGCAGCTTATCGATTCCGCTTGCTAGATCGGGGTTCCACGTCTACGGCATAGACTTATCCGCAGATATGCTCTCTGTTGCGCGCAGCAAGTGGGATGAGACTCCCCAGCAGGCCGTTAGGCCGCGTGCGGGAACGATTAGGTGGCTTCAACAGGATATGCGCGCCTGGGAGCTTCCGGAGCCCGTGGACGCGGTCATATCGTTCTGCGATTGCTTGAACTACATGACGGAAGAGAGCGACGTTGAGAAAGCGTTCCGTGCCACTTACGCCGGGCTGCGTCCAGGAGGCGTCTTCTTGTTCGATGTTCATCCGCCGAAGCAATTCATTCGTTATGCGGAGGAGCAGCCGTTCGTATTGGACGAGCGGGACGTGGCTTACATATGGACATGCGACTTCGAGGAGAAGCGATGCGAGATCGAGCATAACTTGACGATCTTCGCGCGCGATTCGGATTCGCGGTTCAATCGGTTCGAGGAAACGCATGTGCAGCGCGCGTACGAGCCGGACTGGATCGAGGCTGCTCTTCGCCGAGCGGGCTTTAAGACCGTGGATCGTTACGCCGACTTCCAGCTTCAGCCTGCGAGCAGCGAGTCTGAACGGCTCTTCTTCGCGGCAGTGAAATCATAAAACTTGAATAGTACAGAGGGATTGCAACGATGTGTCGTCACGGCGACATCATGGGGCGATCCCTTTTTTGAAAAAGGAGATGTAACTCATGTCTTACTTAAATGTTCCTTTCTCGATCAAAGGCTTGCAGCTTAACAATTCGATCGTTATGGCGCCGATGTGCCAATATTCCGTTACGGAGAAGGATGGCAAGCCGAATGACTGGCATTATGTTCATTACTTATCGCGGGCAGTCGGCGGTACGGGCTTGATCCTTATGGAGATGACCGATGTCGAGCCGGATGGCCGGATTACGGATCAAGATCTTGGCTTATGGTCGGATGAGCAAATACCGGCATTCAAACGAATCATCGATGGCGTTCATAGCCATGGCAGCAAGATCGGCATCCAAATTGCTCATGCAGGGCGCAAGGCGCTTGATGCAGAAGTGCCAGTCGGTCCATCCGAACTGCCGTACGATTCGAAATCGAAGAAGCCGCGTGCATTGACCACAGGCGAAGTGAAGGAAATGGTCGTGAAGTTCCGCGAGGCGGTTCGCCGGGCGATAGCTGCGGGTGTCGATACGATCGAGCTGCACGGGGCGCACGGTTACCTGATCCATCAATTTCATTCGCCGGGCATCAACAATCGCACCGATGAATATGGCAAGCAGTTGTCCCTATTCGGCGTCGAGGTCATTCGCGCGGTCAAGAGCGTAATGCCTTCCGATATGCCGCTCATCATGCGGATCTCCGCTGTCGAGTACATGGATGGGGGATACGAACTGGATCACAGCATTGCGATTGCCAAAGATTATATGTCCGCCGGCGTAGATGTATTTCATGTCTCATCGGGAGGCGACGGGCCGATCGGCGAGAGGAAGCCTGGTAACTTCCCAGGTTATCAACTGCCTCTCGCCAAAGCGTACAGAGAGGCGCTCTCCGTGCCCGTCATTGCTGTCGGCCAACTCGAAGACCCGATTGTTGCGGATGCCGCGATCGAAAGCGGAGACGCCGATCTGATCGCGGTAGCAAGGGGCATGCTAAGGGACCCGTATTGGGCGACTCATGCGATTCAGGCTGTCGGCCATAAACCGGAATTGCCCGAACAGTACAAGAGAGCTTACTGAAACACAAGTTGGAAAGATTATAATGGGAATCCCGGTCATGCGGCCGGGATTTTAGTTTGCGATGATTCTCATAGGGGCAACACAACATCTAGGGTGAGGGTCGTAGTTTCTTGTCGAATGCTGTCCGTGGAACGAGAAGGATATAGGAGCACTACATATTGAACGATTCATACCTCTTGGACGACGTTATTTACTCCCGAAGAGCATCCTTTAGCCGGCTGTTCATTCCTTGCGCCGATGGCGAGCGGCGGACGGCGTCAGCTTTCAATTTGCGATTTTCGAGCTTTAATTTTTCATTTTCGCGTTCCAAATTGTCTATATAAGCGAGCAATTCAGGCACCTCGTAACCGGCATCCCGGAATAATGCAGACACACAATCGCGTAGTGGCGCGGGTTCTCTTGATTCGTCCATATTGACCTCCAAAATAACTATAAAATGTCACTATCCCATCATATCCGCATCTGTTAAAATAGTCGAGTGCCTTAAAAATAGAGATTAATAGTTTCTCCATATTTTGCATTGACTCAACCTATATCTTGATGTAAAATCAAGAACATCAACTACATATTGATGTATATAGGTGCCTTCAAAGGACGAGCATTAGCAAATCTTGATTAAGCGCATCTGACGAAACCGCAGTCAGAGAGCGCTTTTTGATTGCTAAAATTCTAGTAGGGAGCGAGTCGCAATGCTAGTCGTATATGATTCAAAAACAGGCAATGTCAAGCGATTTATTAACAAATTGAATATGCGGGCAATGCCAATTGATGAGGAAAAACCGGTAGAAGAGCCCTTTGTTCTCGTCACGTATACGACAGGATTTGGACAAGTGCCCGAGAAGGTATCTTCTTTCTTAAAACGCAACTTCGAGCACCTTCGCGGTGTCTCGGCGAGCGGCAATCGAAATTGGGGTGCGGGCTTCGCTAAGAGCGCGGACACGATTTCACAGATGTACGATGTACCCGTTATATTGAAATTTGAATTATCCGGTACGAGTCAAGATACTGAGCATTTTGTCGAAAGGGTGCGAACTATTGAAGCATATTGAATTGAACAACGAATTGATGCAACGCGGCGCAGACGGTTTCTATCAGCTCGAGAAGGATAAAGAGGCAGTAGCCGCTTTTATGGCGGAGGTAGAAGAGAAGAGCGTGAAGTTTGATTCGCTTCGTCATAAGCTGGACTATTTAATCGAGAACGACTATTACGACAATGTGTTCGACAAATATACATACGATCAGGTGGAGGCCGTATTTACGCTGACAGCAAGCAGCGGCTTCGAATTCCAATCGTACATGGCAGCATCGAAGTTCTACAAGGACTACGCGATGAAGACGAACAACAAAGCGCAATATTTGGAGCAATACTCCGATCGTGTAGCGATCGTAGCTCTGCACCTTGGAGAAGGCGACGCAGCCCGAGCGCTTCGCATCGCTGAAGCGATGATCGAGCAGCGCTTGCAGCCGGCAACGCCGACGTTCCTGAACGCGGGCAAGAGCCGCCGCGGCGAAATGGTTTCCTGCTTCCTGCTGGAAATGGACGACTCGCTTAACTCGATCAACTACGTGCTTGGCACTTGTATGCAGCTCTCCAAAATCGGCGGCGGCGTTGCCGTCAACCTATCGAAGCTGCGCGGACGCGGCGAACCGATCAAAGGCGTAGAGGGCGCAGCGAAAGGCATTATGCCTGTGCTTAAGCTGATGGAGGATGCTTTCTCTTACGCGGACCAAATGGGCCAACGCAAAGGCTCCGGCGCCGGTTACTATAATATTTTCGGCTGGGACGTTATCGAATTCCTCGATTGCAAAAAAATTAACGCCGACGAGAAAACAAGGATCAAAACGTTGTCGATCGGCCTTATTATACCGAACAAGTTCTACGAGCTTGCAGCTACCAACAGACCGCTAGTCGTATTCGGACCGCATTCCGTACAGAAAGCGTACGGCAAGCACTTGGACGATCTCGATATGGACGAGATGTATGAAGAGCTTCTTGCGAATGACAAAGTAACGAAAAAAACCGTAATGAACGCACGCGACATGTTGACGAAAATTGCTTCGATTCAGCTTGAATCGGGTTACCCATACATCATGAACAAGTCGAACGCGAACAAAATCCACGCTTTGAAGGATATCGGTTCGATCAAAATGTCCAATCTTTGCACGGAAATTTTCCAGCTGCAGGAGACTTCGGAAATCAACGACTACGGCTATGACGATGTCATTCAGCGCGACATTAGCTGCAATCTGGCATCTCTCAATATTGTGAACGTAATGGAACGCAAGAAGCTGAAGGAATCGGTTCATGTGGGCATCGAAGCGTTGACGACGGTTAGCGACTTGTCCAAAATCGACAATGCGCCAGGCGTACGCAAAGCGAACGAAGAGCTGCACTCCGTCGGTCTCGGAGCGATGAACCTGAACGGCTACTTGGCGAAAAACAAAATTGCTTACGAGAGCGAAGAAGCGAAAGACTTCGCCGGCGTGTTCTTCATGATGATGAACTACTACTCGATCGAGCAAAGCATGCTGATCGCGAAGGAACGCAGCACGACTTTCAAAGACTTCGAACGTTCGGAATATGCGAAGGGCACTTACTTCACGCGTTATATCGAGAACGACTTCCGTCCGAAGACAGCGCGTGTAGCGGAACTGTTCGATGGTATGGAAATCCCGTCGCCGCAAGACTGGGCAGCGCTTAAGGAGCAAGTACAGAAGTTTGGTTTGTTCCATGCTTACCGCCTTGCAATTGCTCCTACACAAAGTATCTCGTATATTCAAAACGCGACTTCGAGCGTTATGCCGATCGTTGAGCATATCGAGACGCGTACGTATGCGAACTCGACTACGTATTATCCAATGCCTTATTTGGCGCAGGAGAACTACTTCTACTACAAATCGGCTTACAATATCGATCAGTTCAAGCTGATTGACCTGATTGCCGAAATCGGACAACACGTCGACCAAGGTATTTCGACTGTCCTGCATGTTAACAGCAACGTAACTACTCGTGAGCTGGCGCGCTTCTATGTATATGCTGCGCAGAAGGGGCTCAAATCGCTCTACTATACGAGAACGAAGCGTCTTTCCGTTGAGGAATGCACAAGCTGCGCCGTATAAGACCCATTATATCGTTGCTTACGTAGCAAAGAAGGAGCTCACCTAATGAAAGCAGTAAACTGGAACCGCCCGGACGACGATTTTACGCTGACGTTCTGGCAGCAAAATGTAATGCAATTTTGGACGGACGAAGAAATTCCGTTATCGGATGATAAAATGGACTGGATGGACATGACGGACGACGAGCGCATGCTGTATAAAAACGTGCTCGGCGGTCTGACGTTGCTCGATACGATTCAAGGCGGCGTAGGCATGCCGAAGATTCTTGAGCATGTGGAAGGATTGCAGCGCAAAGCGGTGCTGTCGTTCATGTCGATGATGGAGCAAATCCATGCAAAGTCATACAGCAGCATCTTCACGACGCTGGCATCCAACGAGGAGATCGACGGGATCTTCAAGTGGGTGGAATCGAATGAACAGCTTCAGAAAAAAGCGAATCTGATCGCTTCGTGGTACTCCAACATTACAGGCCCAAAAGAGTTATACAAAGCAATGGCCGCATCTGTATTTTTGGAAAGCTACTTGTTCTATAGCGGCTTCTTCTATCCGTTGTACCTCGCTGGTCAAGGCAAAATGACGAGCAGTGGCGAGATCATCGACTTGATCCTCCGCGACGAGAGTATCCACGGCTTGTACGTAGGCGTACTTGCACAAGAGCTGTACCAAACGTTCAGCGTAGAAGAGCAGAAGCAATTGCACACTGAACTAATTGCGCTTCTAGTTGAGCTGTATGAGAACGAGGTCGAATACACGAATCATCTGTACAGTCCGCTTGGGCTGCAGGACGAAGTGAATACCTACGTTCGCTACAATGCCAACAAAGCGCTTATGAACCTGGGCTTTGAGCCATATTTCCCAGAAGAGCCGGTCAACCCGATCGTGTTCAACGGAATTAGCACGCATACGAAGCAGCATGACTTTTTCTCCAAAAAAGGCAACGGCTATGTTCGTACGATCCATGTCGAGCCGCTTAACGACGACGACTTCGTATTCAACTTCTAAATACATGCAAGATAAGAGAGCATCAGGCCATTGCGGCCGGGTGTTCTCTTTGTTTTTGGACTTGTCCGCATAGATTGTGAGGCGTAGGGATAATCTCTAGTAGAGGAAGGCGGGATGATGATGCTAAAAGCGATAATTATTGCGTTGTTTGTCGTGCTATACGGGCTAGTTACTTTTTTTGGGTTAGGTCCGGTATTGCTGGCCGACGGTACGCCCGAGGAGAGGCGAACGACGTTCTTAATCGTGGTTGCCGTGTATATAGCAATAACGGCCGTTTTTGCAATGATACTTCGCAGGCTGAGATCGCGTGGTGCGAAAAGTTAAAATGACTACCCTTATAAAGGGAATACGTGTTACACTATGGGCAGAGAAAGCTCATCCTTGCGTACAAGTCCTGATGGAATCTAAGGAGGAAATCGCGTGGAAAACTGCTCAATCATCTCGAAGCCTGCACTCAATTTGGTTGGAATCAGCTATAGCGGTCCTTACTCGCAATTTCCCGACGAAGCGATTCGCTTGCAGACGGAATTTCTAGCAAGGAAACATGAATTGTACGGCGCGTCCAAGTCGCCGGTGCTCTACAGCCCGTATTACGGTAACGAAGTATTCGTAACGTATTGGGCATGCTACGAGGTTTCGCATATGGAAGAGCTCCCGCCTGGTATGGTCCAGATCACGATTCCGGCTATGCGATATGCAATGGCAGGCTGCTCCAACAAACGAATCGGGGAAGGGTATGAGCAGCTTAATACGTGGATGAACGAGATGCGCTTAGAGAAACATAACCATGCAGTGGCGCTTGAGCTGTTCTATATCGATGAACATCATGTAGAGGAAGAGCCTGTTGAGCTGCTTATCCCGCTTAAAGGCTAACATAACTATAATAAATGGGGCTTGCGGCGCAAAGTGGCAAGCTTTTTTTGTTGCCTGATGGCGGCAAGGAAGGAGAGCATAAATGAGTGAAGGAATAGAGCTGTATATTGTTGACGCATTTACGAATGAACCGTTCAGAGGAAATCCGGCAGCGGTGTGCTTGCTGGATCAAGAAAGAGATGAGAGCTGGATGCAGCTCGTGGCAGCCGAGATGAACTTATCGGAGACAGCGTTTGCAGTCGCTCCGACTGCTGGGCAAAGCGATTATGGGCTGCGCTGGTTCACGCCGAAAGCGGAAGTTGACCTATGCGGTCACGCTACGCTTGCCGCAGCGCATCAGCTTTGGCAGACGGGACGGCTCGCTGGAGATGCAGAGGCGCGCTTTCAGACGAAAAGCGGTTTATTGACAGCCAGACGCGAAGGAGAATGGATCGCGATGGACTTTCCGTCAGAGCCTCCGGCGGCGGAGGAAGTGCCGGAGGAGCTGATTCAGGCGCTTGGTCTTATCCCGAGGTTCGCTGGACGAAACCGCATGGATTATTTCATAGAGGTGGATTCCGAGGAAACCGTGCGGACATTGAAACCGGATTTTGCGATGATAGCGAGATTGCAAGCACGAGGCGTCATTGTGACAAGCCGGTCTGATGCGGATACCGGCAAGGATTATGACTTCGTGTCGCGAGCCTTCTATCCGGCGATCGGGGTTAACGAAGATCCGGTAACCGGATCGGCGCATTGCGCGCTGGCTCCTTACTGGGCGAAGCGTCTTAAGAAAGACGAGCTGGCGGGCTATCAGGCGTCGGAACGAGGCGGTATCGTGCGAGTGAAGCCGAGCGGCGACCGTGTTTATTTGTCGGGTCAAGCGGTTACGGTATTAAACGGACAGTTGGAGGGATGAATACATGCAAATCATAAAGCTGCCAAGAGAGCACATGGAACAAATGATCGGCAACATCCAGCAATTTTTTGAGCTGGAGCGTTCGGAGACGATCGGTGCGATCGCCGCCGAACAGCTGCTGGATATGATGCTGAAGGAGCTGGCTCCTTACGTCTATAACGGAGCAATTAACGACGCTCGCAAGGCCGTACTCGAGAAGATGCAGACCCTCGAGGACGAGCTGTATGCGCTTGAGAAGCCGACCATGACAAAGAGAAGCTAGTAGCTGGGATTGTCATTAACGCTCTTGAAAACGTATGATACGATATTCGTAGCTGCCGACGGTTAAAGGGCCGGCAGCTACACCCGTTTGCGTCAAAGCATCGATGCCGCCTTGCGGAAGCGTAACCGAGCCGCCGGCACCATTCATATTGACGATAACCCACAGGCGATAACCGTTGCCTTGCCTTGGCGCAACGACAGTGCCGGGCGTCACATCCGTCCTGAGCGTAAGGCCTGCCTCGCAAGCATAGTTGTTTATTAGCCTCTTCAGCATGTCATCCCCGTCTTCTCCCGCAGGCATGGAGCCGAGCAGCACAAGCTTGCCTTCACCGATTGCCCTTTCGGTAATGAACGAAAGCCCCGTCGCAGCGCCATGCCGTATCTTTCCTATCGATTTCGCGTTTGGCTCACGAGGTTCGAAGACAGCGCTCCACATGCCGAGCGAAGCAGAGAGACCGAACGCCTGTCCGATCGTCCCCGTCCCGTCCATTGGAAAGGTGTATACGGTCTCCACGCCTGCGAGCTTCTCCAACTGCCCAAGCGCTGCATCCGTATGAATCGTATGCTCCTCTGACCGCCCGCCAGTAAGTGGTCCGGCAATCCATATGCCGCCGTTCTTAACGAACGCAAGTGCACGCTCAAGGAAAACTGGCGATAGGGATGGCAGGAATGGCGTAAGCAACAGCTTGTAACCGTCTAGCTCCGCACCTTCCATAATAAGATCGCGATGAACACCCATCTCAAGCAAGCGTGAATAATAATCGGTAACCAAACCCCTGTAATTCAGCTTGCGCATCGGCTCCGTACGTATGAAAGCTTTCGCCGTGTCCGAATAGGTAATGGCTGCTTCAGCTTGCATTGGAACAGTTGCGAGCAGCAGCGGCTGAAGCTCCTCTTTGGCTAACGAAGCCTCCACCACGTTTTTAAAGCCGATCGTCGGTTTCCCCCATGCGCTTAATACGGAGCCATGCGGCTGCTCGCAGCCTGCCCGGTGCTGCCGCCAGTGCCAATAGCAGAATCCTCCCGCACCCAAAGCATAAGCAGCAACGGCCTCCGCTCTGACATACCCGTCCGGATGCGGAACGGAGCTGCTCTCCAGCGAGCCGCTATAGGAAGGGCTCGTCTCCATAATCCAGAACGGGGTTCCTCGCTTTACCGTTCTCCACAAGTCGCAATTGATTAGGTAAGCCGCATAGTTGCTGGCGGAAGCATACGTATCGTAAGCGGCAAAGTCGAGCCCACTGAACAGCTTTTCGTTGTCGATGTGAAAAGCGATGCTGCTATTGTGCGTTATTGGAGCGGTAGAGAAGCTTCTAATAATAACAGCTTGCTCAGATGCGAATTCCGCGATTTTCTCCATAGAAAACAGCTGGTACATCGTCTTGAGCGATGCGTTATGCAGGAAAGGTGTAAGTGCCGGCTGCGGTACTTGGTTAAAGGATTCGTAGCGCTGGCTCCAAATCTCCGTCCCCCAAGCTTCATTCAATCGCCCGATATGTCCATACCGTTCTTCCAGCCATTGATGCCATAATGATAGGCAGCCATCACAGTAACATTCCGCTACATGTGCTTTAAACTCGTTGTCGAGCTGCCAGCCGATTAAACCGGGCAAACGGCTTAACGATTGTGCGATATGCTTGGTAATCAAGGCGCTTCGCGTCCGGAAATAGCGGTTATTCGTGCAAAAATGCTGCCTAGAGCCATGCCCCATCACTTCGCCGCGCTCATTCACATGCAAGCGCTCCGGGTGGCCGTGGGACAGCCAGATCGGAGGCGTTGCCGTCGGCGTACACATAACGGTGTCTATCCCGTTGTTATGCAGCCTCTCGATGATTTGAGCAAAGAAGGTTACGTCTATAGCATCTTCCGAGGGTTCCATCTTGCTCCATGCAAATTCCCCGATTCGTACGACGTTAATGCCACACTCCTTCATCCAAGCGATATCTTGCGCAATCGATTCCTCCTCCCATAGCTCAGGGTACCAAGCAGCCCCGTAATACAGCTTTCGATTCATAATTCACGCCATCCCTCCTTAAATAGTCAGATTAACTTTAACGAATCAACTAAAGGCTTACAATTGGACTTTATTGTTTTGCTTCGAACTGCGGTTACGATACTTTTGCCGCGTTTGGACTTTCTTGGTAAAGGCGGAATATGAGGCAGAAAGCGACAGCTTCAAGAATGTCTAATTGCCGGAAATGAAAACCGGCTTGCATAATGGGGCTACACCGCTGACGAAGCGATGGATGACAACTGGAGGTGAACGAATATGAAGCAGTCTGCCGCACCCGTACTAGAGCGGCCATCTCCCGTATACCGGCCGAGCATGCTGCGCCGATTCAAGAAAGACAAGTGGCTCTATATTCTGCTGCTGCCGGGATTGCTGTATTTTCTCATTTTCAAATACGTTCCGATGTGGGGCGTGCTGCTCGCCTTCAAAAACTATCAGCCCTATACCGGCTTCTGGAAAAGCGAATGGGTCGGCACGATGCATTTCGAGCTGTTTTTCTCTAATCCCGAGTTTTTCATGTTATTGCGAAATACGCTCGTTTTATCGTTGTACAACCTTCTCTTTTTCTTTCCGGCGCCGATCATCCTGGCTATTCTGCTGAACGAGGTGCGGATCGCGCTGTTCAAACGGACGGTGCAGACGTTAATCTATGTGCCGCATTTTATATCAATGGTCATCGTGGCTAGCATGACTTACGTGTTCCTGACGACGCAGGGGGGGCCGGTCAATGAGCTGCTCTTCTCTTATACGGGACGAAAAATCGAGTTTCTCGCCAGTCCGGACTGGTTCCGTCCGATTATTATTTTGCAAACGATTTGGAAGGAATGCGGCTGGGGGACGATCATTTTCCTGGCGGCGCTGGCGGCGGTCGATGTGGAGCAATACGAAGCCGCGATCATGGACGGCGCCAATCGCTGGAAGCAAATATGGCATATTACGCTCCCGTCGATTAGAAGCACGATTGTGATCCTGCTCATCCTGCGGATGGGCAACGTGCTGGAGAATGGCTTCGAGCAAATATACTTGCTGCTTAATCCGCTTAATCGGGAGGCGGCCGAGGTGTTCGATACCTACGTGTACACGATGGGCATTACGCAGGGCGCATTCAGCTACAGCACGGCAGTAGGACTGTTCAAAGCAATCGTCGGCGTCATACTCGTGCTTGGCAGCAACTATTTGGCGAAGAGATTCGGACAATCGGGTCTTTATTAAGAAATAAAGAGCAACAGGAAAGGAGCTTGACCGTGGCCAAAACGTACCGATCCGCAGCCGGCACCGCATTCGACGTGTTCAATTATGTTTTCCTTGGCGTATTTGCCATCGCGGCGATCCTTCCGTTCATCTACGTCATTTCGGGTTCGTTCGCAACCGATGCGGAGCTGACGAAGAGAGCCGTATTTCTCATACCGGAAACGTTTTCCGTCGCAGCTTACAACTTTATTTTCTCGACCAACACGATAATGAAGAGCATCGGCGTCTCCATGTACGTCACCGTTATCGGTACGGTCGTTAATCTGTTTTTTACCGTTACGATGGCTTATCCGTTAGCGCGGCGCAGCCTGATGGGGCGAAATACGGTGCTGAATTTGGTTGTCTTCTCGATGCTGTTCGGTGGGGGCATGATTCCGACCTACCTCGTCATCCGCGAGCTTCAATTGATCGATTCGTATTGGGCGCTAATTCTGCCGGGCGCGATCAGCGCGTTTAACTTGATCATCGTCAAAAACTTTTTTCAAGAGCTGCCGCCGGGCCTTGAGGAAGCGGCCAAGATCGACGGCTGCACGGAGCTAGGACTTCTGTGGCGAATCGTTCTCCCGCTGTCCAAGCCGGTGCTCGCGACGTTTACGCTGTTTTATGCGGTAGGGCATTGGAACGATTTTTTCGCGGCATTACTTTATATCAACGATCCGATGAAATGGCCGCTGCAGGTGCTTCTTCGCCAAATCGTGCTGCTGTCGCAGGCTGCGGCAGGCGATATCAACGCGATGGACCCTAACTTCGTCAAGCCGCCGGACCAATCGATCAAGATGGCGGTCATCGTCGTCGGAACCGTCCCTATTCTGCTCGTATACCCGTTTTTGCAAAAGCATTTTGCCAAGGGAGTATTGATCGGATCGATTAAAGGCTAGGTCGTTACATCCTCTGCCGCCGCGAGCTTGAACCGCAGGCAGACGGTTTTACGATATAATACAACTAATTAAGGGAGGTACATGCATGAAAGGAAATCAAAAGAGAGCAAACAAATGGGCATCGATCGCGCTTGTGACGGCGCTTGCCGCCGGTACGCTAATCGGGTGCTCGGAGCAAAGTGAAGGAAACAAGGACGAAGCGCCGGGCAACAAATCGCCTGATGCGGTTCAGCCGGAAGGTGACCCAAAACCGGAGACGCCACTGAAATTGAACATCATGCTTCCGATATTCAAAACCAATTATCCGAAGGACGATAGTCCGGTAGCCGCCGAGCTGGAGAAGAGGACGAATACGGACATTCATTTCGAGTGGGTGCCGAACGCCTCCTACGTGGATAAGTTCAACATTACGCTCGCTTCGGGCAAGCTGCCTACGATCATGTATGTACCCGACGTGAAATCGCCAAGCTTCGTCAATGCGGCAAAATCCGGCGCGTTCTGGGAGCTTGGCGGTTATTTGAAGGATTATGACAACTTAAGCCAGGCGAATCCGGTCATCTTGAACAATTCCTCCATCGAAGGTAAAAATTACGGCATATACAGGGGCCGCGCGCTTGGACGGAACGGCGTTTATTACCGGAAAGATTGGCTCGACAACGTAGGGCTACCCGTCCCGCAAACGATCGACGATTTTTACAATATGCTGAAAGCGTTTAAAGAGAAGGACCCGGACAAGAACGGCCAAGACGATACGTACGGCCTCGTGCTCGTCAAGTGGACGGGCGGCTGGGCCAGCGGCTTCGACAACATCAAGCTGTGGTTCGGCGCGCCGAACAAATGGGGCGACAAGGACGGACAGCTTGTGCCCGAACATCTGACGCCGGAGTATATCGAAGCGTTGAAGTTTATGAAGAAGCTGTACGACGAGAAATTGATCAACCAGGATTTTGCCATCATGGATTCCGCAAAATGGACCGACCCGATCATTAATAACCAAGCCGGGGTCATCATTGACGTCATTGACGGCGCGGCCCGCGCCGACGATAAAATACACGCCGCGCTGGCGGCGGAAGGAAAAGACCAGCCGGACGTACACTTCATGGACGTGTTCGGCGGCGTCAAGGATGCGGCCGGCGAGCTGCATACGCTGCCGACCTCCGGTTTTGCCGGCATGCTGGCTATTCCGAAATCGGCGGTAAAAACCGAGGAGGAGCTGAAGCGCGTCCTGGCTTTCATTGAGCAATTGAATGCGCCGGAATTGCAGACGATGCTCGGATACGGCCTGGAAGGCGTACATCATACGATCGAGGACGATTCGGTTGTTGTAAGCAAGGATGCGGCTTTGATGGAATCCGAGGTAGAAGGCCTTAATCAAATGCTGACGTTCATTCCGGAGGATCGCGCGAAGAAGGTGAAGCAGACGCCTCTGCGTATCAAGCAAACCGAACTGCAGAAGGAGAACGAGCAGTACATCGTCTCGAATCCGGCCGAACCGTTCATCTCCCAGGTGTATACGGAGAAGGGCGCTCAGCTTGACAATATTTTGAACGATGCGCGGATCAAGTTCATCGTAGGACAGATCGACGAGGCCGGCTACCGCGCTGCGCTTGAACTGTGGAAGAAGAGCGGCGGCGATGACCTGATTAAAGAAATGAACGAGCTGTACGCGGCAAGTAAATCATAGGTTAACAATCGAATCATAGACAGAGTCCGGCGAGCAAGCATCCGGGGCTCTGTCTATTGCCGTAGTGCTTGGGAATCATTTCTTCGTCTTCAAGAATAAGGTCTTGTTCTCGAGGGCAACTGCGGTTTATTCTTGAACATAGAATTGAATGCGTTTACATATGGAAACATGCGCTGCGCGTAACACCATTTTGAAGTCGGTTGGTGAGAATATGCGATTTGAAAGGTTACGAAAGTTTTTTCAAAGAAACAGCGGTAAGGGGACAACGAAGGGAAGCTTTTATCGCAAAAGCTTGATTATGATCTTGATCGTGACGAGCATTCCAGGACTCATCACCGGCGCGCTCGTGTACGGGATGGCGGGAGGCAAGCTGAAGAGCGAGCTGCTGCAGATGCATAACAAGCAGATCGATCAGAGAGCTCGCAACATCGATGCGCAACTGACGAATTTGGAGCTCATGCTGTCGCATTGGGCGTTCGACACGAAATTCGATTACAGCCTTTCCAGCCGCAATTTTATCCAGGATTTCGAGAAGGCGCGCGACATCACCAAGACGCTGCTCGTTATGCAAGGCTCGAATACGATGAATAAGCTGGTCGGTCTATATCTGGGCGGAGAGGGGCAGCCCGTCCTGTTCGATCCCGAATACGGCATGATTTCCTCCGAGCAAGAGAAAACGACATACGACAGCTTGCTTCAATCAGGCAAAGTGGCGTATTGGACGGACATGTCCTTTAATGCCCAGCGTCCCCAGTCGAAAGAGCTGACGCTCGTTCATCAGATTCCGGGCGGAAGTCTAAAGCCGTTTGGCGCGCTGTATATTAGGTTGGACAACGAAAAAGTAGGCGATATGCTTCGCACGATGACGCCGTATGACGGTGGTAAAACCTTTCTCCTGCAGGATAACGGCAGTTTGTTTGCGTCTACCGGCGAAAGTGACTCCGAATCGGCGTTCGTCGAGCAGCTGAAAGAAGCAATCGCTGAGCGAGGCAAGACGGAGGATTCGTTTCTGCTCCAATGGAACGGAGCTACGTTCACGGTGACCTACGGCAAGTTCTCGCGCATTGCAGACAGCTGGACCTATGTGTCCGCTTCGCCGATATCGAGCATCACCGCGCCGGTCGTCTTTATTTCGAAGCTTATCTTCACGGTTAGCTTAAGCGCGTTGCTGATCGCGGCAATCCTTGCCTGGTTTGCGTCGCGCACCATCTATTCGCCGGTCAAGCGGCTTATGAACGTCCTGCTTGGAGAGAAAACTCTTGCGGATGACCCTGGGGACGAATTTTCGCTAATCGAGCGGCAATGGAACCATTTGAACCGCGAAAGCACGGAGCTCCATACGAGGTTGTCCGAACAGCTTCCATACGTGAAGGAGAGCTTTCTTCATCAACTGCTGCAAGGCTACCTGTACGCGTATTCGGAGGAGGACCTGCTCGAGCGGATGGGAAGGTACAAATGGGACGTAAGCAACCATCGTTTTATCGTCATATACGTGCAGTTGACCGGCATTGCGAGCTTGGAAGGGAAATTCAAATACGGGGACGAAGGTCTCGTGACGTTCGCCGCGGTAAATATGATCGAGGAGTTTGCCGCCAAACATTTCGAGCAAAGCAAAGCGATTAATTTCCATGATCTTGCCGCGGGGCTTCTCGTCATTGCGCCAAAGGATGATAGCTGCGAGGAGGAGCTGGCCCTGTTCGGCGAAGAGCTCACCCATGCGGTCAATTCCATCCTGAATATGCGGCTGACGATTGCGATCAGCGAGCCGTCGGATGCCGTTGCTCAAATTCCTCTGGCGTTCGAAGAGGTCAAGCATGCCGCCAATCAGCGTTATTTCAATAACGAAAATCAAATGATCGCGATGAGCCGGCTGCATGCGGTCGGAGAAGGAGCGGCCGAGCAGGCATATCCTTTTGCGCTCGAGCGGGAGTTCATTCAGGCGCTGCGCACAGGCCAGGAAAGCGATGCTTATGAGCTGCTGAGCGCTTTTCTAGCCGCTTTGTCGCAGGCGGGTGCGAAGGCGGTCGACGTTCAGCAGGGCATGCTGCATTTGCTCGGCAGCGTGCAGCATGCCATCATGGTATCCGGCATTCAGCCGAACCGCTTGTTCAGATGCGTCAATATGTACGAGCAGCTGTCGCAAATCAGGGAGCCGCAGCTCATTCTCGCCTGGTTCCAAAACAAAGTATGCGCGCCTTTTCTAGGAGAGCTCGGCAACCGATCGGATTATCAGGTGAAACGATTGATCGAGCAAGCGATGGTGTATTTGCAGCAAAATTACATGAAGGACGTGTCGCTCGACCACTGCGCGGATCATATCGGGATGAACCCGTTTTTCTTAAGCAAATCGTTCAAGCAGGTAACGGGCAAAAACTTCATCGATTATTTGACGGGGCTGCGAATGGAAAAGGCGAAAGAGCTGCTGCGGGAATCGGGACTCAAAATCAATGACGTCGCCGAGCAGGTTGGCTATCAGCATAGCTACTTCAATCGCATATTCAAGAAGCTGGAGGGCATGACGCCAAGCCGCTACCGCGAGCTTAGCCAATCATAGGTACTGGCGGACAATATAGTGCAAACGGGGACAAAATGTGCAAGTGCCGATTCGTTCTGCAAGCAATAATGTCTAATTGCCGGTAAGCGAGAGCCTCTATATGATGACCGTAGGTTGTACACATATGCTTAGGGGAACGAGGAGGCTGATTCGATTGTCATCGCCATTGTCTATCAAGCTTCGTTGGCTTAACGAGCCGGCGGCTTTAGCTGCCGGAGTTACGTGGGGAATTCCATGGAAGGAGGGCGAGCTGCGCCGGGACGAACAGCTTGTCCTGCACGCCGCGGACGGTAGCGGTCCGGTCGCGATGCAAAGCTGGCCGGCCGCCTATTGGCCGGACGGCAGCGTTAAGTGGTCCGCCCATGCGGCAGCGCTGCCGAGGGCGCATGAGGACGGCTATCGGGTTACAAAGGGGGTAGGAGCTTCCGGACCAGCGAGCGTCAAAGTGCGTGAGACGGAGGAATCGATTCTGCTTGATACGGGAGCGATGAGCTGTACGATACGCAAGCAAGGAAACAAGCTTATCGAAAGCATCGTACGAGGCGGGAGCGAAATCTGCAGCGGCGCAACGCTTGTATCGATTATGGAGAACCGAAACGGCGTTTCGGGCGCGACAACGATCCGCCAAGAACCTTTCCAAGGGCGCATCCGCAGCGTGACGGTTGAGCAAAACGGTCCGGTCAGGGCGGTCGTGAAGCTGGAAGGAAAGCACCGCGGCGGAAACTCCGGCAGAGAGTGGCTGCCGTTCTCCCTGCGTTTATATTTCTATGCCGGACTCGGGACGATCCGTGTCGTTCATACGTTTCAATATGACTGCAATCCAAACGAGGATTTTATTAAAGCGCTTGGCATTTCGTTCGCGGTTCCGATGAGAGGACCTTTGTACAACCGCCACGTCAGACTCGCGGGAGACAGCGGCTTCTTCAGCGAATCGCCGAAGACGCTGCATACGAGGCGCACGAAGGGAAAATACCGCGAGCTGTTCGAACGGCAGACGCAAGGTGCGCCAGTCGAGTTCGACGTCGAGGAGGATCGTTATTTCCTCGGCCTGCTTGACGACTCGGCTGTATGGGACGATTACAAGCTGGTGCAGCGATCGGCCGATCATTACGGCATCTGGAAGCGCACGCAGGCGCAATGCTGCTGGGTGAAATCAGCCGAAGGCAAGCGGGCAGGCGGCCTTGCATTCGCAGGCGGCGAAGGCGGGGGGCTTGCAGTCGGCGTTCGGGACTTCTGGCGGAAGCATCCGTCGGGCTTGGACATTCACGGTACGGCGGGAAGCGAAGCGTCCCTTACCGCATGGTTCTGGTCGCCGGACGGAGAGGCGATGGATCTGCGTCATTACGATACGAAGACGCATGTAGAGTCATCGTACGAAGGCGCGGAGGAGCTGCGGGCAACGCCTTACGGTATCGCTAATACGAGCGAGTTGACGGTATGGTGCGAAGAGGAAACGCCTTTGCCGGATCGGCTAAGGGCGATGCAGGAGCATGCGGATGCCGAGCCGCTCCTCGTATGCGAGCCGGAGTACTTCCATGAAGTGCGCGCATTCGGCCTGTGGAGCATGCAGGACAGAAGCACGCCGGCCAAAGCGATGCTGGAGGAGCGGCTGGACGGCATCGCGTCCTTCTACATGTCCGAAGTGGAGCAGCGCAAATGGTATGGCTTCTGGGATTACGGCGATTTCATGCATAGCTACGATCCGGTCAGACATGTATGGAACTACGATCTCGGGGGCTGCGCTTGGCAAAACACCGAGCTTGTCCCGAATATGTGGTTATGGGTCATGTTCCTGCGTTCTGGACGAGGCGACTTGTTCAGGCTTGCGGAAGCGATGACCAGACATACAAGCGAAGTGGACGTCTATCATTTCGGGGAATATGCCGGTCTAGGCTCCCGACATAACGTCGTCCACTGGGGCTGCGGCTGCAAGGAGGCGCGAATCGCGATGGCCGGCCTTCACCGCTACTATTATTATTTGACCGCTGATGAGCGGATAGGCGATTTGATGGACGAGGTGAAGGATGCCGATTTCTCGACGGTCAATCTCGATCCGATGCGCGCTTATTTTCCGAAGGACGAACACCCTACGCATATCCGAATCGGTCCGGACTGGGCCGCATTCAGCTCGAATTGGATGACGAGATGGGAGCGGTTCGAGGATACGGCCTATCGGGACAAAATTGTAACGGGAATCGATAACGTCAAGGATGCGAATTACGGATTGATCTCAGGACCGACATACGGTTACGATCCTCGCACGAGCAAGCTTACGCCGCTTGGCGACGATAACTGGGGCCGCCATCTCGCGATCTGCATGGGCGCGCCGCAAATATGGTTCGAGCTGGCCGCAATGCTTAAGGATCCCCAATGGGAAGCGATGATGGCCGACTTCGGCATCTATTACAACCTGCCGCAGGAGCGGAAAGACCTCATAACGGGCGGAGCGATCAGCCATGACAGCTTCCATCATCCGGTGCTGAGCATTGCGATTGCGGCATTCGGCGCTTATTACAGACAGGACGAATGGACGGCGCAGCATGCGTGGTCCGTACTGCTGGACAATCCGTTCGCCAAGACAGATTTGCGGAAGGAGGCGGAAACGGTGACGTATGTCGACTCCATAAGCGAGATCGATTGGATCAATACGAACGAAGCGGCGCAATGGTCGCTTAATACGATAATCAGCCTTGAGCTGATTCCGGAATGGCTGCCTGCCTCAGAAGCGGAGACGGTCCGATGATCCCGCCGGAGTGGAAGCTGCTCTATCATAATCCGCTTGCCGCTCCGGCAGACTTGGCCGACTTCCGGATGGAAGGGGAAGCAGCTATGTCGTTTCCGCTGGGGCAGCTGCGGCTGGAAAGCGCAAGGGACGCGGAAGATGGGCAAAAGGCGAATTTCGCCCTTTGGTGCCCGCACGACTTTCCGGCGGATATGGCCGTCGAATGGCAATTTCGGCCGATTCGGGAGCCGGGGCTGGCGATTCTGTTTTTTGCCGCTAGCGGCGCGGGCGGTATCGACCTGTTCGATCCGGCGTTAATGCCTCGCTCTGGCATATACGATCAATATCACAGCGGCGACATTAATGCGTTTCACATATCGTATTATCGCAGACGATGGGCCGAGGAAAGACAACTTCACACCTGCAATCTGCGCAAAAGCCGGGGGTTTCATCTGGCGGCGCAAGGAGCTGACCCATTGCCCTCCGTCTTGGATTGCCATTCCTCTTACGGGATGCTGCTCCTGAAGCGGGGACCGCGCATCGATTTTACGATTAACGGTCTGCCTATTCTCGCATGGGAGGACGACGGCGCGACCTTCGGTCCGCTGCTCGGAGCGGGCAAGATCGGCTTTCGTCAAATGGCGCCTTTTATAGCGGATTATGCGAATTTGAAAGTATTCGGCCCTAAGTAAGGAAAAATAGGAGGATTTAACGCATGACCAACGTATTGTTATGCTACCCGGGAGGGAAGCACAAGGCGCTAACGATGAGCTACGACGACGGTACGACGGCGGACCGCAGGCTTGTATCGCTTTTTAACCGTTACGGAATCAAAGGCTCGTTTCACTTGAACGGCGGGTTGTTCGGGAATGGAAACCGGATTTCCGAAGAGGAAGCAGCGAAGCTGTATGAAGGTCATGAGGTGTCCGCCCATACGCTGACCCATCCGACGATCGCGCGTATTCCAAGAGAGCAGCTTGTGCATGAAATCATGGAAGACAGGAAAAAGCTGGAGCGGCTCGCCGGCTATACCGTCAGAGGAATGTCTTACCCAAACGGCTCTTTTAACCAAGAGATCAAAGGGATGCTGCCTTATTTGGGAATCGAATATGCGAGAACGGTTCAGACGACGGGCGGATTCGGCATACCCGACGACTGGCATGAGTGGCAGCCGACCTGCCATCATAACGACCGCTTGCTGGAGAGGACCGATGCATTCATTGGTCTTCATAAATCCCAATATTTATATTTGATGTACGTTTGGGGACATAGTTATGAATTCGATAACGATAACAATTGGGAGCTGATTGAGAGCTTCTGCGAGCGAATATCGGGGCAAGGCGACATCTGGTACGCTACGAATATGGAAATCGTCGATTATATGAAGTCGTATCGCTTATTGAAATTTTCAGCGGATATGAGCTTTGTTTACAATGCGTCGGCAATGAACGTATGGTTAAGCGTAGACGGGCAGATCGTCGAAGTTAAGAGCGGCAGCCAGTTACAGTTAGTTTGATTGGATCCATTCCACTCTAATCCCAATTTAGAAGAAATAAAAAATCCCCGCTGTCGCCTAATCGCGATAGCGGGGGTTTTGTACTGCATTACATTGATTTTTTGGAAGCGGATGAGATGGCTTTGAACATCGTTACTTTGTTTTTGCCGGTCGTCTTGGAGTGGTACATCGCTTCGTCGGCTTGCTTGACAAGCTCTTGCACTTCCTTGCCTTCTTTATTCGTGCTTACGCCAACGCTGATGGTAACCATCGTCTCCTGCTCGACGCGTCTGCGTATCGCTTCCGCAACGATCTCTGGTTTGACTTTGTCTGCGGTCATGCAAGCCAGCAACTCTTCGCCGCCGTAACGTCCGGCTGAGCCGATGCCGCTCGTTTCTTCCTTAAGGATCTCGGCTACCTGCTTCAGTACGCCGTCTGCCTTGTGATGGCCATGCGTATCATTCAGCTTCTTGAAATTGTCGATATCGCAGAAGATAATAGCCATTGGCCGGTTCTGAGCGAGCAGCTTCTGCGCCCTGGCCGAGAAGTGGCGCCGGTTGTAAAGCCCGGTCAGGCCGTCTACAACAGAGGATTGATAGGTCGAGATAAGCCGATCAATAACCCAATCAAAGAGCAATAAAAATAATATCGTATAATAGATAATCGGCAGAAGATGGCGGAGCAGAATGAGCCATGACAGCGAGCCTTGGAACAAATAATTGTCAGCAAGCCGAGAAAGCTCGTAGATAAAGAAAACAATAAGGCTTGCGTTATACTTCGCATTCATCTCGGCTCCGCGCGTATCAAGCAGAATGATGAACGTCACGATAACGGCATAGAAATCAAGCGCCGGAAAGGTCAGTATCGAGCCGGCCGGAACTGCCCCTGGCGTGAACGGATTAATTGCGTACTGAACGCCTGCTATGACGATCGTTAACATAATCATAATAATGAAAGGAATTACTTTAAGCTGAGCGGAACGATGAGTATATAATTTCATGAAAACAAAGTTTATAATAATAAATGAAATGATTTGCAGCACTGTCGCGGTTAGATAGACCCATGGCGATAACGACCAACCGGGATACGCGAGCAGAATGAGCAATACTTGCTCGGCTATGATGAGCGGAATTGCGCTTGTGAGCCACTTATAGATCCCTTTGTTGCGATAGCTGACGTAAAGCTTAATGGACATAAAGAGCATAAGAATAAGAATAATGATGACAGCCGCCGAAGAGAATAGCTGTCCGTTAGGTCCCGTAAGCCATTGAATAATTGTCATGTCTAAACCTCGTTATCAAGTAGTTATGTACTAGCTTTACAGAAACATATGTTCTAATATATCATGTTTTACGGTGACGGAAAAGCTTTTTGGGCACATTGTCTGTCGAGCATAAACGGGTACGAAGCAGGAAGAAGGAGTGTGGGACACATGAATATATTGCAAGCTTTGTTTTTCCCCCCGGAACAGCCGGGCGGGGTGTCATCGATGGTCCCTTATATACAGGAAAGATTCATTAAGCTGGGTTGGCAGATGGAGTTGTTCTCGCTGCCTAAGCGGGTAAGAGGCAAGGGGCAAGAGGATGTTGTTTTCCAAACGTTCGATTGGACGGAATTCAGCGGTAATGCAATGGTCGACAAATACATTCAAACGTATCGCGATTACGTATGGTGGACACGGCTTCGTCTTAATCGCTCGTTTGATATTATACATGCGCATCATCCGATCGCAGCTCTCGTCATGAAGCAGGTGTTCCCGGATACGCCGGTAGCGATGACGATTCACTCGAGTTATGAGCGCGAGCTTATTTTGAACGGGAGAATCGAAGAGGGTGGACCGGAGCATCAATTTTTAATGAAAATATATGGGGAGCTGGAAGCGAAGACGGATCAGCTGTTGACCGTATCGGAGTCGTTCCGTTCCTATATTGCGCCGCAGGTTAAACACCCTGAGGCTATAAAGGTGATACCGAACGGCTTCGATGAGAAACGATTCAGGCCGAGCGCGCATGAAAATGAAGTGACGCAGCTTATTACGGTCTGCAGGCTCGTGCCGGCAAAGGGACTCGATATTTTGTTGAAGGCTTGCGCCGAGCTAAAGCGCAGGGGAAATCCGTTCGTGCTTCATATTATCGGCGACGGACCGATTCGCGAGGAGTTGGAGGCGCTCGCGGTGGAGCTGGACTTGTACGACGATATTATTTTTTACGGCTATATGCTTCATCCGGAGGAGTTCATGCCGTTCTTTGATGTATTCGTTCTGCCGTCACGGGCGGAGGCGTTCGGCTCCGTGTTCGCAGAAGCAGCGTTATGCTGGCTGGCACTAGTCGGAACGAATGTCGGAGGTATCGCTGAACAGATCGATGACGGCGTCAACGGGCTGCTCGTACCGCCGGAAGATCCGCTCGCACTCGCCGATGCGCTGGAGAAGGTCGTAACAGATCCTACTTACCGCTATAACCTAGCGCGTGCAGGCTGGGACAAAGCCAAAAAAGTATACTCCTTGCAACGGGTCATTTCACAGCTCAAAAAAGTGTATACCAACCTTAAGCCGGAGTAGCGCTACTCGGCTAATATAGAGACAGAGGCGGGGATTGAGTTCATGGCAGTACCGTTTCGATTCATTCATGCAGCGGATTTGCACTTGGACAGTCCGTTCAAAGGTTTGGCCAAGGCGCCGGAAGCGCTTCGGGAAAGGCTAAGCGAATCGACCTTCGCAGCTATGCGCCAGTTAACGGATACGGCAGTTGCCGAGAAGGTCGATTTTATCGTGCTGGCAGGCGATTTGTTCGATGCAGCCGATCGCTCACTTCGCGCACAGCTGCGGCTTGTACGCGAATGGGAGCGACTTGCCGCTCATGGCATCGCCGTTTTCGTTATTCATGGCAATCATGATCCGCTTAGCGGGGCAAGGGCAGAGCTTAAGCTGCCCTCGAATGTACATATATTTGGCGCAGATCATATCGAGCATAAGCCGGCTTACCGCAGAGATGGTGAGCTGGCTGCTTTTGTTTACGGCATTTCGTACGGATCGCGAAGCATAACGGAAAACTTAGCGATTCGTTACCGGTCAATGCCAGGAGCTGCGTTCCACATCGCCATGCTGCACGGCAACGTAGGCGGAGATAACGGACATGATCCCTACGCGCCTTGTACTTTGGACGAGCTTACGAGTAATGCAGGCTTCCATTATTGGGCGCTGGGACATATTCATCACCGCAAAGTGCTTCATGAGTACCCGCATGTCGTCTATCCGGGCAACACGCAGGGCAGAAACCCGCGTGAGACCGGGCAGAAGGGCTGCTACATCGTGGATGTGACGGCAGCGGGAGCGGTAGAGCTTAGGTTCACGCCGCTGGACGATGTGCGTTGGCTGGACGAGCAAGTGTCAATTGCAGGCATCCAATCGGAGCATGAGCTGCTGCAGCAGCTTGAAGCGTCGATGGTTAGGCTTGGTCTGGATGCGGAAGGGCGCTCTGCAATGATTCGATTGGAGCTCGCAGGGCGAGGTCCGCTTCATAGGCAACTATCAGATCCGCAGGCTACCGCTGCGCTGCTGGGGCAGCTTCAGGAGCTAAGCGAGGAGAGCGGCGATCGATTGATATGGGTATATGAACTCGACAATAGGACTGCCTCCGAGCTCGATTGGATGAAGATAGCAGAGGAGGACAGCTTCGCCGGCGAGCTGTGCCGATTAAGCACCGAGCTTGCCTCCAGCGACGAGAGCTGGCGGTCATTCGCGAAAGAGGCTGTCCAGGTGATGGCAGGAAATCAGAAGCTGGGCAAGCTGCTGCGAAGCAAGTGGGAAGAGCTGCCTGAGCGATGGCTGGAGCGATCGCGAGAGCATGTAATTGGACTTATTGCGGAAGAGGAGCGCGGAAATGGATAGGAGCTGGGTTCTTCGACCGGGCTGAAGGCAGATCAGCTAGAGGGGGAATAACAATGAGGCTTGTGGAGGCTGAGATCGACGGGTTCGGCCAATTGCATGACGCAAAGGTCGATCTAGATGCTCCCGTTACCATTTTATATGGACCGAACGAAGCCGGCAAAAGCACCGTATTCGGCTTTATTCGGACGATGCTGTACGGCTTCGCGAACCGAGGCTCGGCACAGGCTCCCGAGCGGCAGGAGCCGGTGAACGGCGGCCGACATGGCGGCCGTCTGTTCTGGCGTGACGGGATGGGCAGCTCGTATGTCATTCAGCGCTATGCAACGGACGGTTCAGGGAAGCTGTCGCTGCGCGAGCTTGATGCGGAGGCTGGCAGCAATAGTGGGCTGGCAGAAGGCGTACAGTTGCTGCAAGCGGAGCTGGAGAGGCGTTATTTGGGCGGTATCGGCGATCGAATGTATCGACAAATGTTCGCCGTGACCTTATCGGAGCTGCAGCAGGTTGGAGCTTTGTCCGGCGAGGAGCTTGGTCAATATTTGTATCAAGCGGGCTGGGATAACGGCAAGTCTATCGCTGCGGCCGAGAAAAAGCTGCGGGATGAGATGGAGGAGCTGTTCAAGCCTAAGGGATCGACGAAATCGATGAACAAGCAACTTAAGGAGCTGGATCAGATCGAAGCCGCGCTGCGCAAGCATGAGGATTCCATCGATGCCTACAATTCGCTCGTTCACCAGTCGGAGAGGTTGGAGGAAGAGATCGCGGAGCGGGATCAAGCGCTTCCACAGCTGGCTTCCAAGCAGCAATTGCTTGCGAAAGCTTGCTCTTCGAGGGCGGGTTGGCTGCAGAAGCAGCAACTGCTCATGGAGCGCGAGCGGTTCGCTTACGCAGCGCGGATAAACACCGAGTCGGAGCGCAGCTGGCGTGAGCTGTCGCGTCTGAGGACGGAGCGCTTATCCGAATTGGAGCGCTATAAGCAGCAATTGTATTTGACGGAAAAGCAGCTTGAAGCGATCGAATACGATCAAGCGTTGATTGATACCGCCGATGAAACGGAAGCGATGGTGCAGTCGGCGGAAGGCTATCGACTGCTTAAGCTGGAGCTGGCCGAGCTGCGAGCCGAGCTGCAATCGCATGATGAAGCGATAGGCGGGCTGCTGGGCAGCATCGCGCCGGAGTGGACGGAACGTCAGCTGCGCGAGCTCCGCGTGACGGTTGCCGACCGCGATTATATTCGCGGCCTGCGTCAGCAGGAGGAAGAGCGTATGCGCGGCGAAGAGCGGATCGCCGCGGAGCAAGAAGCGCTGAAGCGGCAAGAGCGCGAGGTGGAGAGCGTGCGCGGCGAAGCGGAGGCGGCGCTCGAACGAGCGGCCGCGGATGGCGAGCAGGCGGCCGGCGGCTTTGCGCTTTTGCCGCGGACGCGGGAAGCGCTTCGTGGGGCGTGGAACGCCCTGGACTTGGCTTTCCGCGAGTGGGAGCTCGAGCGGACGCGTCTTGCCGCAGCCGCTGCGGCCGACGGGATAGACCCGTCGGCTTTGCGCGGCGCGGCAGCGGGCCGAGGCGGAGCTGGGCCCGTATGGGCTGGAGCGGCAGGAGCGGGCGGAGCTGCGGTGGCGCTTGGCATTGTCGCCGCAGGTAGCGGTGCGGAAGGCGGCAGCGGGTTAGGCTGGATTGCCGCAATCGTGCTGGCAATCGTCGCACTCGTCCTCATGGTTCTGGCATTCGGAAGAAGTCAGAAGCCTAATGACAGGCGTTCACGCAGCGGCGGTCGCAGCGCAGGATCATCCGGTCGATACCCGAATGACTCATTTCTTCGGGATCGGGAGCAGCAGCTCGTAACTGCGCTTGCCGCTGTGGTGCGCGAACCTGAGCACGCGGCGGCAGCTTTGTTATCCTCCGCGAGCCAAGCAGAGGGTCGATCGGCAGAGCAGACATTGGCTGCAGAACGGCTGCGCAGCGGGTTGCATGCCGCTGTTGAAGCAAGGCTGGAGAAGCTTCAGGCAACGGAGCGGCTAGAAAGCAATAAGGGCGAACAAGAGCGTAAGCTCGCCCGCTTGCGCGAGCAATTGAACGAACGCAGCAAGGCAGCCGCCTCAGCTGCATTATCGAAGCAAGCAGCCGTTGCCGAGTGGCGCGGCTGGCTGGAGGTGCGGGCGCTGCCGCCGCATATGTCGCAGACGGCGGCGCTCGAAGCAATCGAGCTTGCCGAGCAAGCGATGCAGCGGCTGCGCCAATATGACAAGCTGACGGCGAAGCAAGCCGCCGTCACGCAGCAGCTCGCCGCTTTCGAGGCGCAAGCGGCCAAGCTTTGCGCAGCGTTCGCTGACGCAGCAGGGCAACTGCCGGCAGATCCGGCGCTCGGCCTGAGACTGCTGCAGGCCGAGACGCGCCGTCATGCCGCCGCCAAGGAACAGGCGCTTCGCGCCCGGCAGCAGCAAGAAGAGCTGCTGCATAACATAGCTCGCATCGAATCCTCGCTCGCGGAGCTTCGTCCGCTCATGCAAGCTTTGCTGCATGAAGCGGACCTGCCAAGCGAAGCAGCGTACGAAGAGGCGCTGCTTCATCTCAGTACGCTCGCCGACCTCGAGCTCGCGCTGAACAAGCTGCAGCTCGAGCTGACAGCCGGTCTCAGCGAGCAGCGGCTGGCAGAGCTTGAAGAGCTGCTGTACAGCTATGACGAGGAGCAGCTGCGCGCGCTCCATGACGAAGCGGTGCATGAGCTTGCGCAGCTCGAATCGCAGCAGAAGGACCAGCTGGAGCAAAAAGGGCGGCTGCGTCAATCGATCGATCAGCTTCTGCAAACGAAGGAGCGTCAGCGGCTGGTGGCCGACAGAGAGCAGCTCTTAGCGCAGTTGGATGGCGATGCCGAGCGGTATGCGATGCTTGCCGTAAGCGCGGCCTTGATTAGCCGGACGAAACGCATCTATGAGGAGGAGCGTCAGCCTGTCGTGCTGCGTCATGCCTCAAGCCTGATCGAGACACTCACGGACGGTAAATATATAAGGGTGCTGAGTCATCCTGGAGCGACGGGGATAAGGCTGGAGACGGCCGATCGCCGTATTATTGACAGCAACCTGCTGAGCCGCGGCACGGCTGAGCTAGTCTACTTAGCGATGCGCTTCGCTTTAGCGGAGGAAGCCTCGCATAACGTGAAGCTGCCGCTGCTGCTTGACGATGTGTTCGTCAACTTCGATAAGGATCGGCTGCGTGCCGCAGCGAAGCTTATTGCCGAACTGTCACAGCAAAGGCAGGTCATCGTAATGACCTGCCATGAGCATGTGCGCGATGCGCTGCTAGAATACGGCAGCGAAACTTCGCTTGTTGAGCTTAGTTCTGTTGCTAATTAATCGCCAACACCGACTCCCAATGTCACGCTTGCGCTTGCCTGCGAATGATGAGAAACAGCCAACCAAGACTGATTAAGCCGAAAATCGGATACAGCGTCGATAGGAGCGTGCCGAAGCCGATCTGGCTGGCGACATAGCAGATGGCGAGGACGACTATCGTTAGCGCGCCGCGAGTCCATTTCATCCGTTCCTGCAGTTGAAGCGTCAGACCATATATATCCGCGATAAGCGTCGTGAAGATCTCGGCAAAAATAAGAAAAACATAAATAAATTGTACGCTGCTTCCGAGCTGCCTTGCTATGCCGCCCATCGGTATAGCGAATTGCTGGATGCCGGGCATATGGACCGATAAGGCGATATGTCCGGCCAGCAGCATGAAGCCGATCCCGATCCCGCCGACCCAAGAACCGGCAATAATCGTCTTCCGATCCTTTACTTCTGCCCCCAGCGGCACGAGAACGGCTTGGGACATCGTCAGATTGAACGCGGCATACAAGAATGGCGCCGACCATGCCGCCAACGGTGAATAATCGCTTGCCAGCGTAAGGAACTTGTCCGCACCGGGAGAGCGGAACGTATCGAACATAACGAATACCGTGAAGATGAGCATTAGCGGAACGACGATGGAATTAACCGTCAGTATCGCTTTCATCCCTTTGCGCAGCAGGAAATAACAAGCGACGGCCGTAATGAGCAGGCCTGACTGGTAGGAAATGTTCCAATGCTCATAAAAGATGGTGCCGGCTCCAGCGAGCATGACGGCGGTTACGCCCATGAGGACGACGAGCATGAAGTGGCTGATCCATCGACCGTATTTGTCGCCGAACAGCGCCTTATTGAGATCCTCATACGATTTGGCGTTTATTTCGCTTGCGATCAGCATCATTTTCGCGCCGAGCCAGATGAACAGCATCGTCGCAATCGCAATCGTAAACGTGCCGTAATAGCCGAAGCGGGTGAAAAACTGCAAAATTTCTTGACCGGATGCAAAGCCTGCTCCTACAATCGTACCTACATAGGTTGAAGCGATCTGCAGTACTTTGCCTGTACGCTTCCACATCGTCTACCTTCCTCCAATCGGCAACAAACTTCTCTATTAAGAAGTTATGTCGCAAGGAGGACAGGCATGACATATTTGCTAGAAAGGAACCGCAATCATGACCATGGCAATTGCTATAGCCGTATTTATAGCGGCACTCATCCTCATTTTGATTAAGCCAAAAGGAATTAACGAAGCATTTTTCGCGCTTGCGGGAGCTATCCTGCTCTTCGTTGCAGGCTTATTGAAGCTAGAGGATGCTTCTTATATTTGGGGTTTCGTATGGAATGCGACGTTCTCGTTAATCGGTATTATGATTTTCACGGCATTGCTTGATCAGAACGGCTTCTTCCGATGGGCTGCGCTTCATATCGTTCACCGTCTTCATCATCGCAAAATTGTATTATTTATTTGCCTGTCACTATTGGCTGCGATGATTACGATTTTCTTCAACAACGACGGTACGATCCTTATTATGGTGCCGATCGTACTCGAAGTGACGGCGCTGCTGCGTCTTACGCGCGGAGGCAGGCTTGCTTATTTGCTCGGAATCGGGTTAATGGCCGATACGGCAAGCGCTCCGCTCATGATGAGCAATCTAACGAATATATTAACGGCGGATTTCTTCAATATTCCTTTTGGGGAGTATGCATCGAGAATGCTGCTGCCGGGTGCGCTTGCTATAGCGGCTACCATAGGCGTCACGGCGTTCATCCTGCGTAAGGGAATCGTAGGGGGTGAAGGAGATCATCTGACACCGGATACATTTCCGAAGCCAGCGTCTGCTATTGGAGATAAAAGAGTGTTTCGTCTGTCTTGGGTCATCATCGTTCTCATGATGATCGGTTATTTAGGCTCGGAGAGACTAGGAGTTCCTGTTGCGGCTATTGCGCTTGGCTGCGCAGCGGTCCAATGGGCTGCCTCGGCCGGAGCGGGACGAGCTCCATTCAAGCAAACGGTGCTGCAAGCGCCTTGGCTTATTATTGTATTTGCCTTGTCGATGAATTTGGTCGTATACAGTCTTCATGTGCACAGGGCAGTCGCTTGGTTTCCTTCGTTGCTGACGCTGGCGGCGGAACAGCATGAATGGGTCGGCATTTACGGTTCCGGGCTCATATTCGCCTTGCTGGCTTCTGCGATTAACAATCTGCCGGCAGTGCTCATCTCGTCGCTTGCGATAGAAGGCGTGAACGGACCCGACTACTTGCCTTATGCAAGCTTGATCGGCACGTCCGTCGGCGCTAAGCTGACGCCAATTGGCTCACTCGCCACATTGCTCTGGATGCAGTTAGTGAGACGGGGAGGCGTCGAAGTGGGGTGGAAGGAATATACGAAATACGGTATCGTCCTGACGCTGCCTATTTTGCTTATATCATTGATTGGATTATGTATTCAAAGCTGGTCCTAGTCGTCTGCAGCAGCAAGCAGCTTTATGGAAACGATGCCGTTCAGCACGGGATCGATGTCAATCTTCAGCATTGCGCCATCCGCTTCGTATGTAAGCAAGTATTCGGTCTGGGTGGAGGGCTTGCCAAGATAAGAAATAGCTGTGTCCGGCTTGTCGCCAACCGCAAGTCCGCTAAGCCCAGCTGGTATGTGGCTGTTGAATACTTCAATATACTGCACAGAATGCGATCCGTTAATACCTACAGCGAACCCTTCATACTCATTGACGGTGACGGATTCTTCTCCTTCTTCAAGGATGTAGCTGTCCATCGGCTCTCCGAATAAATGGGTCATCTCGGCATCGGAATCATCTATGCCAATTCCGACAAGCTTCGGAATTGATGGATTCCAGTGCTGCCCCTCGCTCTCCGTCTTCACGATAGCCTTATCAGGCTCGTCACTATGGAGCGCAGATGCCTCGCCGGGAGTATGGTTTTCTTTACCTGCGCTGCCTGGGCTCGGCACATCGGACGTAACCTGATTATGTTCATCCTCCAGATACGTCTTCTGGGGGCTGTTCGCGTTATTATCTTCTTGAAGCGGCTGCACATCCGCTGATTCAGAGACAGGTGGTGTTGAAGGTTCAGCCTGGCTTTGACAACCAGCCACAAGGAATGCGAATACGGCTGCTGCAGCTAGTTTCGCAAGTACAGGTGTTTCTACTCTAGGTGGTTTCATGGCATTCAGTCCTTTCTATCTACATGAATAAGACGCTCGAAAATAGGAAAAAGTTTCTCTTTTTGCCCACCTTTTTGGAATATATTCCTCATGTAGATCGTAAAATCGATAGGTTTACTATGTAACCTGCCATGAAGGTTGCACTATCCGCCTGACCTATGTTACGTTATCGAAAAGGGATTTTTGGCGGAGGGAAATAAGATGGAACGATTGAAACAACGTATATTGGAAGAGTCGTCGGTGTTGTCGAACGATGTGCTGCGGATGGACGCGCTCATTAATCATCAGGTTGATCCGGCGCTTACGATGGAGATGGGACAAGAATTCGCAAGAAGATTTGCGGAAGAGGAGATCACGAAGGTCATTACTATTGAATCATCCGGCATTCCGGCCGCTTTCGCTACGGCGCATGTGCTCGGCGTTCCGCTCGTATTCGCTAGGCGCAAGAAGACGCTGATCGCCGATCCGGATGCATATACCGAACGTGTTCCTTCATTCACGAAAGGCATCGTTACCGATATCATGGTGTCGAAGCAGTTTCTGACCAAAGAGGATAAAGTGCTGTTCATCGATGATATTATAGCGAACGGCGATGCGGCACGCGGTCTTATCAAAATTATCGAACGCTCGGGAGCGACGTTGGTCGGCTTCGGAATCGTAGTCGAGAAATCGTTCCAATCAGGCGGAAAAACGCTTAGAGAGCAAGGCATCAGAGTCGAGCCGCTCGTTCAAATCTCATCGCTGGACAACGGTGAAATTAGGTTCGAGTAAGATGTTCCAGCGAATGCGCACTTTCGCGATAAAGCAAAATGGCTTATAATGATACAGAAGCGACCTGAGGGGAGGCACATGCTATGGGGGAAATGTCTACTGATTTTATGAATGCGAAGTTGAACGACGCAAAAATTCATTTTGAGCGTGCTTTGGATTGCAAACATACCGAATTTGACGATTTATATCCTTATATGATTGAGCATCCGCAATTTTTCTGGTACAAAAGATACGTGGCTTGGTCGGAGCTGCTGACGATCGTTAAGCTGTCCGATGAGCTGTCTATTGAATGGCGCGGTCAATTCACTGACAAACAGGCAGAATATATTGCCAAGCGTGTCATGTCCTCGCGCGTGCTCGACGAATGGTATGAAACGAATGATTCCAAGGAGCATGTTGGTTAAAGCTTAATGAGACTCGCATACAATAACTCGCAACAACAAAAGAACCTCAAGGAGTGCTGCGCGCATTCGTTGAGGTTTTTCCAAATAAACGGAAGCCTGCCTATGAAGGCCAATCGAATCGGAGGAATTACCTTGATTAGCGAAGAACAGCTTAATCAATATCGTCTTAGCGGCGAGAAAGTTCGCGTCGTACGCGATGAGCTTGAGATGAATGACGTCATTGGAATTGTTGTGGCTTGGGATGACTCATCCGTTGTCGTGCGCCGTCCGAATCGGCGTGTCGTGAAGCTGAGCCGTATTTACAGCATCGCCCTTGCGACGGAAGAGAGACCTGCGCCATATACGGCTACATAGATGAAACGTTGTAAATGGCTGTGCGTATGCTGAGTATGAGTCATAGCAAGTTCTGATCGATTGTTAAAGGAGAGAGTGACGGATGAAATGTCCCGTTTGTAATGATGTAAGAATGCGCGAGGTTGTGAAGGACAATGTGTTGATCGATGTATGTCCAGACTGCAAAGGCGTATGGCTTGACCGCGGCGAGCTCGATAAGCTCATGCAGGGCGTCAAGGATATGAAGCAGGAGGTTGAGCGGCTCGAGCAATATTCAGCGGGCGCAGGTGCTTTCGGCGGACCATCCGCAATTCCTGCACAACCGACAAGCGGTCCTGCTCCAGGTTCATGGGCAGCCAATAACCCGAGCCCCAATCAGCCCATTACCAATAATCAGCCGCAAGGGCAAGGAACGCCAAATTTCCCTCAAGTAAGCAGCGGCAATCCTTTCGTAACGCCGTCTCAACAGGGCCAGCCTATACCTCCTCAGCAAGGCGGATATAACAATCAGCCTAACTATGGCCATCCAGGCAACCCGCAGGTGACACCAATGAACAATTACGGCAGTTCCCAACCTCAAGTGTTCGGCGGCGGACAACAGCCTCCGTTCGGGCAGCAAGGCTACAATAACCATAATCACAACCATAATCATAATCATGGCGGCTATGACAAGCATGGCTATGATAAATACGGTTACAATCAGCATGGCTATAACAAATACGGGCATTCCAAAAAGCGCCAAAAAACGGTGCTCGACATCTTCGGCGATTTGTTTGATTAAATGGTTTACAGTCCATTCGATGCGCCCTTCCTGTTTCTTATAGCAGGCAAGGGCGTTTTTGATTTTTGGAGTAACTTGACGTTTATATCAGGCATGATTATAATCTAACTAGTTGGTTATAAATGAGGCGGTGAAAATCGAAATGACAACTGAGAATAAGAGAAGCAGTACGCGTACTTACGATGCGGCCCGAACGAGAGGAATCATATTGGATGCGGCGGAGGCGATGTTTGCCGAGCTCGGATATTCCGCGGCCCGTATCGATGGCATTGCGAAGGCGTCAGGTTACAACAAAAGCCTGATCTATCAGTATTTTGGCGACAAGCTGGGTTTGTATACGGAGGTTGTCAAACGTGCGGACCAGATTGGCGATCAGGTGACGGGGGAGGCAATGGCTCATTTTTTGCAAAACGAAAACATCGTATCTGATCCTGTACTATTCAGGCAGTTTATTGAATCGATGAGCGGGCAATTGTTTCACTTCCTGTTGGAGAACCCGCGATACTTGAAAATTATGCTTTGGGAGTCGGCGGAGGATTGGAAGACTTGGAATCAAATCACGTATCGTCCGGATGATATGACTGAGCTGCATGAGCTTGCCATAGCCGCGAAGCAGAATGGACTTCTCCGAAAGGACTTTGAACCGGCGATGTTCCCGATTATGATCATGCATGTGACAACGGCGATCATTCAGTCGTTTTCCCGGTATCAAAATCTGCTCGGCTCGCTGGACACGCCGCAATCGAGAGAGAAGACGATCGATCAAATCGCCAAAATGATTATACATGGCATTATGGAGCCATCTGTTTTGTAGGGATGGCTTTTATTTTTAATAAAATATAAATAACTAGTTAGTTTAATAGAGGGGGAGAAGCAATGAGTGCTATTATCCAAACAGAACGTTTAACGAAACATTTTGGCAGATTTCATGCAGTAGATGACCTATCTTTGCATGTGGACAAAGGTGAAATTTATGGATTTTTGGGACTGAACGGCGCAGGCAAGACAACGACGATTCGTATGCTGCTTGGTATGATTAAGCCTGATTCCGGCGCTTCCCATCTGTTTGGGCAGCGGGTAGATGCAGGCAGTCATAAATTATGGTCAAATGTCGGCTATATGGTGGAAACGCCATATTCTTATCCGGAGCTTACCGTTCGCGAAAATCTTGATATTATTCGGAGGCTGCGGGGCATACAAGGAAGCGGCGCTGTTGATGCCGTCATGGATAAACTGCAATTAACCGCCTATCGCGACCGCAAAGCCGGCAAGTTGTCGCTCGGCAACGGGCAGCGGCTAGGCTTGGCCAAAGCCATGCTCCATAATCCAAAGTTGCTTATATTGGATGAGCCGACGAACGGACTTGATCCTGCCGGCATCGTAGAAGTAAGGGAACTGCTGCGCGATCTAGCTCTTAATCACGGGGTCACGATATTTATTTCCAGTCATATTCTAAGCGAGGTCGCGAGGCTAACGACTAGAATCGGCATCGTCAATCAAGGCAAGCTGCTTCAGGAAACGAATGTCAGGGATTTGCAGCAATTGCTTCGGAAGCGTCTTCTCGTTGGCGCACGCAACATGGAGGCTGCACGGATGAAGCTGATGAATGCCGGTTACTCGGTGAAGGGGGCTGAAGGTGGGTTGCTACAGCTTTCCGAGCCGTTTGCGATCGACAATCCGGATGAAATCGCGAAACAATTAATGGAAGGGCACATGCCGCCGACCCATCTTCAAGTGGAGGAAGAGGAGCTGGAGGCTTATTTTCTCAGACGGATTGGAGCAGAGGGGGAGAACGATCGATGAATCGACTATTAACGGCTATCGGTACAGAAAGAATGAAAATCCGCCGATCCAAGCTGATGAGGATTTCATTGCTTACAAGCATCATCCTGCCGGTCATCTTTGCACTTATATTTTCCGGGGAGATTGGAACGCAGAAGGCTTTCGAAGGGGCTGTCGATTTCCCAGGCCTTCTTGATCAGCTTGGCATTGTCATGTCGATGGGCGGTTTGATCGGGTTCGGCTTTGTATTCAGTTGGATATTCGGCAGAGAATACTCCGACCGCACGGTTAAGGATCTGCTGGCACTTCCTCTATCCCGGTACGGGGTGGCAGGCGCCAAATTAATCGTTGCAGCCGTTTGGTGTGCGGTGCTTGCCCTCATGCTGTACGTTGTTGGAAGCTTGGCAGGCGCGCTCCTCCAATTGGATGGCTGGAGCATTGCTGTCGTCGTTCAAAGCTTCGACGAGTTCGCAAGGATAACCATCATGGTTATTTGTTTATGTATTCCTGTTGGCTGGATCGCTAGCGTCGGTCGCGGATATTTGACTCCGCTTGGGTTCGTTGTGCTTACGATTATCATCGCTCAGCTCGGGGGCGGCCTCGGCATTACCGAGTATATGCCATGGGCTATTCCGGGTCTGCTAAGCGGCGCATCGGGGGAAACGGATCTGCATCTGCAAGCCGTAAGTCTTATGCTGCCTTATGTAACCGGTGCAATTGGCATTGCGGGCACGCTCGCCTGGTGGCGGTATGCCGATCAAACTTAAACGCTGGGCAAATTCAAAAAAGGTTCGTAAATCGCATGCTGCGAAATTACGAACCTCTTTTTAATCATAGATCTGCTTATATTTTGGAAACGTCGTCGCACCGATCGAAAAATTGCGTCTGCAGCGTTAGTACGGATTCATCGTGCTTGATGGCATGGACGGCTTTGGCGAAGTTGTCGGCGCAGTAGGCGATATAATCTTTGCCGTATTCGGCGGAAGCAAGAGATGGGTCGCCTGCGATTTGGTTCGGGTATTCCATATACCAATGAATGCCGGCAGCTGTTTTGTTGTCAGCTAGCAATTGTCCTCGTCCCGTGCAATGCCATTCTCCATCGTTAAGCCGATCCATATAGACAAGCTCTGGCGCAATATGCATAATCTCTGATGTCTCCATATGATCCGCATGGCCGTATTCGCCGGGCGTAACATAGGTGCTTTCGAGTTGCCGGTGCTGCTCGGGTGACAATCCCCACAAATCATAGCTATAGACGGCATAATCCTTCCGCTCGTCGAGCATCGTTTGGACAAAATAGTTCAGCATATGATTGTTGCCGCCATGGCCGTTGGCCAATATAATTTTGTTGAATCCGTTGCGGCGTATTTCCTTGCATACTTCCAGCAAGAGCCGCATTTGCATTTCTCCGCTTAACGCCACTGTTCCCGCGAAATGCTTAACCTCGGAAACCTGACCGAATATATAGTAGGGGAAAATAACGAAAGGTTCGGTTTCGGCGGTTTGTTCCACAATCGCTCTAGCAATCATCATATCGGTGCCTAGCGGCAGATGGTCGCCATGTTTCTCTAAGCATCCGATGGGGACGACGCAAACCCGTTTTGTCGACAAGACGGCGTCTTCGAATTGCTTAACCGTCAAATTTTCCCACAGCATAGGCGTTCCTACCTCGCTTTATGATACGGATATTTTAGAAAGATGCACGGTCAAGATGGCATTTAAGTCATCTAAATCCGCTCTCATTCTATTTTTCACTTCATCATGCAATTTGTTGTCTTCATCGATCTTCTTGACCAGTTTGTTTGTTTTATCGATGATTTCCTTCACCATTTTCGTTTCATCTTTTTTATCTTTCTTTTCTTTCTTTTCTTTCCAAGCTTTCTCGATCTGCTCAAGCTCCTTACCGTATTTTTTGCCGTCAGACATACCTTTGTTCGGCACATAGATAGTATTGATTTTGCGCTTCATTTCGGAAATGATCGTTTTTAACGATACGGCGACATCTTTATCCGGAACGATCGCTTGCTTGCTGAACATGCCGGCCAGCAGCGCCTTGTCATAACCGTTCGCGAATAAAGACTCGAATTCAAACAGGGCGGTGCCGGAAGCGCCGACATCGACGGATTGTTTGATTTGCTGCAGCAGCATTTCGTTCGATAATCCGAGATTCGTTCCTACGCCGATCACGATCAGAGCTTTGCCGCCCGCGAGCGTTACGGAGTTTAAGGCATCGCCTGCAACGGACGAAGCGTCGGGGTGATAAGACATTGGGAACAGCTGATCCATTTCATTTTTTGCCATCCAATCCTTCGGTTCCTGGTGCATGAATACCGGTCCATCCGTGTAATTCGGCCAAACGGCTGCGGAAACGCGGATGTCGGGTCTTATTTCTCTAGCTTCGTCAGAAATGCGGTAAACGAACTCATTGATCGTTTTTGTTCTCAGCAAGACCCAGGCGCTCCAAAGTTCGTCGTCCGGATGCAGATCGAGCGGATCGACGCCGTGCTTTTGCTTAAACAGGTTTCGGGTATAAGGATCATAGCCAAAATCGTTCGTGTAGTCGCCGGCATCGGGATAACGGATATAATCCAAATGCAAGCCGTCCACGTTATACGACTGAAGCAGTTCCTTGTAGATGGCGGATACGAAGTCCCTGACTTCCGGCTGCACGGGATTCAGGAAATAATATTGCGTGTTATAAAGCGGCACATCCTGGTAGTCGTTGCCTTGCCTGCTGATCATCGACCATTCCGGCTTCATCGAACGAATGGGACCTGCCATGTCGCCGACGCCGACCAGGAAGTTTTCGACCCAAGCGTGCACCTCGATGCCGGATTTTTTCGCTTCGTCCAGATAGGCTTGCAGCACATCGAACCCGGCGTATATCGGATTTTGGGCGGCTAGCGGATGCTCCGTCGGATATATCGTGTAGCCATTCCACCAGGTTTCCAGATAGATCGCGTTAATATTTAGATTGCGCAGCTTAGCTACATGCTCTTTAACCTGCGCAAGGCTCGTTTCTTTCGGTCGAATCCAGACCGCCCGGTGCTCGACGGCTCGCGACTCATAGACCATAGAGGATGCTTGATCGATTATTCCGTTTAGCTCCGCGAAGTTTTCCGTAAAACCGGTAAAATCGCCTTGTTCCGTTTGTCCTCTTAAATCCGCTAATTTAGCTTTGGCCAATGCGAGTTGCTGCCCGATGAGATCGTAGGATACATCGAGAAATTGTTGTTTCGCGTTCTGCAGGCTAAGCTCCGCCGATCCGATGCCGATCTCGGCTTTATCCAAATACGATTCGGGCGTGAACAGAAAGAGCACCTGTTTCTTGTTGGGGAGCAGTTTTAAGGTGCTTCCTACGGACACATTTGCGCTAAGCCAATCGGACATGACCCCATGGCCCGAGATTACGTATCCGCCGATCGGTATCGCGGAATTGTTTCCTCCCGTATGAACGACTTTGCCGTCTGCATTCACAACGACCTCGTAGCCCCATGGATTCGTGCCGGTCGACGATCCGTAGCTTTCATCGTAAATGATGAGCTGATCGGTTCCGCGATGACCGGGATACGGCGAGTGGCTACCGTCATCCCAACCGCCCGGATTATCTTCTCTCGTCCGCGGGTTAAAGGCATCGTATTCCGTCTTGTACGCTTGAATTAATGATTCATTGCTCGTATTCAATTCGATCGCATCTCCTTCCTGAACGATGCCGTACAACATGCCGTAATATGGACTGTCAGCCTGGATGGAGAGGACGTATCCGCCAGCCGGAATCGGGGAGTCGTTGTCCAGCCAGTTGCCCCCTGTATCCTGCGATATGGCGACAAAACGAGTGACAATGCCTTGCTCCACCGTCAGCTCCAGCCCCCACGGATTCGTTCTCGTCGAGGCGCCGTAAGCTGGGTCATACAGTACGATATCTGCCGAGCTTCGGACGTTATTGATCTGCGTTATCGGCACGACCTCACCGTCTAAGACAAAGTATTTACTTGGGAGGACCGGAATGGAGAAGTCGGGCGTTAATGTATCGCCGATACTCAGAGCGTCTACTAAACCTGCCGCGCTGCCCTTGCCTGACAGGACGTATCCGTTCGAAGGGATGTAGGTGCCTTGAGAGCTTCCTTCATACTTTGCGGCGACAATGCCGTTCGTAATGATTGCTTCAGTCGTATTGTTTTGCGATGGTGGTGTCGCATTACCTGATTTCCTTGTGAAAATAGAGAGCTTGCCATCCTCGCTGCCTTGATCGATCAAGTCGATGAAGTATACGGAGCCGTCTTCCAGAGTAACAGCCGGCGGTGACGCAGACGCCGGGGCGGAAGACTGGGAATAAACCGTTGTCGATGCGCTGAACAGCAACAGAGAGAAGCAAAGGAGAAGATTGCAATAATGTTTTGTCTTCATAACATTCACCTCTTATCTAAATGTTTTGTATAGGCTCAGGCCAATGCGTTTCTACGCCTTGCTCCTGAATGACGGCCAAGAAAGCTTCCAAATGCTCCTGATTATCGCGAACCTCATGCGGCGAAATGCGGTTTGCAATCGCGTATGCGGCAAGATACCCGGCAGATTCGCCGATATTCCATTCTGTCGGGTGCAGCCGATAGCAGCCGTTCGCGATTTGCGTGGTGCCGATATTTTTGCAGGCTGGAAGCATGTTTTTGATCCGGATCGGCAGCAGTGCTCCAAGCGGAATTTCATAGGGCAGACTCGGGATGAATAAGCCGCGGTTTGACTGGGTCGTCGTATGGAGATCGAGATGGTAACTGCCTACGCCGACGCTGTCCTCGTACCGCCGAATGCCTTGCTTGCCTCTGACTTCTACGCTGACATCATTCTCCGAAACGGTATACTTCGCCTTAATTCTGCGGGATTCTCGAATATAGGGAGCCTTTGCTATACCGTCTTCCGTCCCTAACACATCGCCTCGCAGCCGAAGTCCCGGATAGCCGTTGCCTCCCTCCGGACGCGGAGCTTCGGTTTGCAGCCAATAGACGAGCGATAAGCTTTGCTGCCTTGCACCTGCCAAGTGGAGCTCTCTTTCTTCTTCGGATACTTCGTAGATCGGACCTAAATAATAATCGTTTTGCGCCCAGTTAATTAAAGTGATATCGCTTGCAAATAAATCAGGTGCGAATAACGACCGATCGATGATTCGCCTGTACGTCCAGAACGGCATCGGTTCTTTCCCGTCGGGGAAAAAGGTAATCGCCTTGTCCTTGCTAGGATCAGCGATATCGCCCATCTTCCAGCCAAACAGAGGGAAGCGGGAGAACGGAGGGATGAGCGCTCGCCAAAACTCATATTGCTGAGGCTTATCGATCGTAAAATTTCCGTTCTCGGTATAGTCGAGGGCAAATACGAAAGTAAAGGATTGCATATCCAGCGGATCTGCTTCAACCAGCGCATGCGGCTCGCCCGTATCGCGCCTGGACTCGGCGCCCGTCACATATTCGACTCCGGCCAGCGGCAGGAGATCGCCGCATTCCGTTGCGTCCATATAAATGAAGCCGCGCAGCGTTCGGAGCGACCCGTCTGCGGTACGCTTGACGGTGACGGACTCGATGAGATCGTTCTGGGCGGAAGAGGATGCAACTTTCCAGCCCAGCCAGACGGATATGCGGCCGCTGCTCGTATAAGGTGCGAGCATCGATTCCAGCACGTGCAGCGCAACCTTCGGTTCATGGCATAATCGGCTGACCCAGCCGTTGCCGGGGTTTAGACGTTCATCGCTTTGCGCGGAGGCGCGCAGCGGATAGTTATCCTTGTAATAGCGTCTTACGCGTTCACGGAACTCGCGGTACGTCTTCGTACAGCCGAAGCTTTCAATCCATTGATGCTCATCCGGAGGAACGGCTTGGCTCGTTAGTTGGCCGCCGATCCAGTCCGTCTCCTCCGTCAAAATGACTGTCATCCCTAGTTTGGCGGCAGCTAATGCCGCCATGCATCCGCCGAGACCGCCTCCAAGCACGATAATGTCTGCTTTACTGTCATGCTCCGCCATCTCATTCCCGCCTTTCTAGCATAAATTTCGCGCAAAAGTTATATCGTAGTAGAGGATAGAGATAATATCCACTTTATGAATTCGAATTGAAAAAAATATCTTTTTTTTAACGGTGACGGAAGGGAGCGCATAAGCATGGACCAGGCATATGAGGAAGTCGATTATCTGAAAATCGGGGAGATTTGCCGGTATTACGGAATCGGCACCCCATTGGCTGAAGCCGAGCCAATATCAGGCGGTTATTTGCATCAAATGCGGCTTATACATACGACAACCGGCCGATATGCGCTCAAGGTACTGAATCCGGAAATTATAGCGCGTCCCGAGGCAAGGCCCAACTATTTGCGGTCAGAGCAAGTTGCCCGGGCAGCAGCAGCGGCGGGTATACCCGCCGTATTGGCAATAGCCGTACAGGGCAATCCGTTAGCCGATATTGCAGGATCGACTTATATGCTGTTCGAGTGGAATGCGGGGAGTATGCTGTCTCCATCCGAACGGGATAACCGGCATGCGCGGACTATCGGAGAGCTGCTTTATCGCCTCCATGAGCTTGAGCTCCCGGATATGCCCAGCCCATCGTGGAAGGTATATCCGCAGAGCCATTGGGAAAGTTTGCTTGAACGGGGAATACGCAGCCATATGTCTTGGGCTCAGTCCATCGAAGCGAGAGGTCAAGCTTTGCTTGAATGGAACAAGCTGTACGAAGACGCATGCGTACAGCTCCGGCAAAAGGCGGTTGTCAGCCATTGCGACTTGAATCCGCGTAACGTGCTGTGGGAGAACGGCAGCGAGCCCTATTTGATTGATTGGGAATCGGCTGGACCGACCCATCCGACAATGGAATTAATCGATGCGGCTATAAGCTGGAGCGAGCAGGAGGACGGGAATATCGACCGCTCCGCTTTCATGGCCGTAATCGAAGCGTATGCGAAAGCGGGCGGCATGGCGCATACCCGGATCGAAGACGCCATCTACGGACGCATGGGCAGCATGCTCGATTGGCTGGAGTACAATATGCGGCGTTCGATTGACACGGCTGTTTTCGGTGAGGATGAACGGAAGCTTGGCGCGGAGCAAGCGGACTTAACGTTTGCTTCCTTGCAAACGTTGACGGCTGACGTCCAAATATGGTCAGAATGGGCGAACGAGGCATTTCGGCTAGGCATATTATCGAGAAGCGAGTGGATATGATGAAGATCGCGGGACAAAAAATGATTCAATCGAACACGTTGCTGCTCATATCGAGCATTTATAGCTCCTTGACGAAAGCGGAGAAAAAAGTCGCCGATTTCGTCAGAAACAATCCCGAGGAAGCCGTGATGGCAACGGTGACCGATTTGTCAGAGCAAGCAGGCGTAGGCGAGACGTCCGTCATCCGTTTTTGCCGCAAGCTGGGCTTCCGGGGTTATCATGAATTCAAGCTTTCGATCGCGCAGGATCTCGTTAATCTTCCGTCGGTCTCGAACGTCGAGATCGAAGTAGAGGACGATACGATGACGAAGGCGCGCAAATTGACGGCCCGCAACGAAATGATGCTCAAAAATACGCTTGACCTTATTAATCCGGGAGATCTTGACCGTGCGGTCAATCGAATGATTGCGGCTAACAAAATTTATATATACGGCGTAGGCTCTTCAGGCATTACGGCGCTTGATCTCCATTATCGGCTGATGCGGATCGGCATGAACGCGGAGGCTCACAGAGATTCGCATATTATCGCCATGTCGGCATCGCTCGTGAAGGAGGGGGATGTCGTGTTCGGCATATCGACGTCCGGCAGCACGCGCGACTTGGTTGATCCCATGCGTCAAGCGAAGGTGAACGGAGCGGAGGTTATTTGTCTGACCAGCCATATGCGTTCCCCGATTACGGCGCATGCCGGCACGATATTGCTCGTGCCCTCGCGGGAAATGCCGACCGAGGGCGGCTCTCTCTCTACGAAAATCATGCAAATCCATCTGTTGGACATTTTGTGCACGCTGCTGTCCCATAAGAAAACCAATGCGGCTGAGGCACTGGAGAAAACGGCCCGTTCCGTCGCTGATAAACTGTATTGAAGCAGCGCAAAAAAACAGCCAAGCGATAATGAGATCGCTTGGCTGTTTGTCACGGCCTTATTGGCCGGCTTCATCTTCTTTTTCCTCTTCAAACCCACTCATGCTCTGCTTGCGGCGTTCGTTCTTTGCTTCGATGTCTTGCTTCTCGGATACGGAAATCTCACTTGCATGCTCGTCCAAATAATCTTCGGCTTCTTGCAAATTCTCGGCGGTATTATTGATATGCTGCTGAAGATGGACCTCGTTATCAGCGCGGTTATCCGGTTTTGACATGTAAAACCCTCCTTTCCCAACAAAATACTTATATATAATGAGCATGTTCGAGAGATATTATGCGACCGCTTAATATTCTGTCAAAAGAGAATAAAGGTTTTTTTCTCTAATATATAAGTAATAAGTGGAGAAAAAATCCTGCATGTCGGCGACGCAAATTGGAGCTTACTGCGCATCGGGGGGGATGACCGGACTGCCGGAAGGGCCGCCGCTAAGAGGGGTTAGAAAGGGAAGGCGTACATTTCGACCAATGGAGGGGTAAAGCTATGCGCAAAATGAAATGGTTTGCTACGGTTTTATTGACGGTCGTTCTCGTTGTTGTCTCGGCATGCAGCCAAAACAGTGGCGGAAATGAAGAACCGGATAATAACAAAGCAACGGATGCTCCAGTCACGGAGACGGCGGCGCCTACCGAAGCGCCGCCGGTCGTCGAAGAGCCCGCCATCGACATGAACGGCGAAACGCTCAAAATTATTCACTGGATCGATGGTCCCTCCGAGGAAACGCCTGAAGGAGCGCTTACGCTTGCGAAATGGAAAGAGGCAGAGGAAAAGTACAATGTAAAAATCGTCTGGGAAAAGGTTCCGTGGGGCGAAAACATTAAAATGGTAACCAATGCCGCGCTCTCCGGCGAGTCCGTAGCCGACATCGTACCTCTTGATTACTATTTCGCGATACCGGCCATCAATCAAGGGTTATTCATGCCGGTGGACGATTTCTTCGACTTTAATGATCCGAAATGGCCTGCAGGCTTGAAGCAGCACGGCATGGTGAACGGCAAAATGTACGGCTTTACCTCCAATATCAACAACGCGTCGGGCATTTATTACAATAAAACGCTATTCGAGCGCGAGGGCCTGCCCGATCCGCATGAATTGATCGCGCAGGATAAATGGAACTGGGAATCGTTCCTCGACATCGCGAAGCGGGCAACGAAGGATACGAACGGCGACGGCGTTATCGATCAATGGGGCATTACGAACATTGCCAGCAACCTGTCTAGAATATTGATCCATTCCAATGGATCAGCCATCATCCAGCAAAAAGACGGTAAGCATGTGTATGCCTACGACGATCCGAACTTGCTTGAGGCGCTCCACTTCTACAGCGATTTGTTCAACGTGCATAAGGTTGTAGCACCGAACAAAAACGAAAATTTCGAGGATTATAACGAATCGCAAACGTTGTTCAACTCGGGCAAAGCCGCGATGGTTACCGGCGAGCTGTGGGAAGGTGCGACCCGTACGACGATGACCGACGAACAAGGCTTTGTGTTCTTCCCTAAAGGACCAAAAGCGACGAAATGGCAAGGAAGCATCGAAAACTACGTGCAATTCTATATCCCTGCCAACGTCAAGCGGGCCAAAGAAAAAGCGTATATCTGGGAGCAAATTCAAATGTGGGACCGCGTTGAGCCGAACAACCGCGAGGAATCGGAGAAGCAGCTGCTCGCGGACGAACAGGATATCGAAGTGATGCTGGAGGCCATGAAATACGCGGAGCCTATCTTCCTGCCGCTCGGCGGAGCGCTCGGCGATATATCCTACGCGATCGCCAATCGCGGCGAATCGCCGGAAACGGCGCTGGAAAGAACGAAGCAAGTCGCGCAGGATGCGATTGACGCGGATCTGAATAACCCGGCTGCCGCTGCCGCGACGCAATAGCCGATCGGGGCAGAACAGCTTAATTAGGACATGAGGGGAATCCCTTTGGGGATTCCCTGCTTTCCACATCATCTCATCAACATCGTAAACAGGAATGAGGGGTTCGCATGCTGAAGGCAACCAGGAGAACCAAGAGATCGGCTTATGTCCTGCTGGCCCTAATCATCGTTCTGATACTCGTCTTCATCGTTCCCGCGAACCGGTCGTCAGGAAGCGAATACGTGCTTGCGCCAATTACGGAGATGACGGAGCTGATCGGCGAACCGATCAAAGGGCAAATCTTAGCGGGTAACCGATATGAAGCGTATCTATCCGAACATGCGGATGCGGCTAAGCCGGCCGTAGAACAGACTATCGAAGGCGAATCTTATGCGGCTGTCGACGGCATGGATGCCATTACGATTGAAAGTTATGAAGAAGCTGCTACGCCTGTCGTCTCTACGAAAGAATCGGGCGCTATTCATTGGGATATCGATGTGCCTGAGGACGGCCTGTATCATTTGGGTTTGCGTTATTTTCCGATAGAGGGCAACACCTCGCCGATTGAAAGAGAGCTGCTAATAGACGGAAGCGCGCCTTTCGAGGAGGCATCCAGACTCGTATTCTCGCGGGTATGGCGCAATGAAACGTCCGGATTTACGCAGGACGCGAGGGGCAATGATTTGAGACCGAGACAGGTAGAAAGCCCGCAGTGGCAGGAAAGCGTCTTAAGAGATGCGGAAGGCTATTATCGGGATCCGTTCTCGTTTTATTTGACCAAAGGCCAACATCGACTGACACTCGTTTCTCTAAGAGAACCGATGATCATAGACTATTTGAAGCTTTATCAGCAACAAGAGATTCCATCCTACGAACAGGTAGCGACTGACTATAAGAACCGCGGTTATGAACCGACCAGCGGCTTGTTTATTAAGTTTCAAGGCGAGAGTGCCGCATTCAAATCCAATCCGTCCCTTTACCCGCTGAACGATCGGTCGAGCCCGGGGACGGAGCCGTACCATGTGTCCAAAATCAGAATGAATACGATCGGCGGCGTCAATTGGAAAATACCCGGTCAATGGATTTCCTGGGATGTGGATATTCCGGAGGACGGACTTTATGAATTCGGTCTTCGCTATAAGCAAAATACGGTCAGAGGCGTCAATGTCGTCAGAGAGCTAACGATTGACGGGGTTATTCCCTTCAAGGAGTCGGAGGCAATCCCTTTCCCTTATGACGGCGCTTGGCAGATGGGCTCGCCCGGGGAAGACTTCGTTCCTTATCTTTACCATCTCACGAAAGGCAAACATCAGATCAAGCTGGAGCTGACGATGGGCGAGCTGGCGGAAATTATCCGCATGGTGCGCACAAGCATTCAGCAGCTTAACGCCTTGTATCTCAAGATCATTATGATCACTTCGGCTGCGCCTGACCCGCTAAGGGATTACGAGCTTGAGAAAAAAATTCCCGAGCTGCAGGCCGTCTTCGAGGAGCAGAGCAAGCTGCTGGCAAATGCCGCCGACCGCATGGACGAAATGGTTGGAGGAACGAGCGCGAGCACGACGATCCTGCGGACGACGTCTTATCAGCTGGGCGATTTGGGCAGCCGGACGGAGACGCTGACCTCGCGGCTTAAGAGCTTTAAGGATAATGTGACGGCGCTGGGCACTTGGCTGCTAACCGTGAACGAGCAGCCGCTCGAAATCGATTATTTATATTTCAAATCGCCTGATGTGTCCTCTCCTAAGGTCAGCACGGGAATAGTCGGCAAATCGGTGCATGAAGTGATGTCCTTCGCAAGATCGTTCTCGGAGGATTACAGCCATATTAGCAACGGGAAACAGGATGGAAAGAGCATTAATGTCTGGATTGCCGCAGGCAGGGATCAGGCGCAGCTGCTTCGCTCTATGATCGATAACTCGTTCACGCCGCAGACCGGGATCGAGGTGAACTTGCAGCTTGTCAGTCCGGCGGTCGTCCTGCCGGCGACGCTTGCGGGCAAAGGCCCGGATATCGCGCTCACGCAAGGCGATGTCATCAACTTCGCGCTGCGCGGCGCGCTGCAGGATTTGAAGGTGTTCCCCGACTTCGAGGAGGTGCAAAGCCGCTTCAAGGACAGCGCCTTTGCCGGCTTCAAATATCGGAACGGCGTATATGCGGTGCCGGAGACGCAATCCTTCCCGATGCTTTTTTATCGGAAGGACATTTTGGAAGAGCTGAAGCTGGGCGTTCCGAAGACATGGGAAGATATGTACCGAATCATTCCGGAGCTGCAGAAGCACAACATGGATCTTGCGCTGCCGCAAAATATCGTGTTCGAGTCGATGCTCTACCAGAACGGCGGCCAGTATTATCAGGAGGACGGCATCGCAACGGATTTGGATTCGGAGATCGGAATCGAAACGTTCCGCAAGTGGACGGAGCTGTATACGAACTACAAGCTCCCGATCGAGTTCGATTTCATTAATCGTTTCCGGACAGGGGAGATGCCGATTGGCATCGCCGACTACACGACTTACAATTTCTTGACCATATTCGCGCCCGAAATTAGAGGACAGTGGAGTTTTGTTGCGGTTCCCGGAACGATATCGGAGGACGGAACGGTCCGTCACGATACGATGAGCTCGGCAACGGGCACGGTCATGTTCGACAACGCCAAAAACAAGGAAGCGGGCTGGGCGTTCATGAAATGGTGGACCGATACGGAAGCGCAGGTGACGTTTGGACGCGAGATGGAAGCCATTCTCGGCGAATCTGCACGTTATGCCGCCGCCAATCTGGAGGCGCTTGCGCGGCTGCCTTGGTCGGCCAAGGAAATGAAGCAGCTGACGGATGAGCTCGAATGGGCTGTCGGACGGCCTGCCGTTCCCGGCGGCTACTCGCTGGACCGCCACCTGTACAATGCGTTCTACGAGGTGTACACCGAAGGAAGCGAGCCGCGCGAGACGCTGGAAAACTATGTGCGGACGATCAATCAAGAGATTACGATCAAGCGTCAGGAGTTCGACTTGCCGACGAGATAGAAGGGAGAGTCCGCATGAACCAGCTTGTCAAGAAAGCCAAACTTTCGTTAGGAAACAAGCCGATGCGCATTCGGGCCCATCAAATGTGGAAGGAAGTCAGGCGCAACAAAATGATTTATGCGATGCTGGCGCCTTTCTTCCTTATTTTCTTCACGTTTACCGTCCTTCCCGTCTGCTTGTCGCTGCTTGTCAGCTTCACGAACTTCAATATGCTTGAATTCCCGCAATGGGTCGGCTGGAGAAATTACGCGCAGTTGTTCGTTAGGGACGACGTTTTCCTGATCGCGCTCAAGAACACGCTCATATTCGCCGCGATTACCGGCCCGGTCAGCTATATCGCCTGCTTCGTGCTCGCTTGGATCATCAATGAATTTCCGCCTAAGCTTAGAGCTTTCGCGACGCTCGTATTCTACGCGCCGGCATTGTCCGGCAGCGCGTTTATCGTATGGACGCTGCTGTTCAGCAGCGATTCCTACGGCTATATTAATGCCTTCCTGCTCAAATGGCATCTGATCCTGGAGCCGATTTTATGGTTGAAGACGCCTAAATACATTTTGGCGATCATCATTATCGTCCAGCTTTGGCTTAGTCTCGGTACGAGCTTTCTGGCGTTTATCGCCGGTCTGCAAAGTTTGGACAAAAATTTATTCGAGGCCGGAGCGATCGATGGCATCCGCAACCGCTGGCAGGAGCTATGGTTCATCACCCTTCCTTCGATGAGACCGATGCTGATGTTCGGCGCGGTCATTCAAATAACGGCTTCGTTCGGCGTTGCCGAGGTGGCGACGGCGCTCGCCGGATTCCCCAGCGTCAAATACGCCGGCCATACGATCGTTACGCATCTGATGGATTACGGCTCGATCCGTTTCGAGATGGGCTACGCATCGGCCATTGCAACCGTCTTATTCGCTATGATGCTAGGCTCCAACCTGATCGTACGAAGGCTGCTTGCGAAGGTAGGTGAGTGAGGCGATGCTGGCTATTTTAAGAAGAAAGAGAGTAAACCGGTCGTGGACGGGCGACATTTTCCTGTTCCTCATTTTGGCGGCGGTCGGTTATTTCATGGCGATGCCGCTTGTGTTCGTTATTAGCAACGCCTTTAAGCCGATTAACGAAATACTGAAGTTTCCGCCCGATTTTTTCGTTCATCAGCCTACGCTAACGAACTTCACGGATCTCTATCATTTGCTGTCCGGCTCTTGGGTCCCTTTCACTAGATATATTTTCAATACCTTTTTTATCGCTATTGCAGGCACGGTAGGGCATGTTATTTTCGCTTCGCTCGCGGCGTACCCGTTGGCCAAACGTAAATTTCCGGGCAGAGGGGCGCTGTTCGGAATCGTCGTTCTATCGCTGATGTTCTCCGCCACGGTCACGCAAATTACGAACTATATGACGATGTCGTGGCTAGGCTTTCTCGATACGCACTGGGCGGTCATCGTGCCGGCGATCGGCTCCTCGCTCGGGCTCTATTTAATGAAGCAATTCATGGAGCAGATTCCCGATTCGCTGCTCGAAGCGGCGCAAATCGACGGCTGCAGCGAGCTTCGTATTTTCTGGAACGTCGTTATGCCGGTCGTCAAGCCGGCTTGGCTTACGCTTATCATCTTCTCGTTCCAAGGCTTGTGGGGAGCGGGCGGAGCCGCCGGCTCGATGTACATCTACAGCGAGCAGCTCAAAACGATCGATTACGCGCTCGGGCAAATATTGGCGGGCGGTATTATTCGGATAGGACCGTCCATGGCGGCTACGTTACTTCTGCTGACCGTTCCGATCCTCATCTTCCTATTATCGCAAAGCAGCGTGATCCAAACGATGTCCACCTCCGGCATGAAAGATTAACGGGGAAAGGGGAGGCTTACGTTGAACCGATTCATAAAAATGATGCTGCTCTTCCCGCTAATGCTCGTGATGGTTAGCACGGCTGTTCCGGTATCCGCCGCACCGTACGACGGCTACAACTATTCCTGGTTGGGAGAGCCCGAGCCTGCGCCTAACCCCTATTTGCCGTTCAAGCAAATCTCCGGACAGTCGCTGTCTACGGGGCCATTCCGATCACCGGAAGATCTATTCATCACAACAGATAGCCAAATATACGTTGCGGACACGGGCAATAACCGGATCGTGGTTTTGGATGAAGAAGCTGTCACGGCACGTACGATCGAAACATTCATGAACGACGGCCAGAGTGATCATTTCCTCGCGCCGCAAGGCTTGTTCGTCCGTACGAACGGCAATCTGCTCGTTGCGGACACGGGCAATAAGCGGATCGTCGAACTGACGAAGGACGGCGATCTGGTAAAGGTCATCGGAGCGCCTCAAAGCGACGTGCTTGGAGCCGGTTTCGTTTACGAGCCGATTAAGCTCGTCGGCGACTCGGCCGGCCGGCTGTACGTGGTAGGCAAAGGCGTCTTCAACGGCATTATGCAGTTCGATTCCGGCGGTCAATTTTCCGGCTTTATCGGCGTCAACAACGTACGGGTCAACGTCGCCGACCTTTTCTGGAAACGGATCATGACGAAGGAGCAGCGCTCGAAGATGGCGTTGTTCATTCCGGTCGAGTTCAACAACGTGGATATCGACGGCGAAGGCTTCATCTATACGACGACGAGCGAAGCGTTCTCGAATGCGCCGGTGAAACGGTTAAACCCATCGGGAGCTGATGTATTGAAGCGTTCGGGCTATCATCCTCCCAAAGGGGATATTCGGTTCCGCACCGGCGGCACGAGACCCGGTACATCCGCGATCCAAAGCGTCGCGCTTGACCAAAACGGCATTTACAGCATTCTCGACAGCACGCGCGGCCGAATATTTACGTATGACCGGGAAGGCAAGTTGATGTATATATACGGATTGCTCGGCGAACAGATCGGAACGTTCAAGACGCCGGCCGATATCGATATGCTCGGCGACAAAATGGTCGTGCTGGACAAAGGACTGAACCAGCTTGTCGTCTTCGAGCCTACAAGGTACGGCAAGGTCATTCGCCAAGCTGTCATCTACAATGACACGGGGGAGGAGCAAAAGTCGGTCGAGAAATGGCGCGAGGCGCTTGGCTTGAATTCGAATTTGGAGATCGCCTATTTGGGCATCGGCAAAGCGGAGCTTAGGCAAGGCAATAACAAAGAAGCGATGAACAATTTCAAGTTAGGCATGCACCGCGAGTATTATTCCAGAGCTTTCGAAAGGTACCGCAAAGACTTCATGTGGGAGCATTTCGGCAAAATCGCAGCGATTGCGATTGCTGCAGCTATACTGCTTATCGCAGCGCGGGTTGCGATCAAGCGGAATAAAGCCGAGCCTGGGATAGCGGGTTTTGCCTGGTATACGATATTTCATCCGTTCAACGGCTTCTGGGAACTCAAGTTCGAGCGAAAAGGGAAGGTTTGGTTTGCGGTTCTGCTGCTTCTGCTGCTGTCGCTTCTCTATGTGCTCAAGCGGCAATATACCGGCTTTATCTTTAATCCAAGCGTAAGCGCCGATAACGTGAGCGTCATCGACGAGGTCAAGTTCGTCCTTCTGCCTTTTATGTTATGGTGCATCGCGAATTGGTCGACGACGACTCTGATGGACGGCGAAGGCAAGTTCAAGGAAATCGTCACGGCAAGCGCCTATGCATTGGTTCCCGTCATCCTTATGCAAATTCCGCTCATCCTATTGTCAAATATCATCACTATGCAAGTAGGCTCTTTCTATCGTCTGCTAGGATCGGCCGGATTTATATGGTTTATCGGGCTGCTCTTTGTAGCGATGCTTACTGTGCACCAATACACGGTCACCAAAACCGTAATGACGATGCTGCTGACGATGATCGTAATGGGAATCATTATATTTTTGGGTCTGCTCTTCTTCAGTCTGGCTCAGCAGATGATATCGTTCGTGACCACGATTTACAAAGAGGCGATGTTCAGGATAGGGGAGGGATAATGACGTGACCAAACATCGAATCCGAAGCTTGGCCGTTGTGTTCCTGACGTCCATGATGATTGCGGCCTCGGCCTGCTCCTCTGCGTCTAGCGGCAACGAACACCAAGACAGCGCTGCACCCAGCGCTAGCAAAATCGATAACAGTACGCCGGACGAGACGCTGAAGGCTCTTGATCCGTCCGCGAGCATTGAACCTCAAATCGCAGGCCTCGAGCCCATTTTGGAAAATAGCGCTCTTCGTTTGTATATTAGCAGGACGACGGCGGAGATAGCGGTGCTCGACCTTGAAAGCGGACAGATATGGCGTTCGAACCCGGACAGCTCGGGCGATAAGCTGGCTTCGCCTTATCTTAAAGGAAAGTTATCGGCGCAGCTGTCGTTCGTTTATTTGACCAAAAACGGGCAGAACAAAGACTATGACAGCTATAACAACAGCGTAAAGTTTAATCAATTTGAAATTAAAGGATCCGATAGCGGCGTTTCGGTCACCTATCATTTTGGAAACCCCGAGAAAGGGCTGGAGTCGATCCCGCAGAAGGTGAGCAAGGAACGGTTCGAGGAACGGCTGCTCGCGCGGCTGGAAGACCCGGCCGACCAAGAGCAGCTTAAGATCCGCTATAAATTCAATGAAGCAGCGGGCGAGTATGAACGGCGAGAAATACCGAAGGCGGTCGTGAAGAGGCTGCTCGCGCTCTTCGAGAAGATGGAATATTCGGAAGAGGATTTAGCCATCGACAATGGCGGCGGCAGCGGACAGGGCGAGGCAGATGCCGAGGCGAATGCCAATCCGAAATTTTCGGTGACGCTTGACTATACGCTCGATGGGAAGCAACTGATCGCATCGGTTGATACAAACACGATGACGGAAGATACGCCGCCTTACCGGATCCATACGATTAATGTGCTCGAAAATTTCGGCGCGGCGGGAACGGGGGACGACGGCTATATTTTATTGCCTGACGGCTCAGGTACGCTCGTTCGCTTCAACAGCGGCAAAAGCTTGGCGCAGCCGATCTTGATTCCGGTCTACGGCGAAGATTCGACGATTTATGTGCGGGAGAAGTTCAACACGCTGGAGCCGAGCCGATTGCCGGTATTCGGGATGAAAAAAAACGACGCGGCTTTCCTTGCGGTCATCGAGGAAGGCGATGCGCTCGCCAAGCTGTCCGCGGACATCAGCGGCAGACTGCATGAATTTAATACGGTAGCGACGCAATTTACGATATTGCCTAAGGACGAGGTGCGATTAAGCGCTAACGAAATAATGCACAAGACGCCGGTGCAAACCTATCGCGGCCAGCTCAAAATCCGTTACTCGTTTCTAATCGGGGAGCAAGCCGATTATGCCGGCATGGCGGCCAGCTACCGTTCCTACCTAGAGGAAACTTACGGGATGCAGAAGTTAAAGCAGGGAGGCGAAGCGCCTTTTTATCTGGAGCTGACGGGCAGCATTCCGAAGACAAAAAACTGGCTTGGCTTCCCATACGAAGCGATTGTACCGTTAACTGATCTTGAGCAGGCGGAGATGATCGTAGAGAAGCTGAATTCGAAGCATATCGGCAACATTCGCCTTAGCTACAAGGGCTGGTTCAACGAAGGGCTGAACCATGAACGGGCGTCGTCAATCGATATGGATGGCGTCATCGGCAGCCAGAGCGAGTGGAAGCAATTGGCGGCGATGCTTCAGGCAGGCGGTGGCGGCTTTTATCCAGATACGGCGTTGCTGCGCGTATACCGCGATTCCGGAAGCTTCAGTAAGGGCGAGGACGCTGCGCAATACATCTCGCGCCGCTACGCGAAGATATACGATTTCGACCGGGCTGCTTATTTCCGCAGCGATCGGTTTTCGCATTATTTGCTGTCGCCGGCAAAGCTCGAAGCAACGGTAAAAGGGTTTTTATCCGACTACGGGAAGCTGAATCCAGGCTCCATTTCTTTGCGCGACCTGGGCTCCGAGCTCTATTCGGACTTCCGCAGAAGGGGAGAAGTGACGAGAGAGAACGCCAAACGGAAAGTAATCGCGGCATTCGAACGAATCCGGGAACAATCGCCCGACATTATGGTGAACGGTGGCAATGCATACGCGCTGCCATTCGTATCGCATATCGTGAACCTGCCGCAGAAGAGCAATGAATACCAGCTTGCCGGCGAATCCGTTCCTTTCATCCAATTGGCGCTGCACGGCTATGTGGAATACGCGGGCAAGGCGTACAATACGGCAGATGAGCAGGATGTGCGGGAAAACGTGCTGCGCTCGCTCGAAACAGGCTCGAACGTGTACTTCAGCTGGTTTTATGAAGAGCCCTCGATTCTGAAGGATACGAGGTTCAGCTACCTCTATTCCAATCATTACGAGCAATGGTTGGACGAAGCGGTGGATGCTTATGCCGAGGTGGCAGCCGTGCTTAACAAGGTACAAGGGCAGAGCATGACGGACCACGAGCGGTTAGCCGAGCAGGTGTACAAAACCGAATACGAGAACGGTATAGGCGTCATCGTCAATTACGGCGACGAGCCGTTTGAATATGAGGGAACAACGGTCTCAGCCAACGATTATTGGGTCAGGGGGGATACGGATGGCTAAGAAACGAACCAATAGCCTGCAGCGAAAGAAGGCTATATACGGCATGCTGTTCGTTACTCCTTGGCTGCTTGGATTTCTGCTGCTTATGCTGATCCCGTTTGTCCAATCGCTGTTGTTCAGCTTCAATAAGCTGTCGCTGAATGCTGAAGGTTATTCGCTCCAGTTCGTCGGGCTGCAAAACTATCACAACATTTTTTTCGTTGACGCTTGGTACGTGAGGACGTTAACCGATGCCGTAACCAGAATGCTGCTCGACGTGCCGCTCATTACGTTTTTCAGCTTATTCACGGCGACGCTGCTGGCGCAGAAGTTCAGAGGGAGAATGTTAGCTAGGGCAATCATATTTCTGCCCGTCGTACTCGCCTCGGGGGTAATCGCCAAGCTGGACAATGGCAACTTCTTGGCGCAAATGATCGGCTCCGCATCTGCGGATATGGAGGGCAACTACTCCGGATTGCGCAGCATCGAGCTGCGGCCGCTGCTGCTGCAAGCGGGACTGAGCATGGATATCGTCAGCTATTTGACGGGAGCCGTAGACCGAATATATCAGATTATCAGCTCGTCGGGCGTGCAGATTCTTATATTTCTTGCCGGCCTGCAATCCATATCGCCTTCGTTGTACGAGGCGGCGAAGATCGAAGGAGCGACGGGCTACGAATCCTTTTGGAAAATAACGTTTCCGATGATTTCGCCGCTTATTTTGACGAATGTGGTGTATTCCATTATCGACTCCTTCTACGACAACAGCCTCACGCAAATGATTCAGGATTCGGCCTTCGGCAGATTGGATTTCGGCGTAAGCTCCGCGATGTCTTGGATTTATTTTCTCGTCATATCGCTCCTATTGGCGGTCTCAACGTATGCGATCTCAAAGCGCGTCTTTTATTACGATTAAGGGAGGGGCAGAACGATGGAGTCGAATAAATCACAGCGAAACCGCCTGTCAGAAGCAGCTGCCTCTGCTGCCTTGACGGCTGCAAGATGGAATGACCGCCATAGCCCAGTCGAGAAAGCGAAGCACTCTCTTTGGGTCATCGTCCGTTCCGTGCTCGTCACCGGCATATGCTTCATTATTATGTATCCGATTCTTACGAAGATATCGATCGCGCTGCGCGATAAGCAGGATATGTTCGATGCAACCGTTGTCTGGCTGCCGCGGCATTTTACGCTGGAGAACATCCAAACCGTCATGGACTATCTTCGTTATCCGGAGGCGGTTACGAATACGCTGCTGCTCAGCATCGGGACATCGGTGCTCCAGCTCGTATCCTGCGCGCTTGCGGGTTACGGCTTTGCCAGATTAAGGTTTCGCGGCAGCTCGATCTTGTTCGGCATCGTTATCTTCACAATCGTCGTTCCGCCGCAAACGATTATGGTACCGACGTATTTGCATTACCGTTTCTTCGACATATTCGGGCTGTATGGGCTGTTCACCGGCAGCAAGGGCGTGAACCTGCTCGAAAGTTTCTGGCCGTTCTTCATCTCGTCGGGTCTTGCCATGGGTTTGAAAAACGGCTTGTACATCTTTATCTTCCGACAGTTTTTCCGATCGCTGCCGAAGGATTTGGAGGAAGCCGCCTACGTGGACGGGGCGGGCATTCCAGGTACGTTCGTCCGGGTGATGCTCCCCAACGCGGTGCCAGGCATCGCCACGGTGCTGCTGTTCTCCTTCATCTGGCAATGGAACGACAGCTACTTCGTTAATTTGTTCGCTCCGAACTACACGCTGCTGGCCAGAATGCTCGATCTGCTGCCTGGCGCCGTACGGCCTGAATATGTAGGGGGTATTTCGCATACATCGCTCTATTTGAACACAGGTATTTTGCTCGGCATCTTGCCGATCTTCATTCTCTATCTATTCGCGCAAAAGTATTTTGTCGAGAGCGTGGAGCGCACGGGCCTGGTAGGCTAGCGGGAACAATCCAGACGGCATATGACGGAGGAGTGCTGCTATGAGCTATGCAGTTGGTGTAGATATAGGCGGGACCAAGATCCATTTTGCGATCGTTGACGAGGAAGGTACGATTGCCGAACTGCAAACAGAAGCAACAGGCGCCGCGTTAGGACCTGAGCATGTGATGCAAAAGGTATTGGGCGGCATAAGCCGGTTGATGAGTTCCGGCGGCGGCTCGATAGACGGGATTGGGATTGGCAGCGCGGGTCAAATCGATTTTCGCTCCGGCTCCGTTTCGTTCGCGGTCGATACGCTACCGGGCTGGACGGGTACGCCGATTAAGCGAATCGTGGAGAACAGCTTCGGGCTGCCAGTCTTCGTCGATAATGATGTGAACGTCATCGCCGTCGCGGAGAAATGCTTTGGCTCAGCTAAAGGGCTCGATCATTTCGTTTGTTTGGCACTGGGCACCGGCGTAGGCGGCGCTGTTGTGGAATCCGGGAAGCTGCTGCGGGGCATCTCCGGAGGAGCAGGGGAGCTGGGTCATATATCCGTTGATTTCAACGGTTCTCGCTGCAGCTGCGGCAATTATGGTTGTCTTGAGCTTTATGCTTCGGGTCCGAGCTTGGCGAGGCTGGCGAAAGAGGGCGGGCATGCCTTCGGCAAGTACGGAGACGAGATCACCGCCAAGGAGGTGATCGCAAGCTGGATGGAAGGCGACGCGGTTGCAGTAAAAGCGATGGATACGGCCGTTCGCGCGCTTGCCTCAGCCATTGGCGGCATCATTCATGCGTTTAATCCGCAGGCGATTATAATTGGCGGAGGGGTAGCCGAAGCGGGCGAACCTTTTTTTGCGGCTTTGACGAAGCAGGCTGAAGATAGAACATCGCCGAGCATGTGGAACGATTGCCGCATCATGTCGGCTTCCGCAGGCGCGAATGCCGGCGTCATTGGAGCGGCGGCGCAGGTATGGCTGTACAATACGGGGTCGATCGGCAAGCAGGTGTCTCTATGATCCATCCGACAATCGCGGGACTCAAAGACGGATTCATCGTATCATGCCAAGCGCTTGCGAACGAGCCTTTATTCGGATCGGATATGATGGCTGCGATGGCTGTCGCGGCGGAGGCGGGCGGAGCGGCTGCCATCCGGGCGAATACGCCTCTGGATATAGCCGCTATTAAGATGAGGTGCACAGTTCCGGTAATCGGTCTCTACAAAAAACATTACCCGGACAGCGAGGTATACATTACCCCTACGTTTCGGGAGGTGCAGGAAATCGTCCGCGCCGGGGCTGATGTTGTTGCGATCGACAGCACCGCGATGACGAGGCCGGGCAACGACACGCTCGAAAGGCTTATCGCGGACATTCGCAAGAGCTTTCCCGAAACCCCTATAATGGCCGATGTGTCCACCTTCGAGGAAGGCATTGCCGCGATGCAGCTCGGCGTTGACGTCGTCTCGACAACGATGTCGGGGTATACGCCGCATAGTCCGCAGCAGTCTGTCCCCGATATTGCATTGGTAGCGAGGCTGGCCGTGCTCGGAAAGGTGCCGGTATTCGCAGAGGGGCGAATATGGACGATCGACGAGTGCGTACGCTGCTTTGAAGCCGGTGCGCATGCCGTCGTCGTCGGTACGGCTATTACGCGGCCTCAAGAAATCGTAAGGCGGTTCGTAACGCGCATCAACGAACAGTTGCAAGTCTTCGAGGACGGATTCGATTTATAGAAGAGGGAGCGATGTTGACCTATGAAAAAAGTAAATATCGGTGTCATTGGCGCGGGAAGCATCTCGGAATTTCATCTGGGATCCTATTCCCGCAACCCTGAAGTAACGATCTATGCCATTTGCGATTTGAACGAAGAACGCGCTAAGAAGAAGGCGGCCGCATACGGCGCGGAACATGTATTCACCGACTACCGCGAGCTGTTGGCCGATCCGGCAATCGACGCCGTCAGCATCTGCACATGGAACAATTCGCATGCCGAAATAAGCATCGCCGCGGTGGCAGCCGGTAAGCATGTGCTCGTGGAGAAGCCGCTTTGCAAGACGGTTGAAGAAGCGCTGCGCGTGGAGGAGGCGGTGAAGAAGAGCGGCAAAGTGCTCCAGGTCGGCTTCGTCCGTCGATACGGCTCGAACACCGATATTTTGAACCAATTCATTAAGGCGGGAGAGCTCGGCGAAATCTACTATGCCAAAGCGACTTGCTTGCGCAGGTTAGGCAATCCGGGAGGCTGGTTCGCGGACAAAGAGCGGTCCGGCGGCGGACCGCTTATCGACCTCGGCGTCCATATCATCGATATTTGCTGGTATTTAATGGGCAAGCCGAAGGTGAAAGCGATTAGCGGCAATACCTATTCCCAGCTTGGCAACCGAGCCCATATCAACAATCTCTCTTTCTATCAAGCATCGGATTACGATTCCAGCAAAAATACGGTGGAAGACTTGGCTAACGCGATCATCCGCTTCGAGAACGGCGCATCTCTGATGGTCGACGTAAGCTTCACGCTCCATGCGAAGCAGGATGAAATTACGGTCAAACTGTACGGCGACAAAGGCGGCGCGGAGATCGAGCCAGGCTTGTTCATCGTTGCGGAGAAACATGACACGATCCTTAACGTCACGCCGCAGGTCGACCAGCTGGCTTTCGATTTTACGGGCGGCTTCCAAAACGAAATCAACCACTTCATTGACAGCTGTCTCGGCAGAAAGGAAACGCGCAGCCCCGTGGAGGACGGTGTGGAGGTTATGAAAATGCTGTGCGGCATCTACGAATCGGCGGCGCTGGGCAAAGAAATTCAGTTTGACTATTGAGGTTATTTGTTGCCTGTATTTCATACAGTCTTATTGGTTTCAATCACCAGTTAAGTGAATTTAGAGTGGATAACATACAGTCAAAACTGGCATTTTAGCTCTCAATAGCCCTTCCCTGTCCATATGCCTGCACTAAATCCAATCAAATGCTTATTTGTTCTCGTTTCTAGCCTTTTGATTGTATGAAATCCATGCAAAAGGCTAGAGCAAGGCGGTGCAGGCATATTCACCTGCACCGCCTTTTTACATTTACAGCGTTAGATCCACTTCGAACATCCGATTCCAAGGGAGGTCGGCTTTGAGACCGTCTATAGCGCCGCTGGCTGTCTCTCCTAAATATTCGGCACAAAAATCGTGAAGCCTCTGCGTGATAAGCTGCGATACTTGTTCGCGGATATGGCCGACCTGAAAGTACGTTCCGCCTAATTCGCCCAGACGGCTGGCGGTTTCTTGGCGGACGATGGATTGGTATCCCCAGTCTTCGATAAGCCGGTATAGGTAAAAGTATCTGTTCATGCGGTCGGTATGTTCAGGGCGGGAATCTTGGTTGCGGTAGTAAGAGGCGATAATAGCGTGCGAAACGACGGTTCCAAGCGTGTTGCCGGACGTATTCCAGCCGGCGTAAGCCGTTATTAGGGGTAATAGCTCCTTCTTGGACAGTAAGCGCATCAACGTATGGTCAGCGCCGTTGCAGGAGGCAACATCGGCCAGGGCGATCAGCTTGCCTTTGCCGGCGAGCGCTTCAATCGCCGAGACGAATTCCGGGATATGCACTTCCGAGAAGTAGGAGCGATGGCGATCATTGTAGGGATTCGGCGATTCGGCGACCTCATGCTGCGAGACGGGAGGAGAATGGACCATAAGCACAAAATCCGCCGTCGCTGCGGAATCGCCCATGTAAGCGCCTCCGGAATGAAGATGGGATTTGACGCTTTCGTTCAAGCTGCGGTCCTCGTATTTGGGGATAATGGTCGGTCCTAGCGTGGAGGAATAGCGTACCGCCGCCTCCGGCATATAGTTTTTGATCCGACAGAACACTCTCGCGAAAAGGATGCAGCCGATCTCGTCCGCTCCGGGATAGAGCAGCACCCGATCCATGAGATTATGTCGCTCGGCCGTTAAGAGCAGCTTTCGCTGTTCCATCGGGCTGAAGCCGAATTGAGCATTATCGTCGAGCGGAATAACGAGATGCTCGATGATCCCTTCGTTTACCAGATTGATCGCGAGCTCGTTCACCTCGGCATTCGTAGCTCTGCGCCGCAAAAAATCGGCAAGCACGTCAGCCGGAACTTCGATCTGAAGCGATTCCCATTCTGCTAGCTCCTCTTCCGCCAGCGGCTCTGAGGACTGCTTGTCGCTCAACCAGCCGTACCGGAAGAGGGAGTAACCGTGCTGCTCGTAATAATCCGGTTCCTCATCGCTGCTGTTGTATGCAGGCGCCCGCATAATCAAATTAAAGGCGTATATTCTTAGAGCGGGATTAGAACGCTTTAAATCGCGGAGAAAGCCAAGCCTGGCGGCGCATTCCGCAAGCGGCAGCTGATGAAGGCGGGAAGGGACGATTCCGCCGTAGACGAGCAGATCCGCGGATACGATCAAATAGTCGGCATCCGACGTTTCCTTCAGCAGCCAATGACGGATGCCTTCGACATCCGCGGGCTGTTTCTTAATGCCAAGCAGCGTTCGCGGCGGCGAAGAAAGCCTGAGATCTGTGATAGCAGCTAGCATGATGGGAAACTTCGCATTGCAAGGACGTTCGTCGAGCGGTACGTACACGACTTTACTCATACAATGACCTCCCTAAATGAACAGATAAGATGAAGTTTGCCCTTATTATACATCAGGTTTGGTCATTGGAATTATTTTTTTAAATCGCGGCGGATAACGGATATATTCTTCCGAAGTGCAGTCATACCTATTTAAGAGGAGAGGAAAAAGGAGGCGCAGTTGATTGTCTATTTTGATGGATGAGGGTTTGAGAAGACGGGCTCTTGCCGGTCCAAGCATTCAGATCGATCCCTCCTTTGCTTATTATCGGCAACGTTCGGCAGAAAGCATCGTCGATGAAATCGAGCTGGCCGGTTTTTGTTGCGTTCACTATTTTGTAGTCAACGAACATGTCGTGGATGCGAAGCTGATCGAGGCGTTCCGCCAAAGAGGCATTCCGGTATGGGCAATGGTCATTGGCAACGGCACCTTCTCGGTGGAACGGTTTCCCGATGAATGGTCTTCCTGGCAAATGAAGCTGTTAACGGAGGTCGATGACGGCTTCAAACGGTTATCTCCTTTCAGCGAAGGCTACGTCAAATGGAAGAAGGCTGCGATGGCAAGGCTGGTGTCCGACTACCCGTTCGACGGCATCGAGATCGCAGAGCCGTATTTTCCGGAATGGGGAGGCATCGCGCGAGGCGTCTATGGGGATGTCGGCCCGCATGCGGAGGCGGCCTTTATTTCCCGATACGGCATCCGAATGCCCGATTTCACGAATCCCGATTCGGATCGCTACTATGCCAACGATCCTATGACTTACAGTAAGTGGGTCAGCTTTCGCGTCGAAGCGGTGAACGGATTTATCGACGAAATGATTAATGGCAAGGACGGCGTTCGAGAGGCGAGGCCTGATATCTTAGTTGCAACCTGGTCGCTGGCCATAAACGCTGGACTAGGCAGCGTAGAGCAGCTTCGGGAGGATCAAGGTCTCGACGCGCCGTCGATGATCGAGAAGGTACGGCCGGACATTCATTATTTGCAAACGCATTGGCCGGATTGGACTCGAGGCGATCTGCCAGCCGATTACGTGAAGGATTACATGCCTTTCATCGAACAAGTCCGAAAAAGGCATCCGCTCCTTCCGCTTGCCGTTCAAGCAGATATTGGGTCGGCTAGGCATATGATCAAAGGCGGAAGCTGGCTTGGGGAGTTCAGCAGAACGGCGTTCGCGCTCGGCTTCTCGGCGTGGACGGCATACGAGTATCATACAGGGGGCTACATGTACGATGACAAGCCAGCACCGATGCGAATCGAACGGTTAGGTGATAATGAAGTCCGGTTAACGTTCAACAAGCGAATTGAAGCATGGAAGGCGCTTCCGGAAGGCGGCGGTACGATCTGGATTAACGGCCGCGCCAGCAGGGTCGTATGGGAATCTTCCGTTGTAGACGGCAATCGGATTACATTACGGTCCATCCGTTTACCCGAAGGCGCTTTCGAGCTGGAGCTTAGCGGCATTCAGGATACGCCGGACCGGTGGTTGTTCTCGGAAAAACCACCCAATTCGGTTGCGATAGGAACAAAAGTAACCGTACCGAGAGCGAGACGCGGATGAAATGGGACGGACAAGAGAAGGAGTGAGTCCATATATGGAAACGATCAAACTTGGTTTTATCGGAACAGGCGGCATCGCCCATCTTCATGCCGGACAGATGCTTGCTCTGCCGCAAGTGGAAATTGCCGCCGTCGCCGATCCGAGCGAGGAAGCATCTTCCCATTTTATTTCGGCATTTGGACTTGCGAGAACCGAACGGTATGCCGATCATCGGGAAATGCTCGGCAAGGGCGGCTTGGACGCGGTCATCGTTTGTTCGCCGCATACGCAGCATTTCGAGCAGGCCAGGGATGCGTTGATCGCTGGCTGTCACGTACTGATCGAGAAGCCGATGACCTGCTCTTCTGCGGAGGCGGAGCAACTGATACAAGTTGCAACTGAGCGTGACAGAATGCTGCAGGTGTCTTACCAGAGACATTTTCAACCGGAGTTTCTGTACATCCGCCAAGCGATCACAGGCGGTGTCATTGGCAAGCTCACGTCGATTAACGCTACTTTATACCAGGATTGGAAGCTCAGTCAGACCGGTACATGGAGGCAGAACGCGGCGCTGTCGGGCGGCGGTATGCTGATGGATTCAGGCAGCCATATTATCGACGTTCTATTATGGACGACCGGACTGACGCCTCTGGAGGTCAAGTCGACCGTAAGCACGCAGGGGGCGCCTGTCGAGATAGATTCCTTCACCAGCATCCGCTTCAAGGAGGGGGCGGTCGCGGGGCTAAATATTATCGGATATGTGCCGGGATATCGGGAGTATTATTCATTCTGCGGCGAACTTGGCGTCATTTATCTCGACAATGGCAGGCTTGAGTTGATGACCTACAAGGATGGAGCGATTGAAGTACAGCTGCCCGAACGAACGACGAATCAGGATAAAAGCTTCGTTGACGCCATTCGCGGCGAGCATGAAGTACTTGTATCCGGCGAATACGCGTGCAAGGTTATCGGATTGACGGAAGCGATTTATCGCAGTGCAAACTATCCAGCATCGGACACGGGAGAGTGAATGAATTGAAAATAGCTCTTAGTATGTGGAGCGTGCATAAATATTGGTACGAGCAAAAATGGGACACCGTCGATTTTCTCGAATTCGCATCCGAGGTCGGCGTCCAAGGCGTCGAGCTTCTTAGCTGTTTTTGGAAAGACAAGGAAAAGGATATCCCATTGATTGATGCAGCGCTGCAAGAATACAGCTTGCAGGTTGCCTGCTTCAGCGCCTGCAACAATTTCGTTGTAGCAGACGAGGAGCAGCGAAGGGGTCAGGTGAAAGAGGTTACGGATGCAGTGGATGCCGCGGTCCATTTCGGAGCAAAGGTCGTACGCGTGTTTTCGGGCGACCTGCCGAATGATTCGATTACGTATGAGCAGGGCTTGGAATATGTCGTCGAAGGGCTGAGCAAGGCAGCCGAGTATGCGGAACAGAGTGGCGTGACGCTGTGCCTCGAAAATCATGGATTGTTTGCCGGGCGAAGCGACCAGGTGATGGATATCATACGCAAAGTGAACTCGGATGCGCTGCGCAGCACGTTCGATACGGGCAACTTTTTGCTTGTTGGGCAAAGCACGAGCGAAGCGGTCGATGAGCTGAAGGACTATGTCGGCCATGTGCATGTCAAGGATTTCGTTCCCGTGCCGGAGGGAACGACAGGGGCGGTTATTCGAGCGCTAACAGGGGAGCTTTACTTGGGCAAAGTTGCGGGCGAAGGCGCTGTCGATTTGAAATACGTATTCGGGGCTCTGCGGAATGCAGGTTATGACGGCTGGCTGTCCGTCGAATTCGAGGGAGACGAGGAGCCTCAGCGCGGTTCGATCGATGCGGTGGGCAACGTGACGAGAATCGCAGCGACGCTTTAAAAAAACGGAATGGAGGCAAGACGTGAATATTCATTTTCTTGGAACGGCAGCAGCGGAGGGTTATCCCGCGATGTTCTGCCGGTGCGGACATTGCGCCGAGGCTCGGAGACTCGGCGGGCCTAACATACGAACGAGGAGCTCTGTCATTATAGATGGCGTGCTGAAGATCGATTTTCCGCCCGACACGCTGCATCACGTGCTGCGTGACGGAATCGATCTCGGCCTCGTGAAGGATATGTTCGTGACGCATACGCATCTGGATCATTTGCGCGCGGAGGATTTGGAAATGCGTCTGCCCGTATATGCGCATGGCCTGGATTATCCGCTGCGGATATACGGCCACGATGCCGTCATTCGAAAATGCCGCGACGCCGTAGGCAGGCCGGATACGGATCGCCTCATTCTTCAACGAATCGTTCCATTCGAGACGGTGGATACGGGAACCGCTAAAGTGACGGCACTGCCAGCCAACCATGATCCCGACGAGACCTGCCTGCTTTTTCTCATCGAGAAGGATGGGAAGCGTGTATTTTACGGTCACGATACCGGTCTTCTTCCCGATGCGACTTGGGAATGGCTTGAGCGAACGACCGTGGATGCAGCGATCTTGGATTGCACGAACGGCAATTTGCCATTCACAGGCGGCCATCTCAATATCGAATCGGTTATCGCGATCCGCGACAGGCTTAGGAAAAGCGGCGTCTTGCATGACGGCAGCCGAGTGGTCGCTACCCATTTCTCGCATAATATCGGGCTGCAGCACGAGCATTTAAAGGCTATATTTGATCCTGAACAAATTATCGTTGCCTATGACGGCTTCATATTGCCAATCTAGTTTATCGTTTGTAGTGCCAATGGGAAGCGGGGTGATTGATTCCTATGAATGCTTCGGTGCTTTATTACTTGCAATACGGGCATCATATCGAAATCGAATGGCGGCAAGGGATAGATGAAGGCAAGGCGATCAGCGAGCAACTGGAGGAGCAGTTCACCGCAATGTCCAGCTTGGATCCGAATGATCCGCTGCGCGAGCAAATGGCGGCCGAATATTTGGACGAAATGGGCAGACTGCCGCTTATCGAAGGTTATCCGTATTCAGAACCGTCGGATTTGGACGGCATTCGCGCGCTGAGGCGGGAGCGAGGTAGTCACGCTTGGACGCAGGTCGCTTCATTGGAAGGCATCGATATGGAAGATCGGGTATATGGGGCATGGCTCGGCCGTTCGGCGGGATGTCTGCTCGGCCATCCGATCGAGGGTTGGCGAAGAGACCGGATTGCCGGTTTGCTCAGGGAAACAGACAATTCGCCGATTCGATACTATATCTCGTCAGATATCGATCCGTCGATTGCCGCTAAATATGGCGTCATCAATGAAGGCGGATCCTACGGAAACCGTTGCGTGAGCTGGATCAATAACGTGGAGCATATGGTAGAGGACGATGATCTGAATTATACGATCGTAGGCCTTGCCATCGTGGAGAAGTACGGCTGCGATTTCACGCCGGATGACGTTGCGGAAGCTTGGCTCAATCTGCTGCCGGCGCTGCGTACGTGCACGGCTGAAAGAATCGCTTACCGCAATATACTTAATCTAGTCGGCCCGCCTGCCTCCGCCTCCTATCGGAATGCGTACCGGGAGTGGATCGGCGCTCAAATAAGGGCCGACTTCTATGGTTATATATATCCCGGAAATCCGGAGAAGGCCGCCGAATCGGCGTGGCGCGACGCTTCTATTTCCCATGTGAAAAACGGCATATACGGCGCGATGTGGGTCGCAGCCATGCTGGCGGCAGCAGCGGTAACGGATAAGATGGAAGACATCATCATGGCAGGACTCGAGCAAATTCCGGCGACCAGCAGGCTGGCTGCAGAGCTGGAGGAGGTGCTGCAATGGCATAGCGACGGCCTGTCTTATGAAGAAGCTATTGAGAGGATTCACGGCAAATACGATGAATCCCATCCCTACCATTGGTGTCATACGATTTCGAATGCGATGGTTGTGACCGTCGCTTTGCTGTACGGCGAAGGAGAGCTGGAGTCTACGATCGGAAAGGCCGTTGCAGCCGGGTTCGATACGGATTGCAACGGGGCTACGGCGGGCTCTGTCATCGGCATGCGAAACGGGGCTTCACGTCTTCCCGAGAAGTGGATCGAACCCCTTCGGGACCAAATCCGTTCCGGTGTCGACGGGTTCGGGATCGTGCCGATATCGAAGCTAGCGGAACGTACGGTGGCGGTTATACGCGCCAATGAGGCATATCGGAGTCTATAATAAACGAACAAAGGCTACAGCTCATGAGCTGTAGCCTTTGATGATTATGGTGCGGTCGAGAGGACTCGAACCTCCACGGCTGTTACACCACTAGAACCTGAATCTAGCGCGTCTGCCAATTCCGCCACGACCGCAAAATAATGTGTCAACGGGATTTATCTTATCATGTATAATAGAACATAGTCAAGTATTGGATTAGAAAAATAGAGGATAGGTGGAGGAGCAGGCGTTGAACAAGCTGGAGCAAAAAATTATGCAGGACGGCATCGTCCTAAATGAAAATGTATTGAAGGTGGATTCTTTCCTGAATCATCAGGTTGATCCGCAATTGATGTGGGAAGTCGGCAAGCTGTTCGTCGAACGTTTCGAAGGCAGCCGCATTACCAAAATATTGACGCTGGAGTCGTCCGGCATCGCGCCTGCAGTAATGGCTGCTTTGCAGCTGGATGTACCGCTGATCTTCGCGCGCAAACGCAAATCGTTAACGCTAAAGGACGATTTGTATACGGAGAGCGTCTATTCGTTCACGAAACAGGAAGTGAGCGAGGTGTCCGTCTCCCGCAAGTTTCTCTCGGCAGGGGAGCGCGTGCTTATTATTGATGACTTCCTAGCAAATGGCGACGCTGCCCTCGGCTTGGCTGGTATTGTGAAGCAAGCGGAGGCAGAGGTCGTTGGGATTGGCATCGTCATCGAGAAGACATTCCAGCCAGGCAGACAGAAGCTGATCGATCTTGGCTATCAGGTGGAGTCGCTTGCTAGAATTCAGTCGCTCGAAGGCGGTCAAGTTACGTTCGCGGATCATTGACAATCGCTGTCTCGTGTAACTATAATGCTTACATATTGTAACGACGAGAGGGTGAGGACGTGACTAGTAATCGATTCGCGGTAGCGGTTCATATTATGACTTTATTGGACGTTAGCGAAGGCGAGCGAATGACCTCGGAGCTGATTGCCGGAAGCGTCAATACGAATCCGGTCGTTATCCGCCGGATTATCGGGATGTTAAGCAAGGCAGGGCTCGTCACGACGAACGCAGGCGTAGCCGGCGCCGTCATTACGAGGCCAACCGATCAGATTACGCTGCTCGATATATATCAGGCCGTAACAAGTCCCATGCAGGATGAGCTGTTCGCGATTCACGAGAAGCCGAATCCGAATTGCGGCGTCGGGCGCAACATTCAATCCTCGCTGGAAAGAGCCTTCAACGAAGCTCAGCAAGCGATGGAAAATAAGCTTGGCCATATTACGCTAGCTGAGATCGCAGGCGATGTCGCTGAGAAAATAGGCAATGAGTAAGAGTACAAAAGGAGGTGCCCAAAGCTGTATGCTTTAGGGGCACCTCCTTTTTTCGTCCATATTCAGCCTTTCGAAGCGCCTGCCGTTAACCCTTCAATTAAGAAACGCTGCAAGAATAGGAACAGCATCGTCACGGGCACGGCGACAAGGACGGCGCCGGCAGCGAACATCGTGAACTCCGTCGAGTTGCGCTGGCTGACCATACGATACAACCCGACAGCAAGCGTGCGCTGCTCCTCCGTGCGGAGGATGAGATCGGCGAAGATGAAGTCGACGAAGGCGCCGTTGAAGATCATAAGGCTGGCATAGGTCAGCATCGGTGTTGATAAGGGAACAATGATGCCCATGAACACTCTCAGATGGCTTGCGCCGTCGATGCGGGCCGCATCCTCAAGGCTCTTCGGAATCGTGTCGAAAAAACCTTTGGCCACGAAAACGTTCGTAATGATCGCGCCTGTACTGTAGACGAGAATGAGCGCCCAGTGGGAGTCCAGCAAGCCGATCGAATTCAATAGGACGAAGATCGCAATCATCGCCATGAAGCCGGGAAACATCTGCAGCACAAGAAATACTTTAAGCGTCGTTTTGCGACCGGCGAACCGGAAGCGAGAGATGGCATAAGAGGTGATGAGCAGAAGAAAGGTTCCAATCATGGTCGAGAAGACGGCAACCTTAAGCGTATTAAGAAACCAAGTGCCGTACTTCGTTTTTTCGAACAAATCGTAATAATGCTGGAGCGTCATTTCGCTAGGGATAAAGGACTCGCTGTACAGACTGTTGCCAGTCTTCAGCGAGGATAACAATATCCATAATGCCGGATAAATACTGATGACCGTAAGTATCGTTAATAGGAGGTAGGTAGCGCCTAGTTTCCATTTGGCCGATGAGAGTCTCAATGGATCATATCCTCCTCTTTGTAGGATCGCGTCCGCGTATAACTCCAGATGGAGAAGGAGGCGATGAACATAAAGATGAAAATGCCGATAACGGACGCAAAGCTGAATTGCGACTGGTTAAGCGCCAGCTTATAAAGCCATGTAACGAGCAGATCGGTATGGCCCGCGAATTGATAACCGACGTTAACGGGATCGCCGCCCGTGAGCAAATAGATGACGTTGAAGTTGTTAATATTGCCCGCAAAATTCATGATGAGCACCGGAGCGGTGGCGAACAGCACCATCGGCATCGTAATGTAGCGGAACTTCTGCAGCGACCCCGCTCCGTCGACATCCGAGGCTTCGTAAAGATCGCGGGGAATCGTCGTTAGAACGCCGAACGCCAATATCATTGTGATCGGAATGCCCATCCACATATTGACGAGCACGACGGTTACTTTCGCCATGAACGGATCGGTCAGCCAAGGGAGGCCATTCAGTCCAATCGCCCGCAAGTAATCGTTCACAGGACCAAATTGATTGTTGAACATATTGCGCATAACGAGCAGCGAGATCATATTCGGAATAGCGAACGGTATGATAAGCGCGGTCCGCCAAAATTTCTTGAACTTCACGCCCGGCTGATGGATGAGCACCGCAACGACGACGCCGCCTAGATAGGTCGTGAACGTAGCAAGGATTGCCCATACGATCGTCCACTGGAGTACGCCAACGAACGTTTTGCTCCATACCTTCATATTGATCATTTTCATAAAATTATCGAACCCGACCCAGTCAACGAGATTCGCTGGCGGAAGGATTGGATCCGCGTAATTCGTGAATGCGAGCAGAATCGAGAAGATAAGCGGCAGAACGGTCAAGAAAGCGATGGCGATAAACGGGGGAAGCAGCACTAGATAAGCAAAATGCTTCTGTCCAAGCATCGCCAGCGATTCCGTGAAGCGGTTCGGCTTGCCGCCGTTGTCCCGGTGCTTGCCGACGATATAAGCGTCGCGAATGTTCAATACGTAGTAGCAAAGAATGAGCAAAGCCGCAATCAATGCGACAAGTCCTTTGATCAGCATGAAGATCGAATGGTCGCCTTCGACAAGGCGCGTCATTTTGCCGACTTTCATGAAGCCGCTCGGACGGTCGCCAAGCGTAATTAATCCACGTAGAAGGTCGAATAGCTCGAAGATGAAGAAGTAAATGCTCGTCAGGCCTAAAGCCGCAAACAATAAGCCTTTCAGCCATTGCCTGTTGTAGAGCTGGCCAGAGCCTATCAGCAGAGCCGATAATATCGCGCCCGCGCGTCGGTTGGTCATGGGGCAGCAGCCTCTTTTCTCGCAGGATACGGCCCCTCGTCCGCACCTATTGCAGGAGCGGGCGAATGGGCCGTTTTTTTAATACTCGTTACCTTGCGCTCATACCGTCCTTAATCGTTTGGACCATGTTATCGAGCGTTGTCTTAATATCAAGACTCGTATCGTCCCACAGTGCGATGAAGGTTGCCTTCAGTGCTTCCCATACAAGGTCTACGCCAGGTACAGAAGACATCGGCACCGAATTGGCGAATTGCAGGAAGAAACCGCTCGTAATCGGATCGTCCTTAATGAGTGGATCTTCGCCTGCTTCCAGGTTCGTAGGAATCGCACCGGTCATTTGATAGTTTTTGAGCTGGTTTTCTTTGCTGCTGGCGAAGTTCGCGAATAGATGAGCAGCGACTGGATACGGCGTATAGGAGTTGACGTAATAGGATTTCACGCCCGAGAACGAGATCGAGTCGTTGCCATTCGGGAACTTCGGAAGCGGAGCGACGCCCAAATTCACTTTATCCTTGAACGCTGCGACCGACCAAGGACCGTCGATGTTCAGCGCCAGCTTGCCTTCTTGGAACAGCTGTGTTTTGACGTCATACGTTATATCTCCGGCATTCATCGGCAAGATCGACTTTAACTTGCGTAGAAACTCGAAGCCCTGAACGACGTCGCCTTTGTTCAAGCCGATATCGTCCGCGTTCGTATTGTTGTCGCCGAACATGTAGCCGCCGTAGCTGCCGATAAACGGATACGTATAGTAGCCGACGAATTCCCACATAATCGCGTATTTCTTCTGCGCGGGATCGTTGAAGGTGTCGGCGAATGCGATGATTTCATCCCATGTTTTCGGAGGCTCGGGCAGGATGTCCTTGTTGTAAAACATCGCATACGTCTCAACCGACTTCGGATAGCCGTACAGCACGTTGTCGAAGGAAGATGCGGTAACGGCAGTCTCTACATTGTTCGTCCGCGTCTCTTCCTCGAACACTTCGTTCGGCAGGAGCAAGCCTGCTTTCACGGCAAGACCGATCTGATCATGCGGCAGTGTCAATACGTCTGCAGCCGTCTTGGACGGGCCATCCGTCGTCAATCTAGCGCCTTGATCGCCGCCTGTCACAACTTCGACAGAAACAGGCACGCCGTATTTCTCTTCGAACGCTTTGCCGACTTCCTGCATATAGGCTTGCTGCTCCTGTGCTTCCCACACGACCAGCTTTGCGCCTTTCTCCGGCACTAGCTCATCCGTGTTGCCTTCCTCGGCCGTTTCATTGGTTGGCGCATTGGTGGCAGGAGCGGGATTGCCTTCATTGCCATTGTTGCCGGCTGAGTTACATGCGGCGAGGGCGAAGACGAGCATAATGCTGACAAACAGGGAAAACCATTTTGATCTTTTTAACATAAGAACACCCCTTCGATATGATTGGCAAACAGGTAATGCGAATCAATCCGGCGGCAGGGAAGGTTGATTCGTTGCTTGTCGTAGGCCGGAGCGATACTTACGGGCGCACCTCGCTTTCTTTGGTGGACAACACAAAAAGGCACAGCCTCGATTACACATAGCGTGCACGAGGTTGTACCTTAACAGGTAACATCGCCTTCATATTGTCTTATAACATGTTCCTGATGTCCTAACTATTTACTATTACGCCCCCATTATATAATGCTGTTTAAAGCGCTTGCAAACGTCGTTATCACCCAAATTCGTTCAATTTGTCAATATTATAGGCCATTCTCTTGGATTTCATGGGTTAAAATGGCTATTTCTCAGTTTCTTGCATGTTTTGCTTGCTCCTTGGAACGAGAACCTCATCAATAGGCAAAACGATGCTCTCGTATAATAGTTCGCTAGCGAGCTTTATCGGAATTATTGAGAGAGAGCTTCATATGGGAATAACAGGATAAATGATCCTGATGTGGCGGATACTATGCCTATTCTTGAAGAGGGGGAATGTGCAAATGAATGAGAAGGACAACGCCAAGCAAAAGCAACTAAATGCCTATCGCGTTACGGATCAAGGCGAGGCTTTAACGACGAATCAAGGCTTGCGGATCGAGGATGATGAGCATTCTTTGAAGGTTGGTCCGCGCGGCCCGACAATTATGGAGGACTTCCACTTCCGGGAAAAAATGACGCACTTCGATCATGAGCGGATTCCTGAGCGTGTCGTGCATGCTAGAGGGTTCGGCGCGCACGGAGAATTCGAGCTGTACGAATCGCTTGCGGAGTTCACGAAAGCGAAGTTCTTGACGGATACGTCGCTTCGCACGCCGTTGTTCGTCCGATTCTCTACCGTAGCAGGATCTCGCGGCTCAAGCGATACGGTGCGCGATGTGCGCGGTTTTGCGGTGAAATTTTATACAGAGGAAGGCAATTACGATCTTGTCGGCAACAATATGCCGGTGTTCTTCATTCAGGACGCGGTAAAGTTCCCCGACTTTATCCATGCCGTTAAGCCGGAGCCCCCCAATGAGATTCCTCAAGCCTCATCGGCTCATGATACATTCTGGGATTTCGTAGGCACGAATACGGAGACCGCCCATATGATTATGTGGGTTATGTCAGGAAGGGCGCTGCCTCGCAGCTTCCGTATGATGGAAGGGTTCGGCGTGCATACGTTCCGATTCATTAATGAGCAAGGAAAGTCTCACTTCGTCAAGTTCCATTGGAAGCCAAAGCTTGGCGTTCATTCGCTAGTGTGGGATGAGACGCAGAAGATTGCCGGCAAGGATCCGGACTTCAACCGCCGCGACTTGTGGAACGCGATCGAGCAGGGCAACTATCCCGAATTCGAGCTTGGCGTTCAAATACTGAAGGAAGAGGATGAGTTCAGCTTCGACTTCGATATATTGGACGCGACGAAGCTATGGCCGGAGGAGATCGTCCCCGTACGAATCGTTGGCAAAATGACTCTGAATCGGAACACGGACAATTTTTTCGCGGAAACAGAGCAGGTTGCCTTCCATGTCGGACATCTCGTACCCGGCATTGACTTCACGAACGATCCCTTGCTGCAAGGTCGGCTATTCTCGTACACGGATACGCAGCTGCTTCGCCTAGGGGGACCGAACTTCGCGGAAATTCCGATCAATCGACCGATCGCGCCGGTACATAACAATCAACGGGACGGCATGCACCGGATGACGATTAATCCGGGACAGACGAGCTATCATAAGAACGGCCTAGCGAACAATGATCCGGCGCCAGTACCACCAAGCGAAGGCGGCTACCGTCATTATGAGGAGAAGGTAGACGGTCGGAAGATCAAGGCAAGAAGCAATAGCTTTGAGGATCACTACAGCCAGGCGTCGATGTTCTGGCATAGCATGTCGCCGGTCGAGCAAAACCAGATCGTAAACGCCTTCCGCTTCGAGCTCGGCAAAGTTATGTCCAAGCAGGTTCGGCAGCGAGTTGTGGATGTGTTCAGCCATGTGGCGGAGGAGCTAGCAGAGCGGATAGCCGAAGGCATTGGAGCGACTGCGACCAAGGGAATTGGGACAGAGCCAACAGTCATTTCTCCTGCCCTTAGCATGATGACAAAGGCGAAGTCAGCTGCTACGCGCAAGGTTGCGGTGATGCTCGGAACAGGTTACCACACGGCAGAGGTACAGGCGCTGTTGAAGGCGTTGACCGCGGTGAAAGTAACGGCGGACATTGTGAGTAAAACGCTCGCGCCCGTAAGCGGTAACGACGGCACGCTGATCGAGCCGCAGCAATCGCTGCTCACTGCGGCGTCGGTCCTGTACGACGCCGTCTATGTAGCTGGAGGAGCGCAGGGCGTTGACGAGCTGCTAAGCGATGTCGCATCGGCAGGTTTCGTCCGCGAAGCGTTCCAGCATTATAAGACGATTGCCGCCGTAGGAGAAGGTGTGCGACTGCTAATTGCCTCCGGTGCGGCACATGAGGCAGGAAGCAACGTGGCGAAGCCGGCAGGCGTGTTGCTCACCGGCGATGAGAGTGCCGATGCAGCGTTCTTCACATCGTTCATTGATGGGATAGCGCAGCATCGCCATTGGGATCGTGTATTGCAACCGCAACTGGTGAAGTAGATTAAGGCGGGAAGGACGACAGACAAAAGGGACATTCACAATAATGGCGTTTGTCCCTTTTGTCTGCTTCTTCAAGAAAATAAAAAAGCCCGCAATCGCTGCTAGAGCAATATTGCGAGCTTGTTGATTATAGAAGTTGGTGCGGTCGAGAGGACTCGAACCTCCACGGCTGTTACACCACTAGAACCTGAATCTAGCGCGTCTGCCAATTCCGCCACGACCGCATGCCTTAATTACGTTTCTTATGTTAGCATGGCGTGCAGTCATGAGTCAACTGTTTGGTTAAAGTTATAATATTCAGCATATTTTTCTTCCTTTACACAAACAATGAAATCAAAAAGCAGAATGGTGGAATGGTAATGTTGAAACAACGCAAGCACGGCATATGGATACGTGTACTTATTGTCACATTAGCTTTATGTTCATTAGCTTTCAGGCAATCACATGCGAGCGCACATCGAGTGGATTCCGAGACTTCAGATCCGCAAAAACGGTTGGTTGCTATCGTCATCGACGACTTCGGCAACGGGATGACAGGCACGGAGGAGATGATGAAGCTGCCGGTGAAGTTCACGACAGCCATCATGCCGTTCCTTCCTACGACGAAGCAGGATGCCGAGCAATCGCATAAGATGGGACATGATGTTATCGTCCATATGCCGATGGAGCCGAATAAAGGGCTTAAAAAATGGCTGGGTCCAGGCGCGCTCACGACTGATCTATCCGACGAAGAGGTTCGGAAGCGGGTGGAGGCGGCGATCGACGATGTACCGTATGCAGTCGGCATGAACAATCATATGGGCTCGAAGGTGACGGCAGACGAGCGCATGATGCGTATTGTCCTTAGCGTCTGCAAGGAGCGCGGCTTGTTTTTCCTAGACAGCCGCACCACTTACAAGACGGTTGTTCCCAAGATTGCAGGAGAGATTGGCGTGCCACTCGTATCCAATGACGTGTTTTTGGACGATGTGTATACGGAACAGCATATTTCAAAGCAAATATCGCTGCTACGCAAGCATATGGAATCACATGACATCGGCATTACGATTGGTCATGTTGGCCCTTCGGGATTGAAGACGGCATCCGTTCTCAAACATTCGATTCCACTCATGCAGTCCGACGTGAAGTTCGTGAAGTTGTCCGCACTTGTGAGCGGCTCAGCGGGCGATCCATTTATATTGCCGAATCCCTGAAGCGACTGCTTCGGCGATTTCTTGCTGCTTGACCGGGTCGGTTAACATAACGCGATCCCTTTCGGAGCTGATGAAGCCCATCTCTACGATAACAGACGGCTGCTGAACGCGGCGCAGCAAATAGAAGGGCTTACCCTCGCGCGGTAAAAACTGAGTGTTTTGCTGTCTATTAAGCGCATCCTGTATACAGAACGCAAGCAGTGCGCTCTCGCCGCTAGTCTGATGTAGCACAAGCGGACCGTACTTGGATTTGTTCTTAGTTGAGTTGACATGAAGGCTGACCAGCAGCTCGCTGTCGATCTCTTCGGTTAATTGCCTTCGCTGCGACAAGTCTTTGCGATGGCGGGATCGGCTAATATGCCAACGATTGTCTTCGCTAAGCGCATAATCGCTTGTACGGTTCATAACGGCAGCAATGCCTTGCGCCCGCAAGATCGCATACAGCTTATGGGCTACAGCGAGATTAATATCTTTTTCCAGCATATCGCCGTAAGAAGCGCCTCCGTCGACGCCTCCGTGACCAACGTCGATGATGACGACGGTGTTCGGAAGCGCCCAATCAAACCCCGACTCCGATATGACAGGCTGGAACGGCATCGCAGCCGCCGATTGCGAAGAACTGGATGCCAGCAGTAATAAGGCGATTAGGCACATAAGCAGGTAACGGTGCATAACGGGAATTCCTCCATCGCGTAAAGTGATACGCTTATCGTGGCTTATCGGAGGAAAACTCATGCAAGGAAAACTCATGCATGTTTATGTCGGGAGCAGGCGGGGAAAGCTTATATCATCAAGCGTAAACGGCAGTCGCCATTTTTTGGCGGCGCAAGCAAACGTTTCGCGGAGAAAAATAAGCACAGTATAAACAAAAATTTTATACTTTCTTATATTTGAACAAAATGGGCTGGAGGAGTGATCGCAATGGCTATCAAAGGCGGTAAAGAATTAGCAACATTCGTGACGGAGCAATTCGTAACCTATATGGAGACACCGAAGGAACAGCGGAAACAAACGAAATCGTCAGCCAAAGCATTGAGGGAGCCGTGGCTGACGCGTTGGTTCGGATGGGGGCCGGCGAGCTTGATGATTTGGTGGAAAATAAGGGCGGAGCGTCAGAGCGTCTCAACTATAAAAAGAGCCAAGCCCCAACAAGAGCTGTAGCGGAATGTAGCGGCGCAGTCCGCTGTCTTCGCCAGCTTCCAAAGCGATATAAGCATGCCCGCTTGTCCAGCTGTGATAGCCGACAACAGACCAGGCATATAACATTTGGCCATCGAACCGCTCGGCGATATACCGAAGCTGTTGTTGGCCATTTATTTTGACAAGCAAAGATGAGTATTTGATTGAATTTATGTTCAACGGCTTGTTCGTTATCCAAGACAGCTTGGCGTATGGATCGAACGAAGCGATCGAATGTGATTTTTGCAGCTTATGGTCGGTATGAGCTTGGAATAAAGCTGCTTGCGCTTGTTCGGTCTCAGCCGACGTTTCCCAACCTTCGGCGGTAACGGGCAATTGCTCGCCGGTAGCAGCATCGGTGTAATAGGAGGTGCTGTCGGACGTTATTTTCCAAGCGGCAAGCAGAGGGTGAATGTAAATACGTTCTGCACCAATCTTATCGGTGCCTGTAGACTTGCTAAGTCCTAGCTGGAGCATAGAATGCTCGAAAGATTGTCCGCCGAATAGAGGCTCGCTGCTTAAGCCGTACTCTCCTAATTGATAACCTCCCGCTTCCATAGCATTCAATACCATATAACCGACAATGGTCTGCTTATTATTCTTTACAAGCACAAGCCAGCTATGCGTACCCGGTCCAAGAGCGGTAATCGACAAGTCCGCGTGATTCCAGCTTGTGAACGGTGGCTCTGATGCGATTTGATTGGCAAAAATACGGGCTTGATCGCTAATTTCATCCGATATTACCGTTGCTTGAACAGCTGCCGCATTAGCACGAATATCATCTAACCCAACAATTGAATTTACATTCGTGAAACTGCCTAAGGAATAGAGCGGCAATCCGATCAAAGCAACTGATGCTAAAATTTTCCGCCATTTCAAAAGTGGCAAGGAATGATCCCCCTTCCGCATTGTCTCGATTAGGGACAAGCCTGTCCTATGTCTAGAATTGTACGCTGCATGCAGCAAAAAGACTGTTGCAACTTGTCAGGCAAAGGCGGTCTTCTGACCGCCTTTTTTTGACGTATCCATGCGAATGTGGTCACAATTCAGTCAATCGATGCCCTCAAGGTGGATGATGCCGCAGTTAATGGCGGATGCCGTCACGCGCGGTTCGAATTGCCAACGAATTTCGGCTTGCCGCTGAACGAATTGCTCCTCGATAGCAGCCTTCGTTTCTTCAAGGGCGTTCGAGATCAGCGGCTCATAGTAGCCTTTGATCCTTGCCAGCTCTTCCTCGAGCCTTGCGGACGCTTCACCAGCCCAGCCGTAATCGTAGCTCTTGAGCTTGCGTTCCAGCGCGGCTTCTACGATACTCATCGCTTTGTTGTACGATAGTCCGTTGCGTGTAATGTGGATGTTGGAAGGCAGACGCGGCGTAAGCTTCATAGTCACCAAACGATCATGGAATTGCTCCACGCATAAGCCAGTGGCTAGCGATACCCCAAAGCTGTGAATCTCCTCGCGCTTGCGATCGCAAGCGAATTCGACTCGCATATTGACGGCCAGCCAAGCCGTGTAAGGAGAAGAGCTGTATGGATGCGGACTTTTTTTGTCCATCTCCTGGAACAGATAGACGAAGCTGCCCTTGGACTTGGCCGCGTCGAACAGCTGCTCCAGCTTACGCGAGCCAAAATAAAGATCCTCGCGCGGCACGCGGACATTCGACGCCAAGCTGCCGTGAACGAACCCGAGGGAGCGGCTTAATGCCGCATTCGCCGCTTGATCCTCTTCCGTTTCTGCGGGGGGAGCGGCTGCTTTGTCGCTCTCCATCGCGTCATACTTCTGCTTATCGGTAACGAGCAGATAGGTCATCGTTTCCGGCTCCGTACCTAACCGATCTACGAAGCTCCAATAATAGGGGCGGTTCGTCAGTTCGCGGTCTGCAAAAGGGGACAGCTTGACGGTGAAATGAGACGGCGACTTTTCCAGTATCGAGCATTCCGTTGCTTCCAAATACCGGTTGACGAACTTATGGACTTGTTTCTCGTTCATGGACGCACCTCCACCGTTTGTCCGAGCTTGTCCGTGTGGATAATCAGCTCATGAGAATGCGAATGCGATTGCGTTCGTGAAGGAGTTAGAGGCTCGCCAGCCGTTGCCGTTGATTGCACCTCACCGCGAATTTGACTAAGCGAACTGCCCAGCTCGTTCATCTGGCGTTTTAAGTCCTGATCATTTCCCGCCTCGAGAAGCATACGGGCCAGCCGTTGCTCGATGGAGCCGTCGCCTTTCTCGAAACGCTCTAGAATATGATCCAGCTCGCCGATCACGAGCTCGAATAGATTGATCTTCTCATGGAGCAAGCCCACGATATGCTCTTCAATCGTTCCTTGGGTACACAGGTTATATATTTTCACATCCTCGGTCTGACCAAGACGGTGCACCCGTCCGATTCGCTGCTCGACGCGCATCGGATTCCAGGGCAGATCGAAGTTAATCATATGGTGGCAGAACTGCAGATTGATGCCTTCGCCGCCGGCCTCCGTTGCAATCAGCACCTGTGCGCGGCCGCGGAACAGATCCATCATCCAATCCTTCTTACCACGATTCATACCGCCTCGATACGGGACGGCAATCATATTATGCGCACGGAAGAACTGCAGCAAATACTCTTGCGTTGCCCGATACTCGGTGAAAATAATGACCTTCTCATCCATAGCCTTCACGAGCTCGAGCGTCTTCTCTGCTTTCGTATTCGCTTTGATGCTCTTGATCTTCTCGACGAGCTCCCAAATCTTCGGACGCATCGGCGAATCCTCGCTCGTCTTCTTGAACAAATTAACAAGCGTAAGGAAAACGGCGTCGCGGCTGCTGCATACTTCACGCTGCAAAGTTACGAGCGACAGCATGCTGGTCAGATCGCCTCCGCTTTCGTCGTAGCGCTCCTTAACGAAGCCGGTCACGGCATCGTACAGCGCTTTCTCGTCTTCGGACAAGTAGAGCGGGATGTTGCGGACGACCCGTTTCGTAAAATGAATGCCTCCGTCGCCGCGCCGATTGCGGATCATGACGCCGGACAACGCTTCTTGCAGTTGATCCTCGTTTTTCGGAAGACGTTTGTCGACAACAAAGTTGGCTGCGAAGTCGCTTTGGCCGCCTAGTTGGCCAGGCTTGAGCAGCGTGATGAGATTGAATAGCTCATCGAGATCATTTTGAATAGGCGTAGCGGTCAGCAGCAGACAATATTTTTTGCGAAGCAGATTCGCGAATTGGTAGTTGGTCGTCTTCTTGTTCTTGAGCTTGTGCGCCTCGTCGATAATGATGAGGTCATAATCGGTGTTCAATACGAGCTCGCGATGCGGGTCGCGCTTCGCGGTATCGATCGAGGCAACGACGACGTCATAACCCCAGGTATGCTCTCGTTTCTGGGCAACAGCAGAAATGCCGAATTTCTGATTCAACTCCCGTACCCACTGGAGCACGAGTGAAGCGGGAACGAGAATGAGCGCGCGCTTCACAAGCCCGCGAACCATATATTCTTTGAGCACGAGGCCAGCTTCGATCGTTTTGCCAAGGCCGACCTCGTCAGCGAGAATTGCTCTGCCTCCCATCTCGTGCAGCACTTTGCGCGCGGTACTGATCTGATGAGGCATCGGCTCGAACTCGGGTAGGCTGCGCAAACACTGCAGTTGTTCGAAGCTTTCAATCCGACGGGCTTGTTCGGCTTCCATCGCAAGCTGATAGAGTGTCCAGTCGTCCCATGGACCACCCTTGGCAATGCGGTTCTGAAGCTCGTCGAACCAGGAACGATCGTATTGGAGATCGACTAGCGGATGGAGCTTTTTCGTAACGTAAGAGATTCCCGTATCGGTTGAACTAATCTGTGGCTGGTTCGTAAATGACATGGAGATCAGCTCCCTTTCGCAATGGATTAGGCATAAGTTGTCATTAGTATGGCCCTTTCAACAAAGATTAATAAGATGGCTCATAAAAAAGAGTGCGGACAAGCTTGAGCGAGATAGATGTCATGTAAGCGGAGTTCGTGTAGGAAATTCGAGGAAAACAAGGCTGTAGATCAACATATAGTATAGTATAATAAGGTTATGGTACAATATATTGTGATTTAGGTGGATTCGAGCGTAGGGAAGACGAAGTAAATGGAGCTTGAGAGGAGACTGTGACGGAGATGAGTACAGAACAGGGAACGAGACTCGAGGGACTTAGCGAGAAAATATTTTTGGATCGTTACGCATGGAAACAAGCCGATTCCAGTCAAGTCAAGGTCGGCGATACGGTGCTCGTCTTGACGAAGGATGATACGAAGTTTCCAACCAAAGAGGTCGGAGAGGTTACGGAGTTGTCAAGCAGCGGAGGCAGCGTCAAGGTGCGGCTGCGGAGCGGCGATGTGGTCGATACGACAACCGAGAAGCTGTCGCTTACGATCGAGCGAACACCGGAGGAAATGTGGGAACGTCTAGCGAAAGCAATGGCTTCGGCGGAGCTGACAGAAGATAAACGCAAGGAGTGGCAGGAGCGATTTCGATATATTTTAGACGATTGGAAGCTTGTGCCTGGAGGTAGGATTGCGGCAGGGGCTGGTGCGAGCGAGGAGCTGACTTTATTCAATTGTTATGTCATCCCATCGCCGAGGGATAGCAGGGGCGGCATTATGAACTCGCTCACGGAAATGACGGAAATTATGGCCCGCGGCGGCGGTGTCGGCATGAATCTATCCTCGCTCCGTCCGCGCCGTTCGATCGTCGCAGGCGTTAATGGCTCATCCAGCGGGGCAGTCTCTTGGGGAGGTCTGTTCAGTTATACGACGGGGTTGATTGAGCAGGGCGGTTCAAGAAGAGGAGCCTTAATGCTAATGATCAACGACTGGCATCCTGATGTGATGGAGTTCATTACGGTCAAGCAGACAATGGGGCAGGTGACGAATGCCAATCTGTCCGTCTGCGTCAGTAATGCGTTCATGCATGCGATTAAGGAAGATCTCGATTGGGAGCTTGTTTTTCCAGATACGAAGGAAGAAGGCTACGACGAGCTATGGAATGGCAATCTTGAGGCGTGGCGCCGAATGGGCAAGAAGGTTATTCATTATAAAACAGTTCGCGCGCGCGTTATATGGCAGACAATCATCGAATCGGCTTGGAAGTCGGCAGAGCCCGGCATCGTCTTCATGGAGTATTACAACCAAATGTCGAACAGCTGGTATTTCAATCCGATTATTAGTACGAATCCTTGCGCGGAACAAGGGCTTCCTGCATGGGGAGTGTGTAACCTGTCGGCAATCAATTTGTCGAGATTTTATGATGAAGAGAAAGATGATGTTGCGTGGGATGAGTTGGCCAAGGTGACGCGATGGTCGGTTCGTTTTCTGGATAATGTGATCGATACGACTCCATATCATTTTGAGGAAAATGAAAAGAATCAGAAGCTGGAGCGTCGTATTGGGCTTGGGACAATGGGGCTTGCAGAATTGATGATTAAGCTGCGAATTCGCTATGGAAGTCCAGAATCGCTTCAATTTCTTGATAGGCTGTATGGTTTTATAGCGAGAGAGTCTTATTTGGCATCAGCAGAAATTGCGGGAGAAAAGGGATCGTTCCAGGCTTTCGAGACGGAGCCCTTCCTGCAAAGCGGATTTATGCGCAATATGACCGAACAGTTCCCTGAGGTTGGTCAAGCGATTAAGGATAACGGAATGAGAAATGTGACTGTTATTACGCAAGCGCCGACGGGAAGCACGGGAACGATGGTCGGCACTTCGACGGGAATTGAACCGTACTTTGCATTCGAATACTACCGGCAAAGCCGACTTGGTCATGACAAGCAATATGTGCCGATTGCCGCGCAGTGGAAAGAGGAGCATCCGGGTGAGGAGCTTCCCGATTATTTTGTAACGTCGATGAGCTTGTCGGCGGAGGATCATATTCGCGTACAAGCCGCGATACAGCGATGGGTGGACAGCTCAATCTCGAAGACGGCAAATTGTCCTGCCGACTTCACCGTGGAGGAAACCGCGCGGCTGTATGAGCTGGCGTTCGAGCTAGGGTGCAAAGGCGTAACGATCTACCGCGACGGCAGCCGCGATGTGCAGGTGCTGTCAACGAAGAAGGAGGATTCGACGATTACGGAAGCAGTTGTTGAGCCTCAGATCGTAGAACCGCAATCAATCAAACCGGAGCAAGTACTCGATAAAGAGTACAAACGCCGTCCTCAAATGTTGAAAGGTGCTACCTATAAGGTCAACACGCCTTTCGGTATGGCTTATATTACGATCAACGACTTGAACGGTTCGCCGGCTGAAATATTCTTAAATGTCGGCAAGGCAGGTTCGGACGTATTCGCAATGGCAGAAGCGTTAGGCCGCGTCTGCTCGCTGTTCTTGCGTTATGGCGATCATGGAAACAAATCGAGACTGCTCATTAAGCATTTGAAAGGGATCGGTGGATCGGGTGCAATCGGTTTCGGCGTGAATCGGGTGGAGTCGATTGCCGATGCGGTTGCGAAGGCGTTGGAGATTCATACGGAGGGCGCTGAGGAGTATGCGGCATCTGTAGAAATTCCGGTAGCTCCGGCTATCCAAGCTGCTCCATATGATGAGCGTGGAGCAAAGACATCCATTGATTTGTGTCCGTCTTGCGGGTCAGCAACGCTTATTAATATCGAGGGCTGCAAACAGTGTAGTACGTGTGGATACAGCAAGTGTAACTAGGTATATGACTGGAACGTAAATATACAAATGAATGATGAGAGTTGATAAAACAAAGAAATCCAACTGATGTTAATTTAACATTAGTTGGATTTCTTTGTTTTGAGATCTATTCCATACAAAACGAAAAGTTCAATGAATCATAACAGCTCCAAAGGCAAAAAGGCATAATCCCCGTGCTTAACAATGCTGCCTCTTTGAACAGAAATAGGCTGTTTAAAGAGCGGGCCGTCAATTACGGTCGTATGAAACTCTCCGCCTTCTCCACACGGGTCAATCCCTCGAGCTTGCAGTTCTTTTATGTATTCGTGAGTGAGCGTTTGCCCCAAATCTTCCTCCCGCATCCCTAACGATAAATTTACAGTGACTAGGATGGAAACGAATCCTAGATTTACAAACTCGGTGACAGCTTCATAATGGTCCATCTCCCATAGCGGCATTGCAAGCTTTAAACCGGCATTTCGAGTAACCTTGTCATGCCAACAGCCATCAACAGGCATATCCAAGTCCCCTGTTACTAACACTTCTGCGCCTTGATGCTTTGCTTGTTCCAATAGGCCTATAAACACGGATTCATAGTCATCCCAACTTGCAGCCGCCGTATATACGGGCAAGCCGATAGATTCAGCTTGGGCGCGGATAAGCTCGGGAGGCATGCCGTGGGATCTGGAGCGTTTTCCTTCTTCCTCCAGCATGACGATGAGTCCGAGCGGTTCTCCAACTTTCATAGATTTATACAGAGCCAGCATGCTATCCTTGCCACCGCTAAAAGAAGCTATAAATTTATGCCAATGCACGCCATTTTTCCAGTTAACCATGTTGTCCATTTTTATCGTACTCCTAATTTATATTCATAATTATTCGTAACCCTCGCCTAAACCGCTAAACCATCCCGACAAGGTAGCCGGTGCGTCCACATCGACCAAAAAAGCTACCAGTGTCGTATCGGTAGTCGATCGAAAAGTTGGCAGCGCTGCTTTCGAGTCGGAGATCGCGTCGCCCTTAAATAGTTCAGCTTCATCTACGGTCACGTTTCCGTCCATTACATACACCCAAGCCGTCATTCCTGGTACAGAAGGAATGTTGATTTCCCGGCCAGCCTTCGCATGTATGTCATAAACGGCCACTCGTTGTCGAATCGTTAGCGGCGCATTTAACTCCTGGGGTCCGGCTAATAGGTTCCATTCGCCATTAGCAAATGACTCGGGACGGTCATAGAATTGGATGCCCGGGGTTAAATCTTTTTTCTCGGGGCGGATGAAAATTTGAAGCATTTCTACCTGTCCGCTGGGCACCGATTCTTGATGAAAGAAACTGCTGCCTGCGTTCATCATCATGAGCTTCATAGGTGAGTTAGCTGTTTTGATATTCGATGAATCTTCATGAACCATTGTCCCATGCCACATGTAACTGAATATCTCATCATTGCGGTGCTCATGCATGCCAACGACCGTTCCTGTGTCAAGAAAAGCGTGATCGATACGGCCCAGAGGACCGAATGCCAGATCAACTCCCTTTTTCTGAAAGATTCGGCCGGGACGAATCATGCGCAGCTTGAAAGGATCTCTTCCCACTACCGGCGTCTCATTTGATCGAAGGACTCGCAGCATATTTTGGACTCCTTATACCAATAGTCTGTATTCGCAATCGTTCTTGCTTGTCGTTCTCTTTATTATGAACACAGAAGCAACTGTTGGGAAGTGCACATATCCGATCTGCCGCATGCGAGGTGAGCTGTCTATTTCCAATCCGAATGGTCTGCTCTTATTCAGAGCGGACGTGTCGTTGAAACCTGTTGCGTGCCGGCAGAAAGCAAATCAGCGACGTGATAAGGGCCGCTGCGACAAAGGCTGCCGATCCCGATATGGAGTGCGATACGGCGTGGGCGAATTGCAGCTTCGATGGCTGATCCGCATAGCCCGCTGCGTTAAATACGGTTATGAGCACAGCCAAACCAAACGAGGAACCGCTTTGATGCGCGACGTTGATCAAACCCGAAGCTGCACCGCTATCTTTAGGTTCGACATCCGAGAGGCCCATAAAGGTGAGCGGTTGGAATACCATGCCGGAGCCTATGCCCATTACGGCCAATAGAATGAACATCAGCGGAAAGAAATGAGCTTGCAACGAGACGATTTGGCTCGTCCATAGCGTGCCAATGATGACCAATAGCATGCCGGCCGTCAACACATTTCGATTCCCGAAACGTTGCACCAACCCAGGTATCAGGTACATCATCCCGAATTGGGCTCCCGTAAACGGCAGGAAAGCTAAGCCTGCTTCGAACGAGCTGAAGCCGAGGACGTTTTGCAAATATTGCGGGATAAAGAAAAAGAGCGAAAAATTGCCGCACACGACCAAGAACCTTCCAAGATAAGCACCGGACCGCTGACGGTTCGCGAACAACCTGAGCGGGACGATCGGCTCTGCTGCTTTGGCTTCGACTAGAACGAATGCAGTCAAAAAAACAATCCCTGCTGCAAGCCAAGTCCACGTTTCGAGCCCACTCCAGCCATGATCGGCAGCTTGAACTAAGCCGTAAACCAACGAAGTCATGCCGATTACGGACGTCAACGCTCCCCAAAGATCGAAACGACCGGCTCTCGAATCTGTTTTTTGAATAAACTTCTGTACCAGATACACCAATGCCAATCCAATGGGTACATTAATAAACATCCCTACGCGCCAAGAAATGAAATCGGTAAAAAATCCACCGAGGATGAGGCCGACACTGCCGCCGGCAGCCGATACCGCGCTGTACATCGCGATCGCTCTCGAACGTTCCTTCGCCTCTACGAAGCTGGCCGACAGCAAGGCAAGAGCGGCAGGCGTGGCCAACGCAGCCGCGAAACCTTGGCATGCACGGGAGATAAGCAAAAATTCGGCTGTCGGCGCCAAACCTGCCAGCAGCGAGGTAAGCGAAAACAAGCCAATGCCCGCGACAAGCATTCTTCTGCGCCCCAAAAGATCCCCAGCCCGGGCACCAAGCAGCAGGAAGCCGCCAAACGCCAAAATATAGCTATTCTGGACCCAAGTCAGGCTGGTCGTCGACATGCGGAGCGACCGGCCGATTTCCGGTATGGCCGTTACCATAATGGAAGCATCGAGTACGACGATAAGCTGACAGGTAATGATAATGGTTAAAATGATCCATTTGGATTGATTCATTAAGCAAGTTCCTTCCCTAAGTAAATTTTATCTTTCTAGGAAACAGTATAGGCGGGATCGCCGGGAGGAAGTAGACCGTTCCTGTCGTGAAATTGCCTAAAGCTGCATTCTTATAAAAACTTGTCGTCAAGCTTCACTTTACAATGCATGTCGTTGATCCTATAATTTCAGTGAAGGACGGGGGGATGGATCATATGCTGCATCACACAATGGAAGATCGTAATGAACGAGGGAAAACCGTTGAAATACAAGGAAATCAGTTGGAACGACTCATTGCTGCGGCGGATCGGATCGCGATCGCGGATGGCCGGACACCCACCGTCGTTTCCTTTCTTTCCATCGTCAAACATAGTCGTGAAACGGTTCGAAATCCGGGCATATTGACTCCTTCTTTTTGTCTGATCCTTCAAGGGCAGAAGAAGCTGTATCTTGGACAAGATATGTTTCGCTACTCGGCGGGAGATTATTTGGCATCGCTGATCGATATGCCGGCTTCCGCTCAAGTCATAGGCGCTACGAAGGATTCGCCCTACATGGGGCTGCGAATCGATTTTACGGCGCAAGAAATCGCATCCGTGGCGATGGAGGCGGAAATTGTCACGGAGTCGAAATGGAGTGGTCCCGGAGCCGGAGCTTTTATCGGCAAGTCGGATGCCGGGTTGCTGGACATCTTTTTACGGTTGCTGAATTTGATCGACAAGCCTAAAGACATTCGGTTTCTGTCCGAGTTGATCAAGAAAGAAATGATATACACCTTGCTGTCAGGCGATTTCGGGCATATGTTTTTCCAAAAGACGATCTTCGATCATAATGCGGATGGCGTCGGAAAGGCGATCCAATGGATCAGACAAAATGTAGAACGTCCATTTACCGTGGAAGAGCTCGCGTTAATGTGCAATATGAGCGTCTCCGGGTTGCATCATAAATTCAAAGCGATCACGACGATGGGGCCATTGCAGTACCAGAAGCAGCTGCGTCTGCAGGAAGCCAGACGCCTGATGCTAAGTGGATCCGTCGGAGCGACAATGGCCGGATCCGCAGTAGGCTATGAAAGTCCGTCCCAATTCAATCGGGAGTACCGGAGGCTGTTTGGCCTGCCTCCCTTGCAGGATATCAAAGCGTTGAGGGAATCTTCTTGGACTGGGGGATTCGAGGATGGTTAACAATAGCAACAAAAATGCTTGATCTTGAAAGCGCGACAACGCGTTTTGGGGCAGTCTCCCGGTTTCTGCGGGATACTGCCCCCTTTTTTTGAAGCTTGTCTAATTACAATGGAACGATCGTACGGCTAAGCCAAGCTTCGAGCGTTGTTGTCGTCAAACGCGCGTTGCCGCTAGGAACGAGCGAGCAGTCGTTCAGCTTTGTGCCGAAGTAAAGCGCGTTATCGTCGGCCACAACTTGGCGCTCGTCTTTCTCTGCCCGCAAGTAACGTCCGACCAGCTCGTCGATACGCATGCGTTCCGGACCGGCGAGCTCAACCATGCCTATGACCGGCGTTTCGAGCGCAAAGTCGACCAATGCCGCGGCGACGTCGTCGGATACGATTGGCTGTACGAAGGCATTAGGCAAAGTGACCGTATTTCCTTCGGTAGCCACGTAAGCAATGCTGTTGATAAACTCGAAAAACTGCGTTGCTCTGACGATCGTATAAGGAATCGAAGAAGCCTTGATTAAATTTTCCTGAGCCATCTTCGCACGGAAATAACCGCTATCGAGTAGCTTTTCCGTACCGACCACGGACAAAGCCACATGATGACTTACTCCCGCTTCCGCTTCGGCCGCCAACAGGTTTTGGGTCGACTTTTCGAAAAATGCCAAAACCGCATCGTCCTCGAACGACGGGGAGTTCGCGACGTCCACGACAACCTGGGCGCCGCTAAGCGCTTCGGCAAGTCCTTCGCCGGTAACCGCATTAATGCCTTTCGAAGGCGATGCCGCGACCACCTCGTGGCCGATCTCTGTAAGCTGGCTTACAAGTTTAGATCCGATAAGGCCAGTGCCTCCTATAACTACGATTTTCATACAAATCCTCCTCATTTTTAACCGCTGCATAAATAAGACGACGCTCTATTCCGTACCGTGACAATATTCGACCCGGCTTTACGAAAAAATGCAGAATCGTTAAATGTCACAAAACGGGTCCTCGTTTTGTCTAAGGCTTGAAAGAATGGATGATACGGAGGCGGAAGAATGGAGCAGTGGTACGGAAAATATAAAGGACTTTTGTTTAAGCTTGCTTATCAGCTAACGGGATCAGCGTCTGACGCGGAGGATGTGCTGCAGGACGTTTTTCTGAAAATATACGATGTGCCGCCGGAACAGGTGGAGTACCCTAAAGCCTATTTGTGCAAGATGGTCACGAATCGTTGCAAGGATTTGCAAAAATCAGCAATGAAAAAGCGCGAGATCTATTATGGAGAATGGCTGCCGGAACCGTTCCTGAGTTCGGGGGACGAGCAATCCATCGAACAGGTTGTGAAAGACGATTTGTTGTCCTATGCGATGCTTGTGCTTCTCGAGCGGCTATCCCCGTCGGAACGGGCGGTCTTCGTCCTGCGCGAAGCACTCGGCTTCGAGTATCATGAAGTAGGCGAGCTAATCGATAAAAGCGAACAGAATTGCCGCAAGCTGCTTAGCCGCGCGAGAACGAAAATGGGAATTGCGCCGGATGAACCGATCCATTCCGAAGAAACCAGTCATAAATGGGTCGCAAATTTCATGGGAGCGCTCAAAAAAGGCGATCTGAATCAGATCAAGTCAATGCTGGCTCAGGACGTCGTACTTGTCTCCGACGGAGGCGGCAAAGTAAGTGCCTCATATGTGCCGGTCGAAACACGCGAGCTGGTCGCGCAGCTTCTGCTAGGTCCGCTGCGTCATGCTTCGATGGTCAAGGGCATTGCAATAATCGAAATCGTTCAGGTCAACGGAGTGCCAGCTCTTATATTTGGTTCGGCAGAGGGGGTTCATACCGTTGCGATGATTCATGTCGAGGGGGGTAAGGCGCAAAAACTGCATGTAGTCCGTAACCCGGACAAGCTGCAGCGTTTTTGGGCATTTCCTGTCTTTGGCGTTTCTTGAATCAACTATCAAGCCATTAATCGGCTGATTCGGCGCAAGGGTCGATAGTACTGCAGTTATTCATATAGCGATCGCTTCTCCATGTTCGAATGGGAGGCGGTCGCTTTGTTTTTGCTTGCAATAATCAATGCCATGCATGATCCTCGTAAATAATGGAAAAAATATGCACGATCTTTGTACGGGTATAAAATCCATTGGATGCGAGCGGGAGGTGCGTCGGATGTCGGATCAAGGAATGAATAGGACGGAGGGAAGCGAGGACGACCGGCTAGGGACGGATATCAAGCAGCACGCCGAGCGGTTGTCCGGCATTTTCTCCGATACACCGGATCTAATTTTACGCCATTTTCGCATTAAACAGACGAACGAGAAGGCCATTCTCGTTTACTTCGAAGGGCTTACCGACAAAAACTCGATTAACCATGACGTGCTGCTCCCGCTGCAGTTGCATGAAGGGTGCGGCACGCCGGGAGGCGAGTTGATTACGACGGTGGGCTATATCGATCCGGTCGTTAGCTGGTCGGAGATTGAGAAGAAATTGCTGCAAGGCAGCAGTCTTTTGTTCGTTGAAGGAAGAACCGAAGCGTTTGCCATGGATACGAAAGGCTGGCCGCAACGGGCCATCGAAGATCCGCAGTTGGAATCGTCGCTGAAAGGCGCGCATCAAGGCTTCGTTGAAACTGGCGGTCAGAACATTGCCCTGCTGCGCCGCTACATCCCGAACCGCGAACTGAAAATTAAACGGCTGCTCGTAGGGAAGCGAGGTCAGACGCCTATATCGATCGTTTATTTGGAAGACGTGGTGAACGCCGATTTTCTGGCCGATCTTGAGAAACGAATCCAAGCCATTAAAACGGATGTGATCATCAATACGGGAGAATTGTCCGATTTTATCGAGGATAATCCGCGCTCGTTGTTCCCGCAATTCATCGCGACCGAACGTCCTGACGCGGCCGCATCGCAAATATTGCAAGGGAGATGCATCGTGATCGTCGACCGATCGCCAAGCGTGCTCGTCGCACCGGTCACGTTCATGTCTTTTTTTCAAAGCGTTGACGATTATAGCACAAGATGGCCGATCTCGACCTTCATTCGTTGGCTGCGTTTGTTTGCTTTCTTTGTTGCGGCGTTTCTGCCTGCCTTCTATATCGCGGTTATCTCCTACCATTTCGAGATTATTCCGCTGAAGCTGCTGCTAACTTTGGGACAATCGCGTGGACAGGTGCCGTTTACGCCGTTCATGGAAGCGGCCATTATGGAAATTACGCTGGAAATGCTGAGGGAGGCGGGCGTGCGCCTGCCTGCTCCCGTCGGACAAACGGTAGGCATCGTCGGGGGCATCGTCATCGGGCAAGCGGTCGTGCAGGCGGGCTTGATTAGCAATATCATGGTCATCGTCGTCGCTTTCACCGCCATTTCCTCGTTTATTTTGCCGAACTACGATATGGTAGCGGCCGTCCGTCTTATCCGCTTCATGATGATGATCCTCGCTTCCATGTTCGGATTCGTAGGGCTTATAGTCGGTCTGATGACGATGGTGGCGCACTTGATTTCGCTGCAATCGCTAGGCGTGCCTTACGGTCATCCGTTTGCTCCCGTCCGCTTCGCGGATTGGAAGGATACAGTCATTCGCGTACCGCTGTGGTTTATGGACAAACGGCCCAAAAGCACCTCCCCTAAGCAAGAGCGCAGACAAGCGGACAGCCGTATAAATAAAGGGGACAAGCCATGATTAAGACAACGGGCAACGAAATAACGACGATGCAGTTTATATGTCTTATCTCCGGCCTGCAAGTAAGCTTGCCCGTGCTTTCGATTCCGTCTAATTTATCCGATACGGCCGGAACGGACGGGTGGATATCCATCTTGATCGGATGGGCGATCAGCCTGATCGTCAGCTTGGCGATCGTCGGCATAATGAAAAAAAGGCCGCAAGACACTTTATTCGATCTCGCGGCCCATTATATGGGCAAGTGGGTCGGCAGAACGTTGGCGCTGCTTTTTATGCTTTATTTCCTAAGCTTAGCCGTTGACACATTGACAAGGTCGGTCCTCATTACAAAAATATGGCTGCTCGGCAACACGCCCATCTATTTGCTCATGGCTTTAATTCTTGTCCCAACCTATCTTGTTGCCTGCAACGGTCCGCGCATTGTCGGCAGATATTCCGAGCTCATGACGCTGATGTCCTTATGGATACCGTTCGTTTATTTGTTTACGCTCAAGGAAGCTAACGTACTGCACCTGTTTCCGATCTTGAAGCATGGAGTCGCACCGGTGCTTCAAGCGGTCAAGGATACAATATACCCGACGCTCGGCATAACGGCCGTTTTCGTCTTTTACCCGTATTTGAAGCATAAGGAGAAGGCGACCATGGGCATTTTGCTTGCCAATACGTTGACGACGGCCGCCTACATGTTCTTTACGTTGATTTGTTATCTTTACTTCAGTCCGGACGAAATCAATAAATACAACGAGCCGACGATTTCGATATTAAAATCGATCGAGTTCAAATTCATCGAGAGGATCGAGGTTCCGTTTATTTCCTATTATTTGCTTGTGTTCTCCTTATCCTGGATACCGTTTCTTTACTTGGCGACCTTTTGCTCAAGATGGCTTCTGAACAAGCCGGACAATCGCAGCCATTTGCGAATCGTATGCGCGGCTATCGTTGTCGGTATTTATTTTTTCCGTCCGACTTTCGGCTGGAGCAACAGCTTTGAGGCTTTGATCGGAAAGATCGGTTTTTGGCTGGAATACGCCTTTCCGGTATGCTTGTTCTTGGTTCTGGCGGTATATACGAAATGGAAAGGGAGACTTGTTCAATGAGCACGCTGTTTAGAAGGTTCGTCGGTACGTGCGTCGTCTGTCTTCTGCTCGCTGGCTGCTCCGATCAGCTAAGTCTCGAAAATGCGGCGACGCCACTCGCGCTAGGCATGGATTTGGATCGAAACGGTACTTTCAAGTTCTATTCCTCGTCGCCGGTGTTCAGTAAAAATATTAAGAAAAAAAGCGTTGAAACCGGCGGATCTGCCCTAACCTTGCGGGAATCCCGCGCCAAACAGGATGCCCAGCTGACCGGAGCCGCGCAAGGACGGAACTATCAAGTAATCATCGTGGGCAAACGAATGCTGCAGCATGACGACTGGTTCAAAATGATGGATGTGATTTACCGCGATGCCCGGAATACGGTTACCGATCGGATGGTCATGTATGACGGGGCCGTGTCCGAAATCATCGGGTTCAATCAAGTGGACCAGCCCCCGCTGCCGATCTTGCTGCGCGGCATGATAGACTCGAACAGCTCTCGTTCCGAGACCGTTCATACAACCGCGCAGGAGCTGCATCGACAAATGTACGAAAGGGGAATAACCCCTTCGATCAGCGAGGTAAGGCTGCAGAACAATAAGGTCATTCTTTTCGGAAGCGCCTTGTTAAACCATAGAGGCAAATATATGGAGTCTCTTGGCGCGCAAGAGTCGATCTTGCTGAATATTCTTAAAGGCGATGCCAAGGCGGGCATAAGCCTTTCTTATCCAATGCCGGATAAACCGATGACGGGACCGTTTCATACGAATATCGTCAGCTTCAGCGCGGGGAAAGTAAAGGTGAAAGTGAAATCAGGCTATAAGCAAGGGAAATTTCATTTCGATATTACGCTTGCTTCGCTTATTACGTTGTCGGAGGAAATGTTTGCGTACAATATCGGTCGCGACGATGACGAACTGGCCAGGAGAATCAACGAACAATGCAAAAAACAGCTCGAGAAGCTGATAGCGAAATTCCAATCCCACCGGATCGATCCGATCGGCCTTGGTCTCTATGCAAGAGCCCATCATTTCAGGCAGTACGAGAAGGTGCAGGAACACTGGGGGAACGCGCTTGCGGATGCAGAGATTGCCGTGCACGTCAAGTTTACGATTGGCGCAATGGGCCCCGTTCAAGGAGGAACGGAGTAAAACTTCGGACACCGAGTTTGCAATAGGAGAGCGTCAATTGGCTGGCGAACGGTATTTTCGACGATACTGGGTCGGCGTCAAGTGTACGCTCTTTTTGAATTGCCTCATAAAGTGAACCTCATTGTCGTAACCGCACAGCTCGGCGATCGTCTTGATGTCGTGGACGGAGTTCTCCAGTAAATGCAGCGCGAATTCAAGACGGTTACGGATGATGTCGTTCATCACGGACACGCCGAATATTTCCTTGTACAGCTGTTGGAAATGCGATCGGCTCATATTCATGCTTGTCGCCAGCTCATCGATCGAATACGAAACCGAAGGCGAGTTGTAGATGACGTTCCGAAGATTAATGAACTGATCATAATGCTTGCTGATGTAATGGTTGGAGTCGATGCGCGTACGCATCTCGCTAAGTTTCATTAATAGGCAGCGCACGGTGGCATCCATAATCTCTCGCTTGTAAGGGCCGTTATGAATGTGTTCGGTTTGAAGCTCGTTCACCTTTCTGGAAATGTAAAAAGGGTCGTGAGCGGTTATGATTGCATCGAGCGGCAGCCCAAGCTGCCTGCACAGCTCGTCCATTTCATCGGAATCGAAGTGGAACCAGTCATGAACCATAGGCTGCTCGATTACTTTGTAATATTGTTTGCTGTTGCGGCCATAAAGAATATAGCTATTTTGTTCAGTGATAACGGTTTTACCTTGCAATTCGACTGCCATCTTGCTGCGGAACAGCACGAATAGGAAGTCCCCCGAGCCGTCGGGCCGATCGACGGTAAATCCATTCTCATGGGTGATGTTATAACCGCATCGTTTAATTTGAATCAAGCCTATTCCTCCGATCGTGACTGGACAATATATCAGTTAATACCTATCATACATCATTTACGAAGAAGAAATAAAGATAGAAAATAGGAGTTGAACCAGCCGAAAAGTATGGATGATATTTCAGTTAAGAGGATGAGTGAAACAGATGGGCGCGAACACAGAGAAGTATGCGGGATATTTGTTCGCTTATTTCAAGGGCGAGCGGTACGAAGACGGGGAACAGGTTTATTTTGCGCTTAGCGAAGGCAATAACGCTCTTGCGTGGAGAGAGTTGAACGGAGGCCGGCCGGTCCTTACATCTACGCTAGGAGAGAAGGGCGTTCGCGATCCGTATATCGTTCGTTCGCCGCAGGGCGATTCGTTCTATATGGTAGCGACCGATCTGCGGATTCACGGCAACGGTGATTGGGGACGAGCTGTGACCACGGGCAGTCGATCCATCATGGTATGGAGGTCTTCCAATCTCGTAGATTGGTCCGAGCAGTCGATGGTTGAGCTGGCTCCGGAGGGGGCGGGCTGCACATGGGCACCGGAAGTTTTTCTGGATAAAGGCTCCGACGTGTATTACGTGTTCTGGGCTTCCATGCTTGACGGCAGTGATGCTGGCGGCAATTCGGAGGGGCGGTATCATCGCATGATGGTGTCCGAGACCAAAGATTTTATAGCGTTCAGCAAGCCGGAAGTATATATGGATTACGGGTATTCGGTTATCGACACAACGATGATTGAAGACAAGGGCAGCGTGTACCGGATAAGCAAAGGAAATAACATTATGCAAGAGTCGGGAAGCTCCTTCTACGATCCAAGCTTTGCACTTATAAATGAAAGCGTAGAACAGCCGCATTTGCGTCAGGGCGAAGGTCCGATTATTTTCAAGTCAAATACGGAAGAAAAGTGGTACGCATTCATTGATGAATATGTAGATCGAGGTTATATTCCGTTGGAAACGACGGATTTAAGCTCAGGCATTTGGTCGTTGCCTGACCACTATGCATTGCCGGCTTCGCCGCGCCACGGCTCGGTTATTCCGGTTACGCAGTCCGAATACGATCGATTATTACAAACATATGGGGGTTAATCGGATGAATAAACAACAGCAACCTACAATTATAGGCAAGTGGGCAGACCCGTTCTTACTCAGGGATGGCGACGATTATTATATGTACCCGACAGGGGACAGCCCAGGATGGGTATATGAGAAATTCCATGTTTTCCATAGCAAAGACTTGGTGAACTGGGACGGTCCTTACTTGGCGCTTGATCTGAACGATGTCGAATGGGCGAAGACGAGTGCTTGGGCGCCTGGCATCAACAAATATAAAGACAAATATTATATGTACTTCTCTGCGGAAGCGCAGATCGGCGTTGCCGTATCCGACTCGCCGCTCGGGCCGTTTAAGGATCTGCTAGGCAAACCGTTGCTCACGAAGGATGAGTATGCTTGCCAGAGCATCGACGCCGATCTATTCGTCGACGACGACGGTCAGCCTTATTTGCTTTGGGGACAAGGCAAGTGCTGGATCGTTCCGCTGGGCGACGATATGGTTTCTTTCAAGTCGAAACCGGTGCTGGTGTCGAACCAGTTCTATGAGCAGCGCGGCCAAGATCCTGAAGTATTCGACAGCGGCGTCTACAACGAAGGACCGCATATGCAGAAGATTAACGGAAAGTATCTGCTTACATGGAGCAACTATGACACGCGCGATCCAAGATACCAAATTTGTTACGCAACGGCCGACCATATCTATGGTCCTTACGAGATTCCGCAAGATAACCGCGTAACCCGTCCATCCGAGACGTACTTCGGCACAGGCCATGCTTCGATGGCGGAATATAAAGGCGATTGGTACTTGTGCTACCACCGTCTTATTGACCCGGCGACTGGCGTTTTGCGGGAAACATGCATTAGCAAAGTCGAATTCATCGAAGGCAAGCCGGTAGTTGATGTAGATCACTGGTTATCTGCTGATCGAGGAGAAGCGGAATGAGCAAGCCGCAAGGAAAACTGACGATCTACACGCAGCAGCAGGGAGCTGAGCTGGGCGATTTGTTCGGCATTTTCTTCGAGGATTTGAATCATGCAGCCGACGGAGGGTTGTATGCGGAACTGGTGCGCAACCGTTCCTTCGAGTTCGATCCGATCGATCACCGGGATTTCCATGCGCTTACCGCATGGGAGAAGGTAGAGCGAGGCGGCGGGCAGGCGGAGCTATCGATTGAGCAATCGGATCCGATGAACCGAAGGAATCCGCATTACGCCGTTATTACGATTCATGAAGCTGGCGACGGTGTCGGTATCGCGAATAGGGGCTTTAATTCAGGCATTCCGGTACAAGCTGGTAGGGAATATCGGTTCTCCTTCTACGCAAGGCGAGACGCGAGTCTGGACGAGCCAGTCGTCATTGCCATTGAAAGCAAAGAGGGCATCGCACACGGGAAAGCAACCGTTATCGTGAATTCGTCCGAGTGGAAACGATACGAGGCTTCGATAACGGCCGGCGAAACGGACTATAGCAGCAGGCTAGTGGTTACGACGGGCGGCACAGGCAATCTATATGTGGATATGGTCTCGTTGTTCCCTGTTCACACATTCAGAGGACGTACGAACGGGCTGCGCGAAGATATTGCAACGCTTCTAGCCGATCTGAAGCCAAAGTTTATGCGCTTCCCGGGCGGCTGCCTCGTGCATGACGGGTCGTTGAATCCCGATGACCGCAATTCGATGTACCGTTGGAAGAACACGATTGGCCCAGTCGAGCAGCGCCCTTCGAGGAGGAACAACTGGAGCTACAATCAAACGCTTGGCTTAGGTTATTACGAGTATTTTCTCTTCTGCGAGGATATTGGCGCGAAGGCGATACCAATCTTGCCGGGCGGGTACGACCCGCATCATAAGCGGATTGTGCCGATAGACGAGCTTGCTCCATGGATCGAGGACGCGCTTGATCTGATCGAGTTCGCCAATGGCGATGCTGATTCGGAGTGGGGAGCAATTCGAGCTGAGCTTGGCCATCCAGAGCCGTTCGGACTCGAGTATATCGGCATCGGCAACGAGGAGGTCGGCGAACCGTTCTTCGAGCGATATACGTACTTCCATCAAGCGATTAAAGCGAAATATCCTACTATCAAAGTGATCAATTCCAGCGGTCCTTTCGCCGCCGGCGGGGAATACGAGCGAGGCTGGCAGTCGGCGCGGGAGAACGGCTCGGATCTTGTTGACGAGCATTACTATCAATCGCCGGAATGGTTCTTAGCCCATGTAGACCGTTATGACGGATTCAAGGCCGATGACCCGAAGGTGTTTCTAGGGGAATACGCCTCTTGGGGCAATTCGTATTACAATGCGCTCGCGGAAGCGGCATTCATGACCGGATTAGAGCGTAACGCTCATGCGGTCGGTCTTGCCTGCTATGCGCCAATGCTCTGTAATGTCGATTATGTGAACTGGAAGCCGGATCTTATTTGGTTCAACAACCATGAGGTGTTCGGCACAGCCAACTATTACGTGCAGAAGCTGTTCATGCACCATCAAGGCGACCGGCTGCTCGGCATCGAAGCGAGCGGCTTTGAGAAGCTGGACTCGACAGAGATCAAGCCGATTCAAGGCGCAATCGAGCTCGGGACGGACGGCAGCAACGTTGTATATTCCGATGTGCGTATCGTCAATAATGATACCGGAGAGGAGCGGACATTCGAGGGCTGGACGGCCGAGCTGTCGGATACCGCGGAAGCTCGTCTTGCGGGTACGGATAAGCGTTTTGAACGGTTGGACGTTGTAGATTGGTCGAGCTATACGCTGTATGCGACGGCAGTGAGAACGGATGGCCCGAAAGGCTTCGTTCTATCGTTCGGTCAGTCGGATGACGCTAACCGCTTATACTGGGAAATCAGCGGCTGGCAAAATCAAGATTCCATGATCAGCTCCCGCGTGAACGGACGCGGTTCCTGCTTAACCCAAAGCTTGTTCACCGTCGAGAATGACGTCACCTACAAGCTTGCGCTTGAAGTGTCGGGAAGGAAGATTCGCGCCTTCATTAACGGCGAGCTGATGCACGAGACGGAGGACAAGATTGCCGTAATCCAGCCGCTCTACTACTCCTCCAGCACAGAAGATGCTACTGGAGATACGATCGTCAAAGTCGTCAATATGCAGGAAGCGGCAGTATGTGCAGAAATCGCTTTGGAAGATTTGCAAGCGGCGGATAGGATGCGCCATGTTGTCAGCTATGAAATGTCAGGCCACTTGCCCCAGGACGAGAATAGCTTCGAGGAGCCGCAGAAGATTGTACCCGTTCAAAGCGAGTTCTCGTTCGATGGCAGCAGCTTTACCCAAACGTTCCCTGCCCAATCCATCAACGTATTACGCATACGTTAGTTCGCAGCATAGAGCTGCTGATAGAGGCTAACCTGCCAGGTCCTAACAGACTTGGCGGGTTGGCCTCTTCTTATTAGTTATGGCCAATTCGCCCAACTAACGCTTGCTTGTAGTCCTGAGCTATTCACGTTACAATCTTGAATTGTAGTTTCGTAAACTTTACGGAGGAGGAAGGCTCATGCATAAAGTACTGATTGTAGATGATGAGATTTTTGTGCGTAAAGGTGTAATCAATCTAATCGATTGGTCGTCGCTGCAATTCGAGATTTGCGGAGAAGCGGAGAACGGGCTCGAAGCGTTGAAGCTGATCCAACTGTTAACCCCGGATCTCGTCATTGTTGATATAAGAATGCCAGTGATTGACGGTTTGGAGCTGATTCGACAGGTAACCGCGGAAGGAAAGCACCAACCGATATTTGTCATTCTAAGCGGGTATCCCGATTTCTCGTATGCGCAGCAAGCTTTCCGTTACAATGTGTCCGATTATATTTTGAAGCCGGTTGATGAGGCGGAGCTTACAACTGCCTTAAAAAAGATAGCGAATATCATGAATCAAAGACAGCTCCTATCGATGACAAGGGAAAAGCCGCTTGTCGAAATCATAATCGAAAGCTTGGTTCAGGACGAGCCGGACGACCAAGTAATGGCGCAAATTGCGAATACGCTTGAGCTTACTCTCTCCGCCCCCTATACCTATGTCATCGTAGAATTCCAAGATGAGCTTCCTCATAGGGAAATCGACTATTTGATCCCTTTGCAAACGGAGCTCCAGCAGTATTTCCTTCTCGAGAGACAACCCCTTCTTATTCATGCTCGCGATTACAATCAATACGGCTTTATTGTGCCCCCGTCGCGGTCGATGGAGGGGATTGATTACAAGAGGCTGCTTCAAAGATTGGAACATAATCTTTCAACGAAAATTGCGTTGTTTATTGGTCATGCGGTCGAACACTTGAAACTGATCGTTCATTCCCGCACGAGCGCAGACGAGTGTTTGAATTATCGTTTCGCCGGAGGCTCTAACGGTATATTTATGGCTAACGAGCTGTTAAGCATGTCCTTGTATTATTTTGATGTAGATGAAGAACTGCACAGTAAGCTGATCTATGAGGTTGAAGCCAATCGAGTCGAAGGGTATAACAGCGCTATCGATGCGATTTTCATAGCTTTTCAGGAGCGATATTTCGCTCCCGGAGCAGTTGCGAATACCGTTAGACGAAGCATGATTGCCACAATCAATATTATCCGACAACTGGATGGAACTGAGCAAAATCTAGAATGGTTCGAGGAATTGCTTAATTGGCAGAGGAAATACCGTAATCTGAATCAGCTAAAGCATGTTTTCAAAAATTTCATAGAGGAAGCTGCAGCTTATATCGCGGAAAAACGAGGAGACAAAGGAGAAGGAAGCATTGAAAAAGTGAAAAAATATATTGATGGACACTTCAGGGAAAATATTTATCTGAAGGGCATTGCTGCCGACTTCCATATGAACCCGATCTATCTAGGACAGCTGTTTCGCAAAAATTACGGTTCATATTTTAATGAATACCTTCTGTCACTCCGCGTCGAGGAGGCGAAGCGTCTGCTTCGCCAAACGAAAAAACGCGTCTACGAAATCGCCGAGCAAGTCGGATTTCAAAACGCGGATTACTTTGCCACCCAGTTCGAGAAGCTGGAAAAAATGACGCCGACAGATTATCGCAATAAGATGATCGATCAAAAATAAGGAGGTCCGTCGTGCTCAATTTTCGATTGCACCATTTAAAGCTCAGAAGCAAGTTGATCCTCATCTATGTCATATGCGTGTTCATTCCGATTGTGTTGACCAATGTGATGTTCTATCAGGTGACAACCATGAACATCAAGAACCAGAAGACAGCGGATGCGGAAAAAGCGATTGCTTTGTTGCAATCCGAATTAAAGGCCCTGATTGACGATGCTGCAGGTATTTCATATCTATATTCGATCGACAATCAGCTGAGCCATCTTCTGAATAGCGACCATACCTCATACGATCGTTATGTAGAATCGCTAAACGGCGTATCGAGTCTGTTCAATCGCGCAGACAAGGAGTACAAAACCATCAGCTCGGTTACGATCATGAGCGACAACCCGGCGATTCTAAACTCCAGTCATATTATCAAGCTCGAGGATGAAATGCGGGAAACCACCTGGTATCGCCAAAGCGCAGAATACAATAATACTTATCCGCATCTGTATGTATCATCGGGCGGTATCAGCGTTATTCAGAGGCTGTCGGATCGCCGATACGATTCATATGAAAATGTGATCAAAATCGACTTGAATGAAAATTACATAAAGCAAATATTCGATTTATCCGGTTTTGAAGGCGACATTTATTTGCTGGATCCGTCAGATCAGGCTCGTTACGGGCGTCTGGCAAGCGGTCAGCCAAGCGGGCAGATCACGTCTGATCGGGGGCTTGGACTTGATGGGATCACTAAGCCGAAAAAGGCAATCGTTATTAGCAAGCAATATCAGACTAACCGTTATCTGGGGGACTGGAAGCTGTACGGCGTTCTTGACGAAGAGAAAATCTTATATGATGTCAGACAATCGGGGCAATTTATCCTTTGGTTTGCTGGGGTTAACTTCCTCGTGCCTACAATCGTAATTTTAATATTCTCCCGATCGATCCATACACGCATTCAAGCCATTCTGAAGCGAATGAAATCTGTCAAAAGCAAACACTTTGAACGGATTCCCTACAGTCGGGAACGGGATGAAATTGGCGAACTAGCTGTGGAATACAATCGGATGAGCACTCGGATCGAAAACTTGATCAATGACGTGTACGTTTCCGAGATCCAGAAGAAAGAACTGGAGCTGCGTCAAAGACAAGCCCAGTTATACGCGCTTCATAGCCAAATCAACCCGCATTTTTTATTTAATGCGCTTGAAACGATTCGGATGCGAAGTCTAATGAAAGGCGAATCGCAGACGGCTAAGACGATAGAGAACATGGCGAAAATTTTCCGAAAATCGATTCTATGGAAGCGAAGCTTCGTTACGATCCGCGAGGAATTGGAGCTAATCGAGTGTTTCCTGGAAATTCAAAAGTATCGTTTTGACAGCAAGCTGGAGTATCATATCGAGATCGATCAATCTATTATGGATATAGAAATTCCGAAAATGGCATTTTTGCCATTCGTGGAAAATGCGAGTATTCACGGTATCGAGAATATTCTCGGCATTGGATATATTACGATTCAGATCGCGAAAGAACAGGAACAGATCATCTTTGTCATCTCGGATAACGGGGTGGGTATCGATCAAGCGAAAATTGATGAACTTCACCGCTATTTACACGAGGATGCCGACATAGGCGATTCAATAGGCATGAAAAATGTCATTACTCGTCTAAATATATACTACGGAGAATCGTTCAGCTTCGAAATTTCGAGCGATCTTAATAAAGGAGCACGGATTACGCTGCGATTGCCGATTACACATAGATTATAGATCCGTTAAATAAGTTCACAACTATTCAAAGACCGATCTAAGGTTTGCTATATAACAATTGTTTATTTTTTATCCTAAACTGAAAGTGCTTACATCACATTAAAAGTAGAAAGGGGTTAGGAAATGCGCAACAAAAGATGGCTGCAAACCAGCCTAGCCATGCTAACGGCCACAGTAGTTCTCCTTGCCGGTTGCTCGTCGAATAATGGCGAAGGAGGGAAAACAAACAACAAGAACAACACGAACACCAGCACCGCGACCGGCGAAAATACCGGAGAAGTCAGCAAAGACCCGGTCACCTTTACTTATTTCGGATTCGGAACGAATAACGACGTACTGGCGAGCGAAACAACGATCGGCAAAATCCTTCAAGAACAAACAGGCGTCGATTGGAAAATGGAGTTTGTCGTGGGCGATCCGAGCACCAAGGCCGGCGTCATGATTGCCGGCGGCGAATATCCGGATGTCATCTCTCCGGTAGCTGAACTTGCAAAGCTTTTGGATGCAGATGCGTTAATCCCGCTCAATGATCTGATCGAGCAGCATGGTCCTAATATCAAGCGCGTGTATGGCGATTATATGGACAAGATCACAAATGAAGACGGAAACATTTACATTCTGCCTTTCACGGCCAACATTGGCGGTTATTTGACGGAGCCGGATGCGGGCAGCAGCATCTGGATTCAACGCAGAGTGCTGAAAGAATTCGACTACCCGCAAGTTAAGACGCTTGATCAATATTTTGAACTGATCGAGAAATATCAGGCTAAGTATCCGACCATCGATGGAAAAGATACGATCGGCTACGCTACGTTCGCAGGCGAGCCTGGTCAATTCTACACGATAACGAATGCACCTATGCATTTAGCCGGATATCCGAACGACGGCAATGTTTTGGTAGATATGGAGACGCATGAAGCCAAGGTGTACCAGGGAACCGATTACGAGAAAAAATGGCTTCAAAAGCTGAATGACATGTACGTAAAAGGTTTGTTCGATCCAGAGAGCTTCACGGCTAACGGCGACCAATTCATGGCTAAGCTGACTTCCGGCCGTGTGCTCGGATTTAGCGGCTACATCTGGCAGATCGGTAATGCGATCAACAACCTGAAGGCAGCCGGCAATGACGATCTGCGTTACGTATCGCTTCCGATCGTATTCGACGAGAATACGACAGATGCTTACATGGACCCACCTTCCTTCGTCAACAACCGCGGTCTCGGCATCAGCGTAAGCGCCAAGGATCCGGCTCGAATCATTCAATACTGGGATAACCTACTTACGGACGAGAACCAGAAGCTTGTCCAGTGGGGCGAAGAAGGCGTCACCTATTCCGTGAACGAAGAAGGCCGTTTCATCATGAGCAAAGAGCAATTGACGAACCGTAACGATAACGACTTCAAACGCAAGTACGGCTGGGCTTATTTCGATTATGAATGGCCGCGTTACGGCAACAACTCCGTGTACGAGGACGGCAATGCGCATGTGCCATTCAGCCAACCGGAAGTAGCGGATGTCAACTATACAGACGGCGATCGGGCATTGCTTAAAGCTTATGGAAGCGATACGTTCTCTGGTTTCTTCGCGAAACCCGTGGAAAGACCGTGGTATCCAGCCTGGAGTATCGAGAAGGCGCAAGGATCTCCCGAAGATATTTTCAATCAGAAAGCAGGAGATCTTCAGCAAAAGTTCTTTCCTAAGTTGGTGCTTGCTTCCGAAGGTCAGTTCGAGTCCGTCTGGGCCGATTATCTCAAAGACTTCGGCAAATTGGATGCAGCCGGCTTCGAAGCATTCATGACCGCCAAGGTGAAGGATCGCGTCGCTGGTAAATGGTAAGTGCAAGCATGCAACAAATCATGTAAACCAAGCGGGAAAAGTGAAGCCATTCACTTTTCCCATCTACTTATGGTTAGTGACAGATAAGATTTTGCCGGAAGGGAGACGTATCGGGTGGAGAAACATAGCGTACAATTGACAGGATCGTCTTCAGGCGATTCGCGCCTAAAGGCCTATTTCAAAGCATTATCCAAGCAGAAAATGCTGATGCTGATGTCGCTGCCTTTTCTTGCATGGGTAATCATTTTTAAATATGTTCCGCTCTGGGGCTGGACGATTGCCTTTCAAAAATATCGGCTTGGCAGAGATATATTCGACCAAGCTTGGACGGGATTGGATAACTTCAAGTTTTTGTTTAAGGAAGAACAGTTTTATCTAGTCTTGCGCAATACGCTCGTAATGAGCTCTATTAATCTGGTGTTAGGATTCGTAACCGCGATTGTATTGGCGCTTCTCTTGAATGAGCTTCGAAAAATCTTCTTCAAGCGAACGGTCCAGACGATTAGTTATTTGCCCCATTTCATTTCGTGGGTCGTTGCCGCTAATATCGTCCAGACAACGCTTGCTCCGGAAGGGATTTTCAATGAATTGCTGCTCCAGTTCAATATCATCGACAAGCCCGTTCTGTGGCTCGGCGTCGGCGAGTATTTCTGGAGCATTCTAGGCGTAACCGAAGTGTGGAAGAACATCGGATGGAATACGATCATCTATTTGGCCGCCATTACGACGATTGATCCTACGCAGTACGAAGCAGCCGAAATCGACGGCGCCTCACGCTTGCGGCGGATGTGGCATATTACGCTCCCGGGCATGAAACCCGTCATTGTCATCCTGCTCATTATGAATCTGGGCCATATCCTGGAGTCCGGCTTCGAACCGCAGTACTTGCTTGGCAATGGCATGAATGTTGAATATTCGGAAAATCTTGATATATTCGTGTTGAAATACGGGATACAAATGAATAACTATGGCTTGGCGACAGCAGCAGGTATGTTTAAGACCGTTGTCAGCTTCATCTTCTTAATCGTTGCCAATAACCTTGCCAAACGTCTTGGCGAAAGCAGATTGTATTAGATGGGAAAGGCGGCGATACGATGAAAAAAAACAATTCAGCTCGATATTCTTCGACGGGCGATCGAATATTCGATGTGTTTAACTACAGCTTCATGATTATTCTTGTCATCTTCACTTTGTATCCGTTCATCAATATGTTTGCTTTGTCGTTTAACGATGCCAATGACTCTATTCGTGGCGACATCTATTTTTGGCCGCGTGAATGGACCATTCGCAATTATGAATATGTGTTTGGTGAATCAAACGTGTTCTCTGCAACCTTCATCTCCGCAGCGCGGACAATCGTCGGGACAATCATTTCCGTATTTTGTACAGCGATGCTTGCCTTTGCGATCAGCCGTTCCGAGTACAAATTGAAAAAATTCGTTTCCGTTACCTTCATTTTCACGATGTACTTCAGCGGCGGCTTAATTCCGAACTATCTGCTCATTAAAGAGCTCGGCATGATTAACAGCTTCTGGGTCTACATTATTCCGGGTATCATCGGCGTATTTAACATGATTGTCATTCGGTCCTTCATAGAAGGCTTGCCGGAAGGAATCATGGAATCGGCCAAAATCGACGGCGCGGGGGATCTGACCACCTTTATCCGTATCGTGCTTCCGCTTACCGTACCGGCACTTGCTACTGTGTCTTTGTTCGTAGCGGTATATCAATGGAACTCCTGGTTTGATGTATTTCTGTATAATTCTTCGAGGCCTAATCTAAGCACGCTGCAATATGAATTGATGAAAATTTTGTCTACCTCCAATACAAGCGCTACTGCAGCCGACCAATATGCGGATGCACAAGGAAATGCACAGATGGTCACGCCGACTTCGATTCGCGCTACGATGACGATCGTTGCAAGCGTGCCGATTATTTTGGTCTATCCATTCCTGCAGAAGTATTTTGTCAAAGGTATGGTCGTTGGCGGAGTGAAAGGGTAATAGAGTATCCATATAGGCTAGAGGAGTGGAAAACATTCTTATGAAGAAACAAGGCGTAAATCCTTACTTGCCGTCATGGGAGTATATTCCTGACGGAGAGCCGCATGTCTTTCAGGATAGAGTGTATGTATACGGATCGCATGACCGCTATAACGGGCATGTCTTCTGTCTGAACGATTATGTATGCTGGTCGGCGCCAGCCGACGATCTTGCGGACTGGCGGTATGAAGGCGTCATCTACGAGAAGACGGACGATCCGCTGAATCCGGACGGGCGCATGTGTCTCTATGCGCCAGACGTCACCTGCGGCCCTGACGGGCGCTATTATTTGTATTATGTTCTAGACAAGGTGTCCGTCGTCTCGGTCGCGGTCTGTGATTCACCGGCTGGCAAATACGAGTTCTACGGTTACGTGAAGTACGCCGACGGAACGCGCTTAGGCGACCGTGCGGGCGATCAGCCGCAATTCGATCCAGGCGTCTTGACGGAAGGCGGCCTCACTTACCTGTATACCGGATTCTGCGCAATCGGCGACAAGTCGCGCAGTGGCGCGATGGTAACGATAATCGGATCGGATATGCTTACGATTATCGAAGAACCGACGTTCATCGTGCCAAGCGAGCCGTACAGCAAGGGAACCGGGTTCGAAGGACATGCGTTTTTTGAAGCGCCATCCATCCGTAAGCGGGGCGACATGTATTACTTCGTCTATTCCTCTGAAGTCATGCACGAGCTGTGCTACGCGACTAGCAAGCATCCGACGAAGGGCTTCACGTACCGCGGCGTCATCGTCAGCAACAACGACTTGCATATCGATACGTACAAGCCGGCAAACAAACCCATGTATTATGGCGGCAACAATCACGGTGGCATGGTGGAAGCGAACGGGCAATGGTACATGTTCTATCATCGTCATACGAACGGCACGAGCTACAGCCGACAGGGCTGCATTGAACCGATTAAGATCATGGAGGACGGCACCATTCCGCAAGTCGAGCTCACGACAAGCGGTCCGAACGGCGGCCCGCTTGTCGGACGAGGCGAGTATCCGGCATATCTGGCTTGCCATCTGTTCACGAATACGGATGAATTGTATACGGGCACGTACGGCGCGTGGATGGACGGCCGATTCCCGAAAATAACACAAGACGGCATGGACGGGGACGAAGAGGTCGGTTACATCGCGAATATGCGTGATTCCGCAACAGCGGGTTTCAAGTATTTTCGATGCGAAGGCGTGAAGCGCGTCAAGATCAAGGCTCGCGGTTATGCCCAGGGCAGCTTCGAGGTCAAGACGGCATGGGATGGTCCGTCGCTCGGATCGATACCGGTCGACTTCACGAACGTATGGACGACGTATGTGGCCGACATTACCGTCCCAGAAGGCGTTAATGCCTTGTATTTCACGTATACGGGCAACGGCAACGCGAGTCTGGCGTCGTTCACTCTGGAATAACTGTATTACGCATACGTTAGTTCGCAGCATAGAGCTGCTGATAGAGGCTAACCTGCCAGGTCCTAACAGACTTGGCGGGTTAGCCTTTTTGTTGCTATGGCCAATAACCGTGTTAATGCGGCGCAGAACATGTTGTATAAAGGCGAAAGATGAGAATGTTCGGATATTAGTAAATACTCCCCTTGTCGAATGATAGTTTTTGTGACATCATGAGCCTAACAATTATCTTACTTATCTGAAAACATTGTAAAGGAGCAACGCTCATGACGAAGTTCAAAGGCGGAGACATTCCGCGGGAAAAAGTAAAAATGGCTAAGCATTATCCGTTCTATATTGGAGATACGATAGGCGTGACGAGCTACTATCAGAAGCTCCATTGGCATGATGTGCTAGAGATAAATTTCATTAAATCAGGCACGGGCTACTATATCATTAACGGACAGAAATTCGAGTTTCAGGAAGGCGATATTTTGCTCATTAACTCCAATGATTTGCATTGCGCTTATGAGACGAAAGATCTCATTATGCAAGTAACCTCATTCGATCCGGCATGGCTCATCAGCAGCTTGCGCCTCGATCCGGAGCTGCTTAGTCCATTCCGCGAAATGGGGGTTAATTTCTCGAATTTGCTCGATCGCGAGCATCCGCGAATGCATACAATGAGAGCGCTTTTATTAGAACTGCAAGAAGAGCATGAAAGTGGACAGCGTTCTTACACGACGATGGTATATGCACTTCTGCTGCGGTTTCTCGCGATCGTCAACCGGGAATTCAGAATCGAAGGAGCTGCTATTGCCGCAAGTCAGATCAGCGAGCGCCAGCTCGATAAAATGCGTTATGTCATTCACGAGATGGAACAGAACTTCGCCCACCCGTGGACGCTGGAGGAGCTGGCTGCGCTCGTCTATCTCAGCCCTTCGCGATTCAGTGATATTTTCAAGCGGACGGTCGGTATGCCGCCCCTGTTGTACCTCATTCATATACGACTTGAGAGAGCTGTCGCGATGCTCGAAAATAATCAATTGAAAATAACGGACGTTGCCCTGGAGTGCGGATTTCGTACGTTATCGAATTTCAATAGACTGTTCAAAAAACATATAGGCGCATCGCCTAAGCAGTCCAGACGCTTTCATGGCTCTTGAGCAGTAAGATAGTGTTAGTTTTCAAAGGTATAGGCGAGGAATAGGCTATAACTTGGCTTTACAATAGGAATATATCAAGTTAACCGTAAATGTTATGAAAACTGACTCGAGTATTACATGCAACTAGGAAGGGGAGGGAATGTTATGCCGCAATTGAGCGTGAAGACGGCGGAAGAAGTGTACAGAAAGCCGAATCTGCTCCAAAGAATCGGCAGACAGTGGGATATTCAACTCATGGTCGTGCCGGCGCTGATCTTCATCATTGTGTTCTGCTACATTCCGATGTACGGGGTGCTGATGTCATTCCAGGATTACAGCTTGTTCAAAGGGTTCATGAATAGTCCGTGGGTTGGCATGAAACATTTCGAAATGTTCTTCAACGCACCAGAGTTCTGGACTGTGATGCGCAACACGCTCGTAATTAGCTTGTTGAAGCTTGGAATCGGATTTCCTGCTCCGATCCTGCTAGCGCTCATGTTGAACGAGATCGGGGGCCGGGTGTTCAAGCGGCTCATACAAACGATCAGTTATTTGCCCCACTTCCTCTCGTGGGTCATCGTGTCGGGCTTCGTCATCTCGCTGCTATCGACAGACAACGGCAGTGTGAACATGCTGCTTCAAGCATTGAATATTATCGACGAGCCGATCAACTTTCTCGCTGAACCGAAGTACTTCTGGTCGATTCTCGTAACGACGGGTGTATGGAAGGAAATAGGGTTTTCATCCATTGTATACTTGGCGGCTATTGCGGGCATTAACCCTCATCTTTATGAAGCGGCATCCATTGACGGCGCAAGCCGAATCAGACAGATGTTCACGATTACGATTCCTTCTATCTTGCCGGTCATTGTCGTATTCTCCATCCTTGCTATCGGCAATCTGCTGAATGCCGGTTTTGATGACATTTTGCTGCTGGCAACGAATCCGGGGCTGCGTGAAGTGAGCGAGGTCATCGACACTTATGTGTATCGTGTAGGCGTGCTTAATGCCAGATATTCCTATGCGACGGCAGCCGGGTTGTTCAAAGCGCTGATAAGCATCGGACTCTTGGCCGGAGCAAACTATATGGCTCGCAAATCAGGCAACAGCTTATGGTAAAGGGAAGGGGCGTGTGACGGCATGAAGCTGGCAATGGAAGATAAAATGTTTGTCTCATTGATCTATATCGTTCTGGCTGTACTTGGTTTTACGGCCATCTATCCATTTTGGAACGCAGCAGTCATTTCATTCAACTCGGGTGCCGATACGATGCTTGGCGGCATTACGTTCTGGCCAAGGGAGTTCACGCTGCAGAACTATGAGGTTGTATTCAAGGATAAACGTCTTATCGACGCCTTCTTCATATCTGTCAAGCGTACTGTTATAGGTACTGTATTATCCATTGCAGCTACGGCAATATTCGCTTACGGCATGACGAAGCGAGGATTGATCGGCCGCAAATTCTATATGATCATGTGTGTCATCACGATGTACTTCGGCGGCGGCCTAATCCCTAGCTATTTGCTTATTCAAAGCTTGAATCTGATGGACACCTTCGAGGTCATGGTAATCCCTGGCATTATCAGCGTATGGAATATGATCATATTCCGCACCTTCTTCAACGGCATTCCGCAAGGACTTGAAGAGTCGGCGCAAATTGACGGCTCGTCGAACTGGGGTATTTTTTTCCGGATCGTATTGCCGCTGTCGGGTCCTGTTATCGCTACATTGGCCTTGTTCACTGCCGTCTATCATTGGAATGATTGGTTCACGCCAAGTATTTATATTACCAATACGGACCTGCTGCCGATCCAAACGAAGCTGAACCAAATACTGAACTCGAACATTATGCTCGAGCAAATGCAGAATATGGACTCGGCGGCGCAAGGCAGATTGAACAAAATGAGAACCGTAACGAGCAAGTCATTATCAATGGCAACGATGATGGTCGCTACTGTACCCATCCTGTGCGTGTATCCATTCGTTCAGAAATACTTTGTCAAAGGCGTGTTAATTGGTTCTCTTAAGGAATAGGCGAGGGTATAAGGCATTAGTCTTAACCATAGATAAGTGAGGGGAAGGGAGCTTAATAACATGAAAAAGGTGAACAAAGCGTTTCTTTCAACATTGTCAGTCACAGTCGTTACGGCACTCGCACTTGCAGGATGTTCGGGCTCTAACAATGCCAATAATGAGCCGCCGGCTAACAAGGGCAACAACGGCGGGAATGAAGGGTCCGAGCAGGTAAGCGAGGTGTACGAGCTTGGCAAAGAGCCGCTGGAATTTTCCTTCTATGGCCACTATGACTGGTACACGATGCCTGTCTGGGGCGAAGATTTGGCGACCAAATGGATCAAAGAGAACAAAAAAGTGAACGTCGTGCCAATCAGCTCGGGCGGTGCTGCGAAAAACAAGCTAAGCACGATGATCGTCTCCAAGGAGCTCCCTGACGTAATGTGGATGGAGCGCGGCGCAGACGTAGAGAAGCTTCGCGCAGAAGGTCTGCTTGTACCGTTCGACGATTATTTGGATAAATATCCGAATTTGAAAAAATGGGCTGGCGAGTCGACGCTCGATATGCTTCGTTCCCCGGACGGCAAGCTGTATCAGTTCCCGAACTGGTATACGACGCAGCCGAACGGCAACTCGGGTTACCTCGTTAACAAAAAAATCTATAATGAGCTTGGCGCTCCAAGTCTAGAAACGGTTGACGACTTGTATGCGTACTTGAAGCAAGTCAAGGAGAAGTACCCGGATGTAGTGCCGCTTGAGCTTGGTCAGACGGCTGCCGGCATGGACGTTATGGTATCGGCTTTCGCGGAGAACCGTCCGTTCACGTTCAACACCATGATGGCAGTACCGCAAGGCGACAAGCTTGTATCGTTGTTCGCTGACCCCGTGTATCGCGAGCTGCTGCAATTCACTAGCAAGCTGTACCGCGAGAAGCTGATTTCACAAGACTCATTCACGCAGAAGCTGGAGCAAGTCGAGTCGAAGGTCGTTAGCGGCAAAGTTGCGATGTATGTAGCTTCAAGTCCTACGGAATTCGGGGCTATCGGCAACTCGCAGCTTAGCGCACAAGATCCGGAAGCAGGCTACATCATGGTATGGCCGGTTCATAAAGCAGGCTTGGACAAAAACAAAATTTTCCCTGGCGATTACAAGCAGCTGGGCTGGAACGTCAGCGTCATTACGAAAAACGCTAAAAATCCGGAAGCGATCTTCGCATTCCTTGATTGGTTCACAGGTCCGGAAGGACAACGTACGATTATGTGGGGACCTGAAGGCTTGTATTGGGACGGTGTAGATGCTGAGGAAGCTCCGCTCTTCACGGATAAATTCTCAAGCGACACGAAAGGCCGCGACGAGCTGATGAACTCAACGGTCAACTTCCAATGGAACGGCAACACGGTATATGTCGACAATTCCAAATCCAAATTCGAATCGACTTTGCCGGCCGAGAAGCGCAGCTGGGAGACATACTGGCAGTCGGAGATCACGTGGAAAACACAATTCAATACGACTGAATATGTAAATCTTGATCCAGCGGGCGATTCCGAGGAAGGTATTATCGCACAAAGCATTCTTTCCATCTATGAGCAAGCAAGGGCGAAAGCGGTTATGAATGCAGGCTCGGATGAAGAGGTTATCGCCATTCTTGACAAAGCTGAGAATGATGCGCAGAAAGCAGGTTACGACAAGCTTCTGGCTTACAAAACAGAGAGATGGCAAGAAAACGTTGCAAAACTAAGCAAGTAGCGTGAAAGAGAGACAATAAGGTTGATGAGACCGGCTATCGCTTCTCGAGCATGCGCTCCCTGTATGGGGGCGCGGCACGGGGGGAGGGGCGGTCTCTAATAGCCTAGTAACCGCATAGGGGAGATCATATTTGGCATATTACTTGGGAATCGATGGCGGAGGGAGCAAGACGCTGGCGGTCGTTACCGACCGTTCAGGTCATGTCATAGGTCGCGGCGTTAGCGGATGCGGCAATCATCAGATCAGCGTAGAGCTTGCTGACGGAAACATTCGTGCAGCGATCCATGCGGCTATGGAGCAAGCGAATGTAAAGCACGAGGATATACGGTTCGCGACGTTCGGCCTGGCAGGAGCTGACCGCGAAGCCGACTTTCAAATATTGAGGCCAATGGTTGCCGCAATGGGATTCGAACACCATCAAATCGTATGCGATACGGTTATCGGCTTAAGAGCAGGCACGAAGCAGCAGGACGGCGTCGTCGTCATCTGCGGCAGCGGTACGAATTGTTATGGCGTCAATGCATTAGGTGAAGAGATACAAGTGGGAGGATTCGGGTATTCGTTCGGTGACTTCGGAGGCGGCGGAGACTTGGCTGTCGAAGCGTTCCGTGCCGTAATACGTGCTTGGGAAGGACGGGAGAAGCCAACTGCACTGACGGAGCTGACGCTTGAGATGCTTGGTTTCGATTCGGTAGAAGCGATGTTTCATGATTACCTTGATGAATACAAGAGAGCGCCGCATATGCTGGCGAAGCTGCTGTTCGAAGCAGCGGACCGCGATGAAGCGGCACGGGCAATATTGCAAAGGCAAGGCACGGAGTTAGGCATCTCGGCTAGCGCGGTAATCCGCAGGCTGAACATGACCCATGATACGTTCGATCTAGTGATGGTCGGCAGTGTGCTGACCCGCGGGGACAGCAGGTATATTAAGCCTTATATCGAGGAGCAAGTGAAAGCGGTTGCTCCCCAGTGCACGCTGCGCGTTCTAGAGATGGAGCCGGTTGCGGGAGCGATATTGCTGGCAATGGAGAAAAGCGGACAGCAGGTGGAATCTACGGTATACGATCATTTGAACGCCAATCTGGCGGTAAAGGAGAGAAACGCGGAATGGGCACTCGATTAAAAGTTGCAGTTATAGGAGGCGGTTCGTCTTATACCCCTGAACTTATAGAAGGCTTTATATTGAACTACGCTACATTTCCGGTAACGGAAATTGTCCTTGTCGATATTCCAGAGGGAAGGCATAAGCTGGCTATCGTAGGACAGCTTGCCCTGCGCATGATTGAGAAATCGGGCTTGCCGATCAACCTGTCATTGACGCTTGATCGTCGCAGCGCGTTGGTCGGAGCTGACTTCGTATCGACCCAGATGCGGATCGGGCTGCTTGAGGCACGGGGATGGGACGAGTCTATTCCTCTCAAGTACGATATGATCGGGCAAGAAACGACAGGCGCCGGAGGCATGATGAAGGCGCTTCGCACGATTCCCGTCTTGCTCGATATTTGCAAGGATATGGAGGAGCTATGTCCGGATGCTTGGCTGCTGAACTTCACGAATCCAGCGGGAATGGTGACCGAAGCGATTCATAAGCATTCGACGATCAAGTCGATTGGATTATGCAACTCGCCGATCGCCGCTTACAAGTGGCTGTCGGGCTTGTACAACATCCCTATTGACCGCATTTATTGCGAGTTCGCCGGACTTAACCATCTTCATTGGGTAAGCCGAATTACGATTGACGGCGAATCGAAGCTGGAAGAATTGTTGGACAGCCGCAGCGGATACACCGCGGCGAATGTGCCGCAGTTCGCGTGGAACGAGAGTCTAATTAAGTCGGTTGGAGCGATTCCGTCCTATTACTTGAAATATTTCTACTTGCATCGCGAGATGCTCACTGAGCAGAAGGCAGCAGCCGCGAAAGGTGAATCGCGAGCAGAGACGGTGAAGCGGCTGGAGGATGAGCTGTTCGAAATTTACAAAAACCCAGAGCTTGCCGAGAAGCCGAAGCAGCTTGAACAGCGCGGCGGGGCTTATTACTCCGAGGCAGCCGTTAAGCTAATGAACTCGCTCTATAACGACATCGGAGACATTCAGACGTTGAACGTTCGCAATGGCGGCATTCTTGACTTCCTGCCGGATGATGCTTGCATCGAAGTCAATTGCAAAGTGACGAAGGATGGACCGATTCCGCAGCAGGTCCAGATTGTTCCCGAGTCGGTGAAAGGACTTATTCACGCGGTGAAGACGTACGAGTCATTAGCGATCAAAGCGGCCGTTACTGGCAACCGCGATACGGCGCTGCTTGCATTGGTCAGCCATCCGCTTGTTGATTCCGCGAACGCGGCGGAAGAGATGCTAACGGAGATGCTGGAGCAAAATAAGGCGTATTTGCCTAAGTTTTTTGAAGCTTAACGATAAGAGGCAGCTTGGCAAGATCCAATTGGATCTTGCGGGCTGCCTCTTGCGGTTAAGGAGATTATTGGAATTTATTCGAGCGGCAACATTATGGGCTGAAGGTGCGTTTAGAAGAAGAACGCATACGAATCTAATAAGGCAGGTGCATCTCATGTCATTCCTAAAGAAACATCGTAATCGAAAAGGTATCGCTGCTCTAGTAGCGGCTGCGGCGCTGACCGCATCGCTTCCGGCAACAGCGGCTTTTGGGGCGGCGCAAGCAGCGCCAGCTGTACAATTCCAAATAGGCAGCCTTACGGCAGCAAATAATAACGGCCAGGTCAAGCTTACGAATGCGCCTTACATCGAGAAAGGCGTCGCAATGGTACCCGTGCGCGCGCTGGCTGACGGGCTTGAAGCGCAGTTGGAGTGGAATGCCGCCGAGAAGTCCATCAGGCTTGAGAGAAGCGGATTAACCGTTTCGCTGAAAGCGGGAGACGATTCCATCATCGGAACATTCGTGAAGAACATTAAGCTGCCTGCAAAGGTCGCAATTATAAGCGGACAAGCTTTCGTTCCCGCGAAGAGCGTGGCAGGGCTATTAGGTGCTGATACGGTATGGGAAGCTAAGACGAAGAAGGTAACCATTAAGGTAAACGGCGAAGAAGCAGGCGCCATCTCGGAATCTTACAATTTCAATGCCGGTGATGAAGGCTGGCAAGGCGGCTTTGCTGATCTGCCAGTTGATTACGATCCGGATATCTACGAGCTTCTCTACGCAAGAGAACTATTGCCGATTAAGGACAATGGGATGAATTATGGCTTGAAGCTGAATGGCATGAATCGCAGTGACGATTTATTTATGTACGCGACTAAGAAGATAACGGGCTTACAGCCGGACGCGACTTATGATGCCTCGTTATCGTTTACTCTATATACGAACCAAGCCGGCGGCATGATGGGGGTTGGCGGGGCACCGGGCGAAGCGGTCAGCATCAAGGCTGGCTTCGTATCGCATGAGCCGAAGATCGTGCAAGAAGGCGAAGAAGGAAATGTCTATTATAAGGTAAACGTAGATAAGGGCAACCAGTCGGTAGAAGGCGCTGATATGAAGATCGTCGGTAATATGGTGAAGCCGGATGACGGGGTAGAAGGCTTCCAGCCTAAGCCGATGAAACATTCCGCAACACTGAAGGCGAATGCGGCAGGAGAGCTGTTCGTAATCATCGGCAGCGATTCCGGATACGAAGGGCTTACAACTTTGTATTTGGACGATATGAACGTCGTGTTGACGCCGCGTTCGTAAAGGTTAAGCTTTTACATTCTAAGCAGCGGTTTTTCGCATATTGCGAGAGACCGCTGATTTTTTTGCCCTTTGAATGGATGATGGATCTGTTGTAAGATGCAAGAAAGCAGCGTCGATGCGTTTATTATGTATGGGGGAGCGAGATGCAAAAATGACCATTAAAGTTCATGACGTTATCGAATATTTAGTGAGAGCGGTTGAAACGATAGACAACACCGTTGATGGGCTGAATGCTGGGGTGTCTTCAATGGAAGTATCCGGCATAGCCGTCACTTTCATGGCGTCGCAGCAAGCGATCGAAAAAGCGATTGCCCAGGGAGCTAATCTGCTCATTACTCATGAAGGCGAATATTTCAGTCATCGCGGGGGGCGGGAACAGTGGCAGGACGATCCCATCGTAATGGGAAAGAGTTGCTTGATCGAACAGTCGGGCATTGCGATCTACCGTTTCCATGATTATTGGCATGCGTACAGGCCGGACGGAATTACGGAAGGGCTTACCCAGCTATTAGGGTGGAGCGAGTACGTCAAAGAAGTGCTGCCGTATGCTTCTATTATTGAGCTGCCGGCGGAATGCCCGCTAGATGAAATCGCGTATGCCGCGAAAGACAAGCTCGGCTTGTCATACGTGCGGGTCGTCGGCGAGGCTTCGGCGACATGCCGGCGGATCGGCCTATCGGCAGGCTACCGGGGAGGCGGAGCTGTATGCATCCCATTATTCCATCAGTACGACCTTGATCTCATCATATCCGGCGAAGGACAGGAGTGGGAGACGCCAGAGTATGTGCGCGACGCCAAGCATCAGGGTGCTAACAAGGCGTTTCTGCTGCTTGGTCATGCGGAGAGTGAGGAACCAGGTATGCATTATTTGGCATCCATACTTGAACGCGAGTTCCATCAGGTGCCCGTTTCCTTTGTGAAGCAAACGCCGCTATTCAGAATCGTATAGCAAATAGCTGAGCTGTCGATCTATTATTTTCTAAGTGAAAACTATTATTTCACAGGTTGTGTATGATCGACATTTCGTTATTATGAATAAATACGAATCGATAGGAGGCATAAGAAACAAATGACGACAAAGCGACCAGGCAGAGGCTATGAGGGATGGCTTCGGTTTACTTATATTGAAGACGCTTACAAACGGGATGCCTGTGAGAAACGGTGCTCGCAGCTGCTAGTGATCGGCGATTCGCCTGTTATACGAACGGCTCGAGAGGAACTTAGTCACGCTCTAGCTGCATTGCTTGGCAAGCGGCCGGAGGTTATCGGCGGTAGAGAAGCAGGTTCGGACTTCAAAGGGATTATCGCTGGTGTCCGCGGGAGTGATCCGCTGCTGGAAGTCAGCACGCTGCCTGTGGATTTCCGTTTGGAGGAGACGGGTGAAGACGGCTACACGATCTATGCGGAGGAGAGCGGACCGATACGGATCGTTGCGGCGTCAGATAACGGTGTCTTGTACGGTATTTATCACTTGCTGCGATTGCTGCAGACGGGACAGTCTATAGAGAAGGTGCTCATTCGGGAGAGTTCGGTTAACGGGCTGCGGATGCTTGATCATTGGGACAATATGGACGGTACGATTGAGCGAGGATATGCGGGCAATAGTATCTTTTTCGAGGACAATCGCTTTGTAGCTGATATGACGCGAATTAGCGATTACGCTCGTCTGCTCGCCTCCGTGGGTATCAATGCCGTTGCGATCAATAATGTCAATGTCCATCGAGAGGAAACGAAGCTTATTACGGAACAATTCCTGCCGGACGTTGCCAAGGTAGCCGAGCTGTTCGGCGCTTACGGTATTCGACTTTATTTAAGCGTCAACTATGCAAGCACGATCGAGATCGGAAGACTGGATACAGCGGATCCGCTTCATCCTGATGTGGCCGCGTGGTGGTCTGCGAAGGCGGAAGAGATCTACCGGTTCGTGCCGACGTTCGGAGGTTTCGTTGTTAAGGCCGATTCCGAATTCCGGCCGGGACCATTCACGTACGGCCGCAATCATGCGGATGGCGCGAATATGCTGGCGGATGCTCTTGCTCCATTCGGAGGGAATGTGATCTGGCGTTGCTTCGTCTACAATTGCTTGCAGGATTGGCGCGATCGATCGACGGACCGTGCCCGTGCGGCATATGATCACTTCAAGCCGCTGGATGGACAGTTCCGCGATAACGTGCTGCTTCAAATCAAGAACGGTCCAATGGACTTTCAAGTGCGCGAGCCGGTATCGCCTCTATTCGGCGGATTGGCAGAGACGAACCAACTGCTTGAGCTGCAGATTACGCAGGAGTATACCGGACAACAGCGTCATTTATGTTATCTCGTCCCGCAGTGGAAAGAGGTATTGGAGTTCGATACCTTCGCGCGAGGCGAAGGCTCAACCGTTGCGTCTGCTGCAAGCGGAGCGCTGTTTGGCAGGAAGCTCGGGGGCATAGCTGCGGTATCCAATGTTGGCAATGATGATTGCTGGACGGGACATCCGCTAGCCGGGGCGAATTTATACGGGTTTGCAAGGCTGGCGTGGAATCCTTCTTTAGGCGCGGACGAAATTGCGGCAGAATGGACGGCCATGACGTTCGAGAACGACCCGGAATTAAATCGCACGATAACCGAGATGCTGCTTGATTCGCTTTCCATCTATGAGTCGTATACAGCGCCGCTTGGAGTTGGCTGGATGGTTAATCCTAACCATCATTACGGCCCGAACGTAGACGGCTATGAGTATTCCAAGTGGGGCACATACCACTTCGCGGATTGCAAAGGTATTGGCGTTGATCGAACCGTTCGTTCGGGAACGGGTTACTCGGGGCAATATACAACGCGTCAATTTGAAAAATACGAGTCGCTTGAGCAATGTCCAGATGAGCTGCTTCTGTTCTTCCATCATGTCCCTTATACGCATATTCTTCATTCCGGCAAAACCGTCATCCAGCATATATACGATACGCGCTTCGAAGGCGCGGAGCGCGCGGCCTTGTTAGTCACGAGATGGGAGTCCATAAAAGCTGATGTTAATGAGGAAATTTATAAGCTAGTGTGGGAGCGGCTCGGCGAGCAAGCGGAGCATGCAAAGGAATGGCGCGATATGCTGAACACTTATTTCTACCGTAAATCCGACATTGCCGATTCGCATGGCAGAACGATCTACTAAGTAAATAATAACGGCCCGGGAGTATCTTTCCTGGGCTTTTTTTCTACTTTCTGAAAAGGAAAGTGAAGAAACTAAATATTTTGCACCAAAAACTAATCATTTTAGGGTTACGACTATGCCGTCTAGAAGTTATAATAATCGGTGCTTCTGAATTGCGGGGCTCGAACATTTTGTATGCGTTTACATGATTCCATAACTATAGCTGGGAGTGGTGCAGGATGAAAAAGGTCATTCTCGTCGATGATGAAGTTTTTGCGCGGAAAGGCTTGCGAGTCCTTATTCCTTGGCAGGATCTCGGATATACGATTGTAGCAGAAGCGTCTGATGGAGAAGAAGCGCTGAAGCTAATCGAAGACATTCAGCCTGATCTAGTCGTGACGGATATTCGGATGCCGGTTATTGACGGCTTGAAATTGATCAATCTAGTGAAAGAAGAGCGATTGTCGCAGGCTAAATTTATCGTAATTACAGGCTATAACGACTTTGCGTATGCACAGCAATCGTTAAGATACGGCGTAGAAGACATCATTCTGAAGCCGATTGACGAGGACGAAATGATCGAGACGCTGAAGCGGCTATCGGTCAAGCTGGAGCAATCCTCGAAGCAGAAGGAAGCGATTAGAGAGCGAAATGCGGTAGATTTACTGGATCAGTTATTGCAAGGAAATCTCGATCAGAAACGAAATGAAGAGCTTGTGCTGGAGCTTGGCTTGTGCAAGGGAGGCCATGAGTATCGCTATTTGTTAGTCGAGAGAAATAATGCGCCAGAGGAGGAGCAGCAGCAAGCGATTGCCAATCTGGAGAAGCTGAAGCTTGCGGCGCTAACGTTCTTAAGCAGTCCTCCTGATATGATTATCCATGATCGAGGCAGCTATGCATTTGGTATGTTTCTTCATTCCGGCCTGCTTGGTCCTTATTCGCATTCATGGGAACGACTCGCGGACAGATTGATTCGCGAGCTTGCGGTGTGTGCAGATGAGGCACAATTACAGCTTTATGCAGGCATCCCTTTCCGCAAGCCGGAGCAACTGAAAGCTTCATACGAGAGTACCCGTGAAGCCACGCTGCGCAAGCTTGCGCTAGGGGATCAAAAGATTATTTTCGCGGAAGAAGCGATGCTGCTAACTTTGCAGTACAAGGATGCCGACGCTCAATTAGCCGATATCCTCATTGATAAACTAGAGGAGAATGACCTCGCAGCGGTCAAGCAGACGGTGGACGCCGCCTTTCATTCCTTTCAATACGATCGTTTAGCGGGGCAATCCGTTAATGCTTTTTTATCCAAATGCGTGTTAAGCATAGCCGGGATTATCTCTAGAATGGATGGCCAAGAAAGCCATTTGCGTTCGATGAAACCGATATTGGACTGGACGCTGCGTCCGATGACGGCCGCAGGCGTGAAGGGGCTGTTCCTCGATTTCATCGAAGAAAGCGCCGAATATTTAAGCGAGCTGCGCTGCGAGAAGGCAAGCGGAGGCATTCATAAGATCAAGCTGTACATTGATGCGAATTATCGGGAGAATATGAGTCTTAAGAGTATAGCCAAACGTTTTTTTATGAATCCCGTTTACTTAGGCCAATTGTTCAAGAAGACCTATCAGGTGTACTTCAATGATTACGTGCTCGGTCTTAGGGTGCAGGAAGCTAAGCGTCTTCTCAGACAGACCGACTGCAAAGTATATGAGATCGCAGCGAAGGTTGGCTTCAGCAACGCCGATTATTTCGTCACCCAGTTCGAGAAGGTTGAAGGCAAGACGCCAACGGAATATAAGCAAGCGTTAATCGCGCGCAGCAAAACATAATAAAGTCGGTAGGTGAGTACATGTTCCAACGAATGAACGATATTCGGCTGCGCAATAAAATGGTCATCGTGTTCATCCTTGCCGTATTCATCCCGGTGGTGTTGACGAACGTCATCTTCTTTAACTTGACGACGAGCAGCGTGAAGAAGCAGAAGCTGGCTGATATCAACCGGGGGCTTGAGCAAATTCGCAATGAAGTTGATGATCAGATCGAAGCGGCGGTAGGCATATCGACCGTTCTATATAATGACACGTTATTGAATGAGTATATAGAGAGACAATACAGCAATCAGTCCGATTACGTGGAAAATTACCATACGTATATGATCAACTTGCTTGATAAATATAGCCCGGTGTATGAGGCTATTCAGGCGGTCACGATCTATTCCACCAACGATACGATTCTATATGGCGGGCGTGTGCAAAGAATCAACAGTCATGTTCGCGAGCAGAATTGGTACAAAAGCGTGATGAGCAAAATGTCGGCGCAGCCGGCTCTGGAGCGCAATGATCCTGAGTATCCAGGACTTGCTCCTAATACGCTGAGCATCATCCGGAAAATGGTCGATTCTGGTGTTAATGGTTCGGCAGAAAAGCTGATTAAGATCGATATGCATCCCCAAACGATAAGAGAAATGCTGCAAAACGTTACGCTCGAGGGAACGGTCTATTTAATTCGCGATAATGAAATTCAATATTCGTCGGATCCGAAGCAACCGCTTAACGACGGAAGCGGACGAAGCATCCATTATGACCAGCCGGATACGTCCGGTGATATGATCGTGCTGGAAAAAGACTTTGGCAACGTTACTTATCTGGAAGGATGGAAAATCGTTGGCGAGTTCAAGGAGCGCGAGGTGCTGGAGGACGTCAACAAATCGAAGTTATTCGTCGTGTATATGTCCTTTGCCAATATTCTCGTTCCGACGCTTATACTCGTATGGTTCACTCGGTCACTAAGCGTTCGGCTTGTCCGCATTCTTAAGCAGATGAAGCGGGTGAAGAACCATTCGTTCGAGACGATCAACGATCCCCCGTCAGCGGATGAGATCGGCCAGCTCACTGAGGAGTTTAATCGGATGACACGGCAGATCAAGTCTCTGATCGACGATGTCTATATCGCCGACATTCAGAAGAAAGAGCTTCAGCTGAGCCGCAATCAATCTCAGCTTCATGCCCTGCAAAGCCAGATCAATCCACATTTCCTGTTCAATTCATTGGAGACGATTCGGATGCGAAGCTTGATGAAGGACGAGCTTGAGACGGCGAAGATCATTCATAATATGGCCAAGATCTTCCGCAAATCGCTTAGTTGGGGCAAGGACTGGATTACGCTCAAGGACGAGCTAGACCTTGTCGCGTGTTTCCTTGAAATTCAGAAATACCGCTTTGGCGACAAGTTGAACTATACGATTCATGCAGAAGAAGGTGTGCTGTCCACGATGATTCCGAAGATGACGCTGCAGCCGCTTGTTGAGAATGCAAGCATTCACGGGATCGAACCGCTCAAGGAGGCTGGGTGGATACACATTCATATCGAGAGAAGGGCAACGGGGCTTGCTTATACGATTAAGGATAATGGCGTAGGCATTCCGCAGGAGAAGCTAGCGCACATGCTCGCTGGACTAGATAAGGATGACGCGGTTTCTGACAATGTAGGTATGAGAAACGTCTATTTGCGGTTCAAAGGATTTTATGGAGACAAGGCAGATTTTCAAATCAAAAGCGAGCCGGGTCAAGGGACCGAAATCACGATTGTGATAACCGAAAATAATGACATTTGACCTAAGATGGTCAAAATGTGACAGCGTTTTCAAAATGATATAAGTTTTTGAGAGTAAAACATAAAGTTTGCTAGGTAAACATCGCAGCCATCCTCTTATACACTGAAAGTGCTTACAAATTACAAGATAGCGAAAGGGGAAACAACTTGTATGACTAAAAAAAGATGGCTGATGGCAACGTTCGCATCCGTAATTGCAATCTCGCTGATCGGTTGCTCAAGCAACAACGGCGGCAACAACACGCCTGCCGCAACGAATGACCCTGCAAACAACGCTGCAACGGCTGAACCGGAGGCTGCGAAACCGGAACCAGTGACGTTCACGTACTTTAACGCAACTGCGAACAAAGACACCGATTCGAACAAAACCGAAGTCGGCAAAGTGCTTGAAGATCAAACGGGCGTAAACTTTAAAATGGAATTTCTTGTTGGCGATTTGAATACAAAAATCGGAACGATGATCGCTAGTAACGAATACCCGGATGTTATTTCGCCCGATGCAGGCATCGACAAAATTGTTGAAGCGGAAGCGCTAATCCCGCTGAACGATCTAATCGACCAATTCGCTCCTAACATTAAACGTGTATACGAACCATACTACAACTTGATGAAAGCGGAAGACGGCAACATCTACTTCCTGCCATTCAGCCCGCTTGTTGGTGAATTCATCCCTGCACCGAACATCGATCAAGGCGCTTTCTGGATTCAAAACCGCGTACTGAAGGAAGCCGGTTATCCGAAAGTGAAGACGCTTGACGAGTACATCAAGCTCATCACTGACTACGCTGCAGCTCATGCGGACGAGGACTTGATCGGCATGACGACGCTGACGCATGACTGGCGCTTCTTCGCAGCTACGAATCCTCCGAACCACATGGCCGGTTACCCGAACGACGGCGAAGTACAAGTCGATTTGGCTACGATGGATGCCAAAGTATACGGCAACAACGAAGATACGAAGCGTTGGATGAAGACGCTGAACGATCTGAATACAGCGAAGCTGTTCGACAAGTCTTCTGTTGTAGACAACTACGACCAATACTTGGCGAAGCTGACAGGCGGTAAAGTACTAGGCTTCTTCGATTACGGCTGGCAGATCAACCAAGCTACGCAAACGCTTAAAGCTAACGGCAATGATGATCTTGAGTACTTCCCGCTTCCAATCGTATTCGATGGCAGCATCAAAGACCAATATTTGGAACCGGCATCATTCGTTAACAACCGCGGCATCGGAATTACGGTAAGCGCTAAAGATCCTGAACGTATCATTAAGTACTTCGATAATCTCTTGACCGATGAGAACCAGCTTCTTACGCGTTGGGGTATTGAAGGCAAGCATTATTCGAAAGACGCGAACGGCCGTCTGTATCGTACAGCTGAGCAAATTGCTCAATTGCAAAATAACGACTACAAAAGAGAAAGCGGTATTGGCTACTACGAATACTACTGGCCAATGTATGGTCAAGGCTCGTCGTTCGCTGACGGCAATGCAGTCGATCCAGGCAGACAGCCTGAAGTGGCGCAAGCATCGTATTCGGCAGCGGAGAAGGAACGTTTAGCGAAATACGGCGTGAAAACGTATGCCGAGATGTTCGCTGCACCAGATGAACGCCCTTGGTACCCAGCATGGAGTATCGCTCTGGAGCAAGGATCGGATGCTCAAATCTATGGCGTTAAGAAAACAGATTTGCTTCGCAAATATTTTGCCAAGATCGTTCTTGCTCCGGCATCTGATTTCGACAAGCTATGGGATGAGTATGTAGCTGAATACAATAAGCTTACTGTTGCCGAATATGAAAAAACGATGACGGAAGAGATTAAGAAAAAAGTTGCGAAAATTAAAGGTTAATGAAGCATGAAGAAGCGGGGCAGAGCTGGGCAAGCCCAAGCGTTAACGGCTTTGCCCCTTCCTTCTTCCCTGCCTGACGCCGAGAGAGGAGAGCGATTAGATTGTCCATTCACAATGAAATGAAAACATCCGATAGCGTCAGCTTGCCTCTTAAAGAGCCTGCTAAAGCAGTCCGATTTCTAAAAATGCTGGTGAAGCAGCGTACGCTCGTATTCATGTCGATCCCGTTCCTGTTATGGCTGTTCGTATTCAAGTACGTACCGCTCTGGGGCTGGACAATAGCATTCCAAAATTATAAGCCTAGAAGGTCGTTCGGCGAACAGGAATGGGTCGGACTCAAGCAATTCAAATTTATGTTTGAAGATGAGCGTTTTTTTCTCGTGCTGCGCAATACGTTAGCGATGAGCTTAATCAACTTCGTGCTCGGATTTGTAACGGCTATCATTCTTGCCATATTACTTAATGAATTGCGAAATGTCATGTTCAAGCGGTTCGTTCAGACGATCAGTTACTTACCTCATTTCCTATCTTGGGTCGTCGCTGCGACGATCATCCAAAGCGTGCTGTCTGCTGACGGCGGAATTATAAACGAGATATTGTTAGGTTTAGGCTTAATCAATGAGCCGATATTATGGCTGGGTGTAGGGAAGTATTTCTGGAGTATTATGGGTGCATCCGAAGTGTGGAAAAACGTAGGCTGGAATACGATTATTTATCTAGCCGCCATGACTACGATCGATCCCGCTCAATATGAAGCGGCAGAAATAGATGGAGCGGGCCGATTCCAGCGCATCTGGCATGTAACATTGCCTGGCATCAAATCCGTCATCATTATTTTGATTATTCTGAATCTTGGTCAAATACTGGAGACAGGTTTCGAGCCTCAATATTTGCTTGGCAACGGGCTTAATATCGATTTCTCGGAAAACCTCGAAATATTCATTCTGAAATACGGCATGAATTTAGGAAACTATTCGCTATCAGTAGCGGCAGGCATATTCAAGACCGTTATTAGCATCATTCTGTTGTTCTCGGCGAACGCTCTGGCTAAGCGGTTCGGGCAAGAACGGCTGTTCTAGAAGGGGGATCCATCATGGCTAACGCAAAAACAAGCTATAAACGTTTGCAATCGCCGGGAGACCGGCTGTTCGATGCGGCTAACATTACGTTCATGATCCTGCTCATGATCGTCACGATCTATCCGTTCATCAATATGATGGCTGTTTCCTTTAACCATGCGAGCGATTCCGTTCGAGGCGGCATCTATTTCTGGCCGCGGGTATGGTCGTTGGACAATTACAAGTATGTATTCAATGAAGCGACAATCATCGGCGCAACCGGTATCTCGGTGCTGCGTACGGTGCTCGGCACGATAATCTCGACCTTCTGTTCGGCAATGGTCGCGTTCACGATCAGCCGTCCGGAATACGTGCTTCGCAAATTCGTATCCATTGCTTTCGTACTGACGATGTATTTCAACGGCGGCTTGATTCCGAACTTCCTGCTCGTGCGGGATCTGCATTTGATGGGGACCTTCTGGGTGTACATCATTCCAGGCATTATCGGCGTATTCAATATTATTGTTATCCGTTCATTCATTGAAGGATTGCCGGAGGGCATCCTGGAGTCGGCCAGAATGGATGGAGCGGGCGAGTTCACAACGTTTCTTCGCATCGTTCTGCCATTGTCGATGCCGGTTCTAGCGACAACCTCGTTGTTCACAGCGGTGTATCATTGGAATTCATGGTTTGACGTGTTCCTGTACAATTCCTCGCATGTCGAGCTAAGTACATTGCAATACGAGCTGATGAAAATGCTGCAAAACTCCAACGCTGCCGTCAGCACCGGGGACGCGGCAGGAGCGGCAGCGAATGCCAGTCAGGGCGGCGGCAATTATGTAACGCCAACTTCGATTCGGGCAACAATGACGATTGTAGCAAGCTTGCCGATCATCATGGTATATCCGTTCCTTCAGCGTTATTTCGTCAAAGGCTTGACACTTGGCGGTGTGAAGGGTTAATAGTAGAATATCAGATGCAGTTAGAGTAGCCTGTCGCTGACAGGCTATTTCTGCTATTAGAAGATAAGGATGGTGGTTAGTGGTATGGCGATTAACGGTATTATTCATGAAGTGGCAACGAAGAAACGTCTGCTTGCATTGACGTTTGATGATGGGCCGGATGAGACGTATACGCCTCAATTGCTGCAGGTGCTGGCGGAGTACGGAGCGAAGGCGACCTTTTACATGATAGGAAGTTCAATAGAGAGTTATTCGAGTGTCGCTAGAGAGGTTCACAGTCATGGACATGAAATTGGTAATCATACTTATAACCACCCTCACTTAACGAAGATTGCCCCAGCGGAGCGCAAGGAACAGCTTGAGCGGACGGATGCCTTGATCAAGGAATTAACGGGGAGCAGCCCGGCGACATTCAGGCCGCCTTATATCGACTTCGACGGAGACGTAGCTGCAGAATCCGCCGGTATGAACTATCGGATGATCGGCGCCGTTAATATGGATGCGAGTGATTGGGCGAATCCCGGCGTGGACCATATCGTAAGCAAGACGATGGAGCAAGCGAGGGACGGCGGCATACTCATATTCCATGACGGGTATGGCGATCGTTCGCAGACGGTGGAGGCCGTAAGGCTGCTATTGATCGATTTGAAGAGGCAGGGCTACCAGTTTGTGACGGTAAGCGAGCTGCTCGCTTCAGCTGATGATAAGGGCAATTTACAATAGATACAAATGAAGGTGATATTACACTAACAATTCCTTATTACACTTGATCTTGTAGATCAAATGATGAATAAGGAGTGGACAAGTTGAACAAAACGATTGACCGTAAAACATTTCTGTCTTACTTAGGTACGGGCGCTGCTGCCCTGGCGGCAGCTTCCGCCGGCCTCGGAACATTGAATGGCAAAGCTTCTGCGATGTCATCCACGGCTGATCACCTTTTTGGCTTCAACACGAATCGTGTCAGCGGTTATTTCGAGCCGATTGCACCATCCTCGGAAGATAAGCTTCTGCTCCCCAAAAACTTCAAATATGACGTTGTAGCGGCATTCGACGATGTCATCAATGCAGCAGGCGAGCGCTTCGGCTCCGGCTGCGACTACAACGCTTTTTTCCCGCTTGAGGGCTCTAATGTAAGAGGGCTTCTCGTCAATAACCATGAATACAGCACGATCTTCTCCATCGGACCGGTTAAGGACGGCAAGATGACGAAGGAGCAACTGCACAACAATCTTTATTACCAAGGCATGTCCGTTATCGAAGTGTATCGCGACGATAAAGGCGTATGGAAGATGGACATTAATTCATCCCACGCACGCAGAATCAACGGATATACGAAGTTTGATCTGACCGGTCCGGCCAAAGGCGCTACGGCTCTTGGCGGGGCAACGACGGCTATTGGCACGTTCGCGAACTGCTCCGGCGGCGTTACGCTGTGGAATACGGTTCTGTCATGCGAGGAGAACTTCGCCGAGACGGCAGCCGCTTCCAGCCTGCCTGACACGCATTACGGATGGGTTATTGAGATTGATCCGTTCGACAAGAAGTATTTGAAGAAACATACGGCGCTTGGACGCTTCAATCACGAGAACACGGCAATGGGCATCGCGAAGGACGGCCGCGTAGTCGTCTATATGGGCGATGACAAGAAGGACGCTTGCGTCTATAAATTTATATCCAAGGGCAAGTACAACAAGTCGCTTGGACGCGGAAACTCCGCACTGCTTGAAGAAGGCACGCTATACGTAGCTAACTTGAAGAAGGGCGAATGGGCGCCTGTAACGCTCGATGCGGTGCAGAAGGCAGTGAAGGACAAGCCCGAGCTGCTTAAGAAGTTTGCTACACAAGGCGATGTCGTCACTTACTGTCAGGAAGCGGCGCTTCTCGTAGGCGGTACGCCGACAGATCGTCCGGAAGATATCGAAATCTCTCCTTTCGATAATACCATCTTCATCTGCCACACGAACAACGACAACCATGGCAACATTCACGGACATATTACGCGCATATTCGAGACCGACAGCGATCTTGGTTCGCTAACGTTCGACTTCGAAATCTTCGCCGCAGGTGGCCGTCAATCGGGCTTCAGCTCGCCGGACAACCTGGCGTTTGATTCCAACGGGCATCTGTGGGTTGTAACTGACATCTCCAGCTCCAGCCAAAATAAAGGCGTGCACAAACCGTTCAAGAATAACGGCTTGTTCGTTATTCCGACGAGCGGACCTGATCAGGCGATCGCGCTCCAGTTCGCATCGGCGCCGGTCGAGAGCGAGCTGACCGGTCCGTTCTTCACGCCGGACGAGCAGACGTTGTTCCTGTCGGTGCAGCATCCGGGAGAGAATACGACCGATCTGAACAATCCGACGAGCAGATGGCCTCACCGCGCCGGCGACAGCAAAGCAAGATGCGCAGTCGTCGCTATTAGCGGATTCAAGCTTGGTTAATCAATGATTAAAGCCACCCAGCCGTATGTGAACGAGACTGCGGCTGAGGTGGTTATTATAGTTCTGATAATAAGGAGAGATTCACATGCCATTTGGTCAGATTGGTATCGGGGGATTAGTATTGATATTGGTGATTGCGCTTATTTTGTTCGGTCCATCGAAGCTTCCTGAGCTAGGCCGCGCCTTCGGACGGACGCTAACGGAATTCAAGAGTGCTACGCGAGGACTTGTCAACGGCAGCGGGGATAGCGGCGCTGAAGAACGCAAAGACGGGGAACCGCAGGACGCGCAAGCGCAGGCGGTATCGAACAAATAATGGCGAACGCGAATCCGAATGAGCAAAGTCTGATCGGACATCTAGGCGAGCTGCGGCAGCGTCTGATTCGCACGCTCGTCTCATTCCTCGTTGCGATGGCCGCAGCATTCATTTATGTCAAAGATATTTATCGCTGGCTCGTGCGGGATATGGATCACCAGCTCGTACTGCTGGGACCGTCGGATGTCGTATGGGTGTATATGATGATTGCGGGAGTCGTGGCGATCGCAATTACGCTGCCGATCGCAGCTTATCAAATATGGAAGTTCGTGCAGCCGGCCGTACCGAAGCAAGCGCAGCAAGCAACGCTGCTTTTCATACCCGGCATATGCCTGTTGTTCATTATTGGCATCTGCTTTGGTTACTTCATCCTTTTCCCAATGGTTCTTCATTTCATGGCGCAGATGGCTGCCGGAGATTTCAATACGATGTATACGGCGGATAAATATTTCACCTTTATGATCCATATGACTGTCCCGTTCGGATTGCTGTTCGAGATGCCGGCGATCGTTATGTTTCTAACGAAGCTTGGGATATTGAATCCGACGAGGCTGGCGAAAGCGCGCAAGCTTGCTTATTTTATTTTGGCTATTGTTGCGATTACGATAACGCCGCCTGACATTTTATCCGATCTGATCGTTATTGTGCCTCTATTCCTGCTATACGAGATTAGCATTACGATCTCTAAGCTCGTCTATCGCAAGCAGCTCACGCATAGTGCCGCAGCTTGAGAGAGGCTTTGCCAGTAATTATTTGAAACCTTGCCATTCCCAACTACGTCTTAATAACAAGCGTATAGGAGAAGCTAGAATACCATAGCGACTGAATGGGCAAGGAGAGTATAGGATGCAAATTAGAATGCTGGCTTACCGAGAGCCTCCGCCGATGGAACTGCTGCTGATGGCCGATCCTTCGGAGAAGCTGGTGAACGAATATTTGAACCGGGGTCAATGTATGGTTGCCGAAGACGGCGGTTTGATTATAGGGGTGTATGTGTTGCTGCCTACTCGGCCGGAGACCATCGAGATCGTGAATGTGGCAGTCGCCGAGAGCGAGCAGGGGCAGGGAATCGGCAAGCAGCTGGTCAAACATGCGATTGACACCGCGAAGCAGCTTGGCTACAAGACAATCGAGATTGGAACGGGCAATTCGGGAGTCGGTCAACTGGCGCTTTATCAGAAATGCGGCTTCAGAATGGTCGGCATCGATAGAGACTTTTTCATCCGCCACTATCATGAGCCGATCTACGAGAACGGTATCCAAGTTATCGATATGGTTCGGCTGTCTCAGGATTTGTAATAATATTAAAGTAAGAAGCTGACTCCAGTGCAGGAGTCAGCTTCTTTTGTATGTGTAATCGTTATTAGAAGTCTAGCTTCATTCGCGAGAAGTAGCCGTTGCTTGAGCCGATATACAGCTCATCGCCATTACGATTGATTAAGCCATTCAAAATGTCCTTTAAGCGCAAGTCGGGATACCCTAATATGACGTCTTGTAATCGGTTCAATTGCTTGCCGGTTTGCTTGTCAAGGAGCAATAGATCTTCGCCGTAAGAAAGCAGTAGCTTGTTATCCAGCACGATGAACTTGTTTGCTCCGTAGTAGGATACCGAACCTGTGAAAGAGGACTCTTTTGTTTTCCAGAGAATCTTGCCATCTGATTGGCTAACAGCCGTTGGAATGCCATCCACGGTCATATAGACATTATCGCCATCGAAGACCGCTCCTGCTGCTTTGCCTGGAATCGACCATAACGTCTTGGCGTTTACCGCGTCGTATAACGCTGTCTTATACGGTGTCGGCTCGACCTCCGTCTTGTCATCTGCAGGCTGTTGAATGAGCAGGTATTGACCCTCGAGCGCAAACACGAATTCATGGTCGCCTATCGTATACCTCGCTTTTACCTGCTTTGTTTTCGTGCTCGTATTTACTAATAGGATCTCATTGCCAAGCATAATCCATTGATCGGTTTTCTCCGGCTCGAAGGGGTTAATTGGCGACTCGATGAACGGGCGCGAATAATAGCTTGCCGACTCGGCTTGTGTGCCCTGCGATGCTTCTTCCCACATGAGTTCGCCCGTAAGCGGATCGAATGCCTGCAATGTATTATATTGAACAATCATTATGGCAGCATAACGATCACTATCGTTTATAATCTCATAGCTGTCATTTGTTGACTTGGTCCATCTTTCTTTACCGGTTGCAGCATCAAGGGCGATAATCTTGCCTTCCGCATTCGGCACGGATGATCCTTGATGGATAACAACGGTGTTTTTCGCCCTTGCCACTCTGAAGTCTTCGAGCTTACTCCCGTCGAACGTCCATACAGGCTTGCCGTCGGACAGCCTCACGCGGCTTATCCGCTGTACATATTGTTGCGAAGCGGGGTCATAGTCAATGAATACGGTAGCATACTCGTTGTTGTTGTCTAAGTAAGCTGAGAAACCGCCAAACCCCGCATCGATCCTCCACAACGTCTCGCCGGTTTCCCGATCGACCGCGTATAGACCTCCGTTATTATGCATGCCGCTATAACCGCCGTCATCCCCTTTGAGCAGCAGGATGCGATCCGTAACAGCTTGCAAGTACGTATAACCTAGATTGTATTCGTTGCGCCATGTCCAATTCACAGCTTTGGTAGAGCTTGGCGGAAGTTCCCGATATTCGTGCATGTATTCCGCAGGATACGTATAACTGCTTAATTTCTTATGTTCAGCTAAGGTTGCTGTCTGAATCAGACGCCATTCCTCAACCTTCTTCTCCTTATTAAACGTAATCGTAAAATGGACTTCTCCCAGCTCATAGCGCCATGTAACGCCAAGGCGCATCGCTTCATCCGTCGTGCTCATATTGCGCGACGTCTCGATTATATTCGATTCGCCCAGCAACTGTCTCACCGCTTCTGCATCCGTTCCTTTGGATATAACAGCCTCGATAATGGAGATCGCTTCGGTGATCGGGAGCGAACTATTCGCATCAAGGATGCCGCCTTGCACGCCTTCGCTCGATTCAATCTGTGCAGAAGGGATCCAGAGCAGCACAGGCCGATTGGGCTGATATTCACCATAGGGGATAACCGGCGATTTAAGAATGCCGTACCAGTCGTTCCAGCGGATAGCGCTGTAGATCGACTCGCCAAGATGGCTGGCGTCCGTTGTCAGCGTGCTGCCGGGGAATAAAGAATACTTTGCACCAGGCTTTACATTCAGCTTTACCGGTTGACTCACCCGAATCTCCTTAGCGGCGTCTGTACCGTACCAGATCGGTAGCCGGATGAGCCCAACTTCATCGGTAGTGAAGGCAATCCATTCGCCTCGCTGCTCGGACACTTTGAATGTATCGCCAGCTTTGCCGTAATGACTGGCTTCAAGCGGGATTGACGCAGTGTCTGCTTTTCCTGCGAAGAACGGTGCTAGGGAGCTGAGTGTCACTTGGCCATCTACCGTAAGCAATTGAAGCGGCGTAACCGTCGGCGCAAGAGTAGGCTTGGGTGTCGCGGCAGTGGACGGGGAAGCAACAGGCAGATCTTCTGATTTGCACCCGATCGTCAGAAGAAGAGCGGAGATAAGCGTGACTACGAGAATGATACGTAACCGTTGTGGCTGGCGTTGAGGACTATCCATATGAACTCTCCCTTGAAATTGGATATTTTTCCATTTAGACGTGAAGTTGCGGAAAAAAGTTTCTGTGCGCGGCTGTTTTAGTTAGATTCATAGATTCAAGTAGTAGCGGGCAGGATGATATGGTATATTAATTCCAAAATATACCTTGGTACTAATGGAGATGAGCGATCCTATGAGCTTTGAGGTTATCGAAGCGACGATTACGTCTATGCAGGCTGCACTGACATCAGGTGAGACTACCTCTAGAGAACTTACGCTTATCTATCTAGACCGAATAGCAGCTCATGACAAAAATGGGCTAACGATCAATTCGGTTCTGTGTGTTAATCCGGAGGCGTTATTTATTGCTTCGGCGCTTGATGCCGAGCGAGCTTCCCGAGGAGTTCGAGGGCCGTTGCACGGTATTCCTATTCTACTTAAGGACAACATCAATACAATGGATCAGATGAGCACAAGCGCAGGTTCGCTGGCGCTGGCGGGCTCCTATGCGGGAGAAGACGCAACGGTTGTGAAGAAATTGCGGGAAGCGGGCGCCATTATACTCGGCAAAGCTAATATGACGGAGTTCGCGAACTTTATGACAGATGGCATGCCTTCGGGATACAGCTCGCGCGGCGGTCAGACGCTCAATCCGTATAACATCTCCAAGCCGACTGGCGGCTCGAGCGCAGGCTCCGGCGTTGCCGTTGCGTGCAACTTCTGTATGGTCTCTATTGGAACGGAGACGTCGGGCTCGATACTTAATCCTGCGAATCTGAGCTCGACGGTCGGGATCAAGCCTACTGTGGGGCTCGTTAGCCGTTCCGGCGTTCTCCCGTTATCGACGAGCCAAGATACGGTTGGACCAATCGCTCGGACGGTGACGGATGCGGCTATCGTGTTGAGCGCCATAACCGGCTATGATGAATCGGATGCGGCGACAGGGGCGATGCAGTGGAAGGGGCATGGCGATTACACGCAGTATTTGGCGCGAGGCGGTTTGAGAGGTGCTAGAATCGGTATTCCAAGAGATTATTATTTCGAGGAGCTGACGGAGGAGCAGCTTGCGATATTCGATGCTGCCGTCCAAGTGATGAGGGGGCAGGGGGCAATTATCATTGATGCCGCCAATATTAAGACAGCTCGTCAAATCGTTTATTCCTCGGTCGTGCTTAATGAATTCAAGTCGGCGCTTAATGCTTACTTAAGCAAGCTGCCGGCAGGTGCGAAGCTGCGATCGCTCAAGGATATTATCGCCTTCAATAATGAGCATCCCATTGAAGCGCTGCGTTACGGTCAGACGACGCTGCTTGCGGCAGAGACGACGACAACGGGTATGTTGACCGAAACGCCGTACTTGCGGGATCGCGCCGCCGATCTGCGGCTCTGCAAGGACGAGGGCATCGATGCGACGTTTGCTGAGCATCAGCTCGACGCCTTGCTCTTCCCGGCCGACTTCGGCGCTAGAATTACGTCTCGCGCCGGATATCCGAGTATCATCGTACCTGCAGGCTACACATCCGAAGGCGTACCGTTCGGCGTGACGTTCGCCGGAGCGGCATACAGCGAGCCGATGCTTATTAAGCTAGCTTACGATTACGAGCAAAACTCGCTCGTCCGCAAGCCGCCGTCGCTTAAGAGTTACGTCTAAGGCCCGCTGCAATGCAGGCTAACGCTTAACTTTAAAGTGTACGACGGCGCTGTATACCATTTTCTCCATCTTCGGATGGAACGTCACCTGATGGCTAATGGAATGGACATCAAGCATAAGCGCCTTGTTCATATCGATCTGACTATTGACCATACGCTCCAGCGACTTCAAATCCGTCGCTTCAAAAAACTCGATTTTCGTATCCAATAAATCCAAACGGAAATCCATTTTGTAATCCCCAATCTTTAAGTTTCTATTAATCGTCGTTAATACACATTATACCTATTCATAAGGAAGAGAGCGAGGGAGCACCCGAATTGATGGATCGTATTTGGAAGTACAAGTTTCATTACCTTATCGTATTGCCGGCATTACTGCTTATTGTTATCTTCAAGCTAATTCCGCTCATTCAAACGATGTATTACTCCTTTATTGACTATAGTCCGTTTCGAGGAATGTTTGGCAGTCCTTGGGTGGGTTTCGACAACTACTCGGCTTTGTTCGAGGATGAACTTTTTATGAAGGCTTTGGGCAACACGATTGTGATGAATATTGGTTTCGTACTCATAAGCGGTACAATCGCTTTGGGGCTGGCGCTTTCATTAGGTTCAATCCGTTCCAAATGGATCAGAGGTTCGTTCCAAACGTTATTTCTGATTCCTTATGTTGTGCCGTCGGTGTTTATTGCTGGGGTAGTGATCAATTTATTGTCACCTGGCCATCTAGCGCTATTCCATACAAATAAGTACTTTCTTGCAGATCCTTCTTTGACGAAACTAATCATTATAGCAGTCGAAGCATTCCGCAGCTTGGGCATTCCGGTTATGCTTGGTCTGGCAGCAATCTTGGCCAATCAGTCAGCTCAAGCTGCCGGTGGGCAGTTCAGATCAATTATGGCGGCTGCAGCAAGAGCGATTGCGGCGTATATGATTGTGCATCTCTCCTTTTTACTCTCAAGTAATATGGAATTATCATCAAATATGATTAATTCATTGACAAGAGATAGCGGAATCACAATCGATAATTACAGATACATGATAGGCTTAATGCAAGCTCAATATAGTTTATCGTCTGCCGCAGGCACATTAGTATTCATCATTCAGCTTGTTCTTGTGCTGCTTTCATACTTGCTTGTGAGAGGCAAACTCCTACGCGATTTGTTTAGCGGAATCCAACATCGGAATGCAACTCAAGAAACTAGAAAAACTAATACGTGGTGGGGAACAGCTGTGTCTGGGATTTATGCGGCTGTCGTATTGCTTTTCTTATATTTACTTTTAATAGATCCGTTTACAAAACAAAACGTTTCGGGAGCAAACGTGTGGGATCATATCTCATTGTGGAATACTACCGGGTTTTCGATAGTTTATTTTGTTGCAGTAGTCATTTTCATGTTCATTACCGTTACGCTTGCGTATCCATTAACCGTAAAGAAGCTGCCAGGCCGGAACCTCTATAAACTACTTCTGCTATTTGTACTGGCTGTTGGTTCGAATGTGATTAACGAGGTTCTCCTGTTCTTGAAGCTGTCCATGTTGAATACAGTGTTTTCTCAACTGATTTTAGGATTTTTCTCACTTGCTTCTATATTTGTGCTGAAGTCGATATTCAATAGCCGGTACAGCGATCTGAAGGAACAGGCAGAGGCAAGCGGCCGTGGTGAGATGCATACATTCTTCACGCTATATATTCCGAAGGTATGGAAGCCGCTGCTGGCGCTTGGCGTGCTGCAATTCATAGCTCTGTGGAATGCCTATCTGCCATCCATCATTTACAATGCTCGAGAGAATGGGTATTCTCCCGTAGCAAATGGATATCGGTTAATCTCGAGCGATCCTGCGAATTTCGGCGATCCGAGCGTCTGGCAGTATTATGCGATCATGAGTTTGCCGTCGATCATCCTGCTGCTCGTATTCCGTAAATGGATTACTTCCGAGGTGCTGACTAGTCAAATTACAAAATGATTATGAAGTACTATAGGTGTGAGCTATTAGCGTCTAACGAATGGTGATAGCGTTAGATGTGGATATATTGGATCAAAGGGCCGGTAACGAATCCTGTAAACGCTATTTGGTCATGAGCCGCATATTTCAAGCTTCTTTTTTAAAAATAACGTTACTGTAGTTCGTTATAACTCTATTTTGAGGTCCATTTCCGGGATAGCGACTTCACGATTCGTTAAAAACCAAGAGTAAAAATCATACATGAGTTTAATGATAGGAAGAGAGCTAGCTTCGCAAGAAGCAAGCTCTCTTTCTTGTTATTGGCTATACCCCAAATCTACCAGTTCATGTATACTGTTGACTGTTGGTATTGTTTATAGAAGGGGTTGCTTAAAGGAATGTATGTAGATCCGTCGTTGGTGCACAAGAAAGAAAAAACGTATTATGTAATAGCGCTCGTATTTAGTATTATAGCTTCGCTCGTATTGTTGATTTCGATTATAGGCATTTATATTTTATTGTTTATTGTCGTCGTGCCGCTCATTGCTCAAGCGATACTGAACGCGAGCATTCGAATAAATGGCGTGCGAATTACGCAAAAGCAATTTCCCGAGATATACGAAATCGTATATCAACAGAGCTTGCGGATGGGGCTTCCATCGTTGCCGGATGTATATATCATGGAATCAAGCGGGGTATTGAACGCCTTCGCAACCCGGTTCTTTGGCCGAAATATGGTCGTGCTTTATTCGGATTTATTCGAGCTGATGAACAGAGGCGGGAGCAAGGAGCTGACGTTCGTCATCAGTCACGAGCTTGCGCACTTGCAGCGGAGGCATCTAACGAAGCACCTGTTCATCATTCCAGCCATGTGGCTGCCGTTCCTTGGCGACGCCTACTCGCGGGCATGTGAGTACACATGCGACCGAATGGCTACTCATTTCACAGAGGACGCTGAAGCGGCAATGAACGGACTAACGGTACTGGCAGTGGGCAAGAGCTTATACAAACAGGTGGACCGTGAAGATTATTTGCTTCAGAGCAGCAGTGAGCGCGGACTTTTCGTATGGCTCGCGGAGAAGTTGTCAACTCATCCTCCGCTTCCTAAGCGGATCGATGCGATTCAGCGGTATGTCGACCCGCATCTGTCTCCGCGCTACCGGTCGTCGAGGATGACTTATATTATAATTGGCTCCGTCTGTGTTGCGATCTTAGTAATGTTTATTACCGGAATTGTTTTATCCGCTTCGCTTTTCAAAGTGGCAACTGGCGCGTTTGAGGACAGTACGCAAAACGAGGAACTGCTGGATGCTGCATTGAACGGGGAAACTCTTCGCGTTACGGAGCTGCTGCAGGCAGGCGCTGATCCTAATACTACCGATTATGATGGATGGACCGTGCTGATGAGTGCCGCTGATCAGAATAACTTAGAAATGGCAAAAGCGCTGCTTGAGTCAGGTGCATCGATTGATTTGATCGAGGAAGAATATGAGAATACAGCATTGACGGTAGCAATAACAGGCGGCTATGTTGAAATGGCTAGATTGCTGCTTGACCATCAGGCAGACCCGAATCTGCAGGACAGCTATGGATGGACGCCTCTGATGACTGCCGCATCACACGGTGATGAGAGTGCGGTTATGCTGCTGCTCGAATATGGTGCTGAACCGTCTACGATAGACGATTCGGGCTGGAGTGCTTCTGACTATGCGTTAGAATCAGGTTACGAGGAGCTGGCTGAGAAGTTGAAGCCGGGAATAGGGGAAGCAGCTTAGCTGCTTCTCCCGCTTCATCATAACAAAGAAAGAGAAGCTTGATTGCTCAAGCTTCTCTTTCTTTGTTAAAGCTATGTATGATTGCTGTACCTTCATAGTTTCACTATGGTCGGGACGACACGATTTGAACATGCGACCCCCTGGTCCCAAACCAGGTGCTCTACCAAGCTGAGCTACGTCCCGTGAAAGAGATGGTGCCGTCGAGAGGACTTGAACCCCCAACCTACTGATTACAAGTCAGTTGCTCTACCAATTGAGCTACAACGGCGCGTTATTCTCTTTGACACAAGATGTATTATTACACACAACTCGTCCTTTATGCAAGCTTTTTTTAAAAAAAATTTGATCTACTTCTCAAGCTAGCTTTTTCCGCCGAACCATGCCTCGCTTAAGAGCCGAATACCTTCTGTAAGCTGGGCTTCCTCCATGCCTCCAAATCCAATCATCATATAGCCCCCCGGACAATCTGCAGCATGATTCCAATGACGGGAAGGGGAATAGGCACGGCAGCCCGCAAGTTCTCCAAGCCGAAGCAGATCCTCGCTTTGCCGGCCCTTCACATGCAGCAATAGATGAAGACCGGAACGGTCGCCGATTACTTCGACGTGTTCTCCCATCCAGCGCTGAATAGCGGCCGTAACTGCTTTATGTTTCCCTTGATAGATGCGCCTCATCTTACGGATATGTCTGGCGAAATGTCCCCGACTCATGAATAGCGTAACCGCCTTCTGAATAATAGGGGAGACGGGGTGACTGTAATTTGCAAGCTTGTCCTGAACGGTTGCCATTAAGGTTGGGGGAAGGACAAGATAGCTTAAACGTGCAGCAGGCAGGAAGGATTTGGAGAACGTACCCATATAAATAACCTTGTCCGCTGTATCAAGCGCTTTGAGCGCAGGAACAGGTTGACCGTAATAGCGGAATTCGCTATCGTAATCGTCTTCCAATATAAGCCCGTCACAATCAATCGCCCATTGCAGCAGCCTTGTTCGCTTATGAATAGGAAGTACCATACCGATCGGGAATTGATGGGAAGGAGTCACATAAGCGACCTGCACGCCAGCCGTATAAAGACGCTCAATCTGAATACCGTCATGCTCCAAAGGAATAGGGCTTAAGGAGCAGCCGTGATTGCGCAGCACCGTCTTAACACCCGCATAGCCGGGTTCTTCCATGCCAATACGCTGCTCTCGCAGCGACAGGAGCTGGCACAGCATGCTCACAGAATGTTGTGTACCCGCGCATACGATAATTTGGTTGGGATGACAATGGACTCCGCGTGATTCGAAAGCGTAGCGGGCAATCTCTGCACGTAACTCAGCATCCCCTTGATAGTGTCCGTACCCAAGAACCTCGCTTGACCTGCTCGAGACGGCTTCGACGAGACAGCTTTTCCATACTTCATGAGGAAACCGTTCGATCTCCATATCTCCATACTGGAAGTCGTAATCGACTTTGCGCGGCAAAATAGGCTCGTCAGCCATGTTCACAATCTCCGATTCCATCTCCGTCTTATCTGTCTTTAAAGGCCATACGAGCTCCTCCAGCGGTAATACGCGGTAACCACCTCGTTCCTTGCTGTCCACATAGCCTTCCGACAGAAGCTGCTGGTAAGCCGCTTCTATCGTATTTTTGCTGAGGCCAAGATGAAGCGCAAGCTGCCGGATAGCCGGTAATTGGACCCCTTCGGCAAGCGACCCCGCTTCAACCTGGGATCTAATATATTTGTACAGCTGCATGTAGACCGGCTGGCTGCTTTGTTTATCGAGTATGGGAGAGATGGCGATCATCGTCATGATTTATCTGACCCCTTTAGAATTATAGTTTTTGTCACTTTTCGTAGTGACAACGATTGTATAACATGACAGTAACACATATCTATTCCATTTGGGAAGGTGAAGAACATGTTTACCGTACGTTTGGATGTAAGAGCATGCAGCGATCAAACAAAGATCGATTTTTTTCTGAATCAGGCACAGACCGGATTTCTTGGTCTATCGGACGGCAAGCTGCCGTATGTTGTACCTCTTAATTTCGTTTGGTGGAATGGAGCGATCTATTTTCACGGGGCTGAAGAGGGTAGGAAGGTAAGGATCATTGCGGACAATAACGAAGCATGCTTTACGGTTAGTGAAAATTATGGGACGATTACGCATCCAGTACCTGCGCATACCGACACCGCATATATGAGCGTTATGATCTTCGGTAAAGCGGAGCAGGTTACGGAGCGGGAGGAGGCGCACGCGGCGATGCGGGCGCTCCTTGACAAGTATGTGCCCGGCTTTTATAAGGACCCGCTGGCGAGAACGCATCTGGAGCGCTATCGCTCCTCCAAAGGCAGCGCAACGCATGTGTACAAAGTAAGCTGTGAGACGTTGACCGCGAAGGAAAATGCGACCGCCGAGAGTAGGATGTACAAGCCGGGATTAACAGTCGACCAGGCTTAGAGCTAGCCGGAAGCAATAGCAAACCCAGCCTGTCAAAAAAAAGAGGATGCTGCTCTGCGAATCCATTGGATTCACGGAGAAAGCATCCTCTTGCTGATTAGGATAAGATTAGGCCAGCTCGCCCTCGACAACGGGCTCGTTTTGTTGAATAAGCATCTCTACTTTACGAATGCGGTTTTTGCTCGTCTCGCGGATAATGAACATCAGGTTCTCGTAATGATGCTCCTTGCCCGGCTTCGGATCTTGCACTTGACTGTACAGCCAGCCGCCCACCGTATCGACATCCTCGTCCTCGAAGATCGTTCCTGTAAGGTCCGCTAGTTCATCAAGCGATACTTTTCCGTCCAGCAAGTAGCAATTATCTGCTAGCTGTTCTACGTCCTTGCGTTCATCAGCATCGAATTCATCGCGAATCTCGCCGACGATCTCTTCTAATATATCTTCAATCGTAATGAGTCCCGATGTTCCGCCGTATTCATCAACCAAGATAGCGATATGGACGCGTTCCTGTTGCATTCTCTTCAGCAGCGACTTAACTGGCGTTACCTCAGATACGCTAAGTACCGGATGAACAAGCTTCTTGAATTCAAAGTTGCTGTTCGATTCATATTCTAGGAAAAGCTGCTTCGTGTTGATCATACCTACAATATTATCTTTGCTCTCCAGTGCGACCGGGAAGCGGGTATATTGTTCTTTGCGAATGATTTCCATATTTTCTTGCAACGATTTGTTCGTAAATAAGCAGATCATATCTGTGCGGGGAACCATAATTTCCTTGGCTAGCAGCTCGTCGAATGCGAAGATTCGGCTCACATAGCCGTATTCGGTATTGTTGATCTTCCCGCTCTGATAACTCTCATTAAGAATAATCTGAATTTCTTCCTCGGAATGAGCTTCTTCATGCTCCTTGGCCGGCTTAAGGCCGAACAATCGTACGATTCCGTTAGCTGAGCCGTTAAGCAACCAGATGAACGGGTACATAATTGTATGGAAGAAAATGATTGGTTTAGCCGTTAGGAAGCTGATAAACTCGGCTTTCTGGATGGCCCAAGTTTTCGGTGCAAGTTCACCGACAACGACGTGTAGAAACGTTACTGAAACGAAAGCGATAATAAAGGATAAGATATGGCTAATATCACTATTGAGTTCAAATCGTTCAAATAAGGGTAAAAGCATTTTTTCAACGGTCGGTTCTCCCAACCAGCCCAGCCCGAGCGCAGTAATTGTTATACCTAGTTGGCAGGCTGACAAGTAGGCATCCAGATTGCTCGTAACCCGTTGAACGGCAAGAGCGTTCTTCCGGCCCTCAAGCACTAACTGATCGATTCTACTGGAGCGAAGCCGGATAATCGCGAACTCCGTTGCCACGAAAAAAGCAGTTAATAAAATAAGAAGAGCAACCATGAATAAATTGAATCCTATACCCATTTTCGTTTCTCACTACCCTTTGTTTTTTGAATTTTTTAGTTAACCAACCTGTACATCTCCTAACGTTAGGAGTGTGGTAATTAAACTATACCGAATGATTACAACATATGACAACCGTCGTATGCAACGTTAAGCGCCGTTTTTGCACGATAAACGGTATTTTGGAAAGCACGATGGCTTGTTTTCATTGAATATCGTCCCTTTACAACCCTCTAATGCGAGCATATGATAAGTTCATAAGAACTTGTAAGCAAATTTGACGAAGTCGTGAATGCGAGGAGGAAGGAATATGGAGTCCTTTACGCTTACTCGAAAAGAGATGGCGGAGCTGTTACTCTCCTTACGCGGCAGCAGCAGTCAGAAGCCGATTCAAGTGCTGCAGAGCGCTTGGGCGAAGTCGCATCGGTACGATCTGGAGAAGGGGACGACATTGCCTGCCTTTCTCGCCACGCTTCTGCCGCCTATAATAGAGAAGTTAATTAAGGGCAGTGAGGTGAAAGGCTTCTCGCTGCAGGAAATATCGGCGCTGGGTCAGCTTATTGAATATTCGAACCTTTCCATTACTTCTATGCAAAATTGGGTCAAAAGAGACTTTAAGTCGTATTTTGACTGTCCGAAGGCCGGGAAGAAATATTCCCTTAATCAAGCTGCGCTGTTGTTCATTATCGATGATCTGAAGTCGAATCTCGACTTCGAGTCGATACGTAAGCTGTTCGAGATTGTGCTCGGTAAGCCGGAAGACGAGTCCGATGATCTTGTCGGTCCGATCGAACTGTACGCCACTTATACGAAGATGTTCGAGGAGCTCGACGCGAATAACGACCAATTACTCGATATTACCGGCCATCTGAAGGGGCAGCCACACCAGGACCTGCTTACAGAGGAGGTCATTCGAGGAGCGGCCAATCGGTTTGCGGACAGGCTGTCGGGATTGACGGACAAGCAGCGGGAAGCGATACGCAATATTTTGCTGGTAGCCGTCATATCGATTCAAACGTCCTATTTTCATACTCTCGCAAGAAGGTATTGCAATGCGACCCTGTTCCTGAATTCGCCATGAAAAAATAGGAAAAAAGGATGTACATGAGAGGAAATCTGTCCTATAATGTAAGCTGATGTAAAAAACAGACAAACTGAAAAAGGCAAACTTGTCGAAAGGCAAGGACGCAAAGTTATGGGCCTAAGGGGCAAGACGCTATGGCTGCCAGACCGCCAGTTGGTTAGATTAGCTTTATTTAGCTATCCGCCGACTGGGGCCTGGATAGCTTTTTTGCTATTTTTCGAGTAGACAGAGGGAGCGGGAGAATCAGCATGAAGGCAGCATCGTGGGCAACAACAGGAAAAGCATGGCTTGGCAAAGCACTGCAAACAGTAAGGCAAGTAAGCTTGAAAAAGTTGAACGGGAAGAAGATTACGACGAAGTTGTTTATTATCTCCGCCATTATTACCCTATTTAACTTAGGTGCTGGGGCATTCATCTATACCCAGAACTTATCGGTAGCAAACGCGGTAGATGAGTCCGAGAAGCTGTCCGAAGCTGAACGTAATTACCAAGCGGTGTCGGGCAAGCTGCTGAAGACGATGCTGAAAATGATCGATGCGATCGAGAACGGTACCGAGGAAGAGAACGCTGTTGCGATTAAGACGGAGTTAGCGACAATCCCGACTAGCTTAGAGCAATTAAGTAAACAATTCGAGGCTATGGATATTAAATATCCGGCCGAAGAGAATGCTCAAAAATATGTGAATCAGATCAAGGTGCTGGATCTTGCCTATACGAATTTGAGCACGACTTCTATTGATGTCAATGCATTAACGGCTGAAGAAAAGTCGCTGCGCGTGTCGGATCTGATCAGTGTCTACACGATCATAATTGATTTTTCCAAAGAAGCGATGGAGAAAAAGTTGTCTGAAGATACGCAGTCTATGCAGAAGTCGCTTAACAAAAGCGTTGATAGCGCGAATATAATCATTCTCGTGAATGTCATCCTATTGGCGGTATTGCCTGCCTTTATGATATTTGGCATTACACGTTCGATTAAGACCGGCTTGTCCGGCATTATGAAACGGATCGAAGCGTACCGGAACAATCAATTCACGGAGCAGTCGAAGCTGCAGCGCGCCGATGAATTCGGAGATATCGACGCATCGCTCGCCGACATGGGCAGCAACCTGCGCGAGACGATCAAAGCGACGATTGATGTGAGCGGTACGGTGTTAGGCGTATCGAACCAGATGACGGAGAAGATCGGCAGCAACCGTGACGCTTCCGAGCAGGTCAAAGGCCAGATCGAATATGGCAAGACGTCATTGCAAGCCCAGTATGACGACGCATCATCGATTTCGGCGGTAACCGAACAAATCTCGGCAAGCTCGGAAGAGATCGCGGCGTCCAGTGAGTACATAAATGGCGATATGCAGAAGATGAAGCAAGCATCGCTTAACGGCTCGCAACAGATGGCGGGCGTTGTGCTGAAAGTGAATGAGACGGCGGAGCAGTTCGATAAACTGACGGCCGCATTCGAATCGATGAATGAACGCTACGGTAATGTTGCGAAGTTCCTGGCAGGCATTCAAGATATTAATACGCAGACGAATCTATTATCGCTTAACGCATCGATCGAATCGGCACGCGCAGGCGAGCACGGTCGCGGCTTCGCGGTCGTTGCAGAAGAAATTCGCAAGATGTCGGGTCAGACCGACGCAATCTCGAAGCAGATTACGAAGGAGCTGGCGCTTATTCAAGCGGATGTCGCAGCCAGCGGCCGTACGATAAGCCAATTCTCGGATGTCATCAAGTCTACTCGCGAGACGTCGGAAACGGCTAGCGAGACGTTCCAGGCAATTGAAGCGCAGAGCGGAGTGTTATCTGATCAAGTGAGTGAAATATCGACTGCGATTAACGAGATTACGCAAGGCATGACGCATATCGTTACGGCCGTCGATAAGCTGCTGGAGAAATCGACGGAAGTGAACGGCCAGATGGAAGGAATAAGCGGTCTGTCCGACATGCAGAACGGCATTTCCGACGAGCTGGGCGAATTGTCGAAGCGGTTGACGGAATCATCGGAGGCGCTCAAGGAACGCGCTTCGGTATTCAAAATATAGGACAGGGCAATCAGGACAGGGAGTGCAGAGCGATAGCCGCTCTGCACTCTTTTTATTTATAAACGGCAAAGAGTGTCGGACATCGATCAATATGTCGATAAAGAAGGATAACGTTCAAGAACAGCGAATGATGAACGTATACAGACGGCATTGCCTTTGAACTAAGTTTAACTTACATATTGGAGACAGGTGATACGATGAGCGAAATGAACTTTCAAGTAAATTTACAGGGCATGATTGAACTGCTCTCCAAGCATCTATATTCGAATCCGGGCGTGTTCGTAAGAGAGCTGCTGCAAAATGGCGTCGACGCTATCACAGCTCGCAGGAAGCTTGGGCATCAATTTGAGCCGAAAATATTATTTGAGCTATACGCATCGAAAACAATTGCGATTCATGACAACGGCATCGGCCTTACGGAGCCCGAAATTCACCGCTTCCTCTCGCAGATCGGAAGCACGTCTAAACGCGAGGAGTTGGATGGGGATGACGACTATATCGGCCAGTTCGGGGTCGGCATGCTGTCCTGCTTCGTCGTAAGCGCTGAGATCGTGCTGATCACGCGTTCTGCGCTGGAGGGCGACACGCTGGAATGGCGCGGCCGACAAGACGGCACGTATACGATCCGCAAGCTGAAGCGCGAAGCGCCGATCGGGACAACGATTTATTTGACGTGCAAGGAAGACTATGAGGAATATTATGAATGGTTTAAATTAGAGCAGCTTATGTCGCATTACGGCGAGTTTCTGCCGGTGCCGATTCGTTTGTCCGAGGATCGCTTTGAGCGAAATATTAACGGTGCGCTGCCGCCTTGGCAATTGGACCCTCAGCATGCGCTGGAATATGGCGAGGCTCAGCTCGGCCACCGGTTTCTAGAGGCCGTTCCGATCAAGTCGCTGATTGGTGAAGCGGAAGGCACGGCCTATATTTTGCCCTATGCGGTAAGTCTGCAAGCAGAGAAGAAGCATAAAGTATATGTGAAACGGATGCTGCTCTCCGATCAGATGAGTCAAATATTGCCCGAATGGGCTTTTTTCGTCACATGCATCGTGAATGTGGGAGGGCTGAAGCCTACCGCATCGCGGGAGTCGTTTATTGAGAACGAGCTGTTCTATACCGTCCGAGATGAGCTGGGACAATGTCTGAAGCGCCATCTGATGATGCTGGCTCTGACTGATCCCGATTTGTTCGAGAAAATCGTGAAGATTCATTACGTTTCGCTGAAGGCTTTGGCTGTAGAGGATAACGAGTTGTACCAGCTGTTCATTCGCCATCTCTCGTTCGAGACGCCTTACGGCATGATGCGCATGGGAGATATTTTGCAACACAGCTCCAATATCGTTGTTTCGTCGACTTTAGACGAGTTCCGTCAAGTGGTTCGCGTGGCGAAGGCGCAGAACGTAATGGTCATTAATGGCGGCTACGTGCATGACTTTGAACTTGTGCGCAAGCTGGAGGAGTATGACGAGAAGATCCAGGTAGGGGTCCTTGATCCGATTAACTTCTCTAATCTGTTCCAAGATTTAACGGCGCTTGAGCTTCGCTTAGCTTCGCCCTTCCTAGCGCTTGCGGACAAGCTTCTAGAGCGATTCCAATGCCGCAGCGCGGTGAAGCGGTTCGAGCCCAAAGAGCTTGCCGTTCTATATAATACGAATGAAGAATTCAACTTCTTGCGCATGGCGGAGCAGACGAGAGCCGAGTCGAATGAGCTGTTCGACAGTGTTCTAGATGTTGTCATTCATCAAATCCACGATGTGCCTTATGCAAGGCTTTGCTTTAATTACAATAATCCGATCGTGCAGCAGGCCATTACATGCGGCAACCCGGAGATGCAGAAGCTAAGTATCGAGACGTTGTATACCCAGTCGCTGCTGCTAGGGCATTATCCAATGAGCTCGGAGGAGATGCAGCTGATGAACGAGTCATTCATGCGTTCTCTCTCGATCGGACTTGGTCAGGCAGGTGGCCATCAGGGATGAAGCAACGATACGATGAGCTGCGCAATGAGGCTTGGAGCCTGCCGGACGGCAAGCAGAAGGTGACGGTGCTGGAAGAGGCTGTTCGCATCGCCGATCTGTACATGTCGAAGGAAGAAGCTTATCACGCTAGAATGACGTATTCGGAGGCGGCGTTAGTGTCTGGCTTCGAGGAACGCTTCATCGTCTCCTTCGCCTGGTGCTTATCGCAATTCGAGAAACAGCCGGATCTATACGACAGCCACCAAATCATTTGGCATTACAAGTGGCTGGTCGGCATCATATGGCGGTTTCCGCAATTTGGAGCTGCTCAGATCGAAGACATCTTTGATGATTTTAAACGAAAATGCCTACAATACGGACACAGTCTGCGGCCTTATTATTCGAAAGTTCATCTTTATGCGCTAGCGGGCGGGCATGCCGAGCTTGCCCAAACGTATTATGAGCAGTGGAAAAAAGCGCCATATGATCAAATGTCCGATTGCCGGGCTTGCGAGCAAAATTTATTCGGCTACTTCCACTTAACATCTGGTCGTTATAAGCGGGGGCTTCAGACATTGAAGCCGATATTAAGCGGCAAGATGTCCTGCCGTTCGATCCCGCAAAATACGTACAGCCATGTCCTCATGCCGCTGCTTGAGACCGATCAGCAGGAAGAGGCGGCCAAGCTTGCACGCAAAGGCGCGGGGATGCTGAAAGGCCCCGGCTACTTAGAAGAATACGGCAGACTGATCGGTTATTATTCTGCAACGGACTTGAACAAAGCGGCTAAACTGTTGGAGAGCACAGCCGAATATGTATTGAGCAACAAAACAGACTGGAATCGATTCCAATATTTGATCGGGGCCAGTGCGTTCTTTACGCTGTGGAATGAGAAGAAGCGGAGAAGGAAGCTGGTTGTTCACAATTCTTTCACAAGCGAATGGGTAGAAGCCGAAAGTGAAAGGCTGGCAAGGGCTTTCGATGCTCGCAACGGCAATGATTATTGTCAGGGCCAGCTTGCACAAAAGATAAATCAAGTTTGGAAGCGTCGTACTCATTGATCGGACTGTTGACGACAATCGAATGGTAGTGGTTCAATTGTAATAACGACAGCAGAGAGGGTAATGATTCGATATGTTGAAACAATTTTTGAAAGCTTCACGAATTCGCGTAATTCCGGTCATGCTCATACCAATCGTTATGGGATCGTTGGCTGCTTATGTATGGGATGGCGTGTTCGATGTATGGCTCTTCTTATTGACCTTGATTGGCGCGGCATGCGCGCATCTGTTCTCCAATATGATCAATGATCTATGGGATTACTACAATGGGACGGATGAGGCTGCTCATGCTAACAAGGATGCCATCTCGACGAACTCGGGTTATTTGACCAACGGTACATGGAGCGTCAAAAAGTTCGCTTTCGTCACTTGGCTGCTGTTCTTTATTGCAGCGGTGTGCGGTATCGTTCTTAGTATTTACAGCGGCTGGGAAGTTATGGTGTTCGCCGTTCTTGGCGCGCTGCTGGCCTACTTCTATGTAGCGCCGCCGATTCGCTTCGGTTATCGCGGCAAAGGCTACAGCGAACTTGCTATTCTTTTTTCATTCGGTATTTTGCCGGTAGTCGGCTCGTACTATGTACAGACGCTGCTGCTCGATACGCGGGCGTTGCTGCTGTCGCTGCCGATCGGCTTCTTGACGACGCTCATCTTGTTCAACCATCACTTCCTGCATTGGCAGGCTGATCGCGAAGCCGGCAAACGGACGCTAGTTGTCGTTTGGGGCGAGCGCAAAGCGCTGCTTTTCTCGCAGGTGCTTATGTATTTGGCTTATTGTGCACTCGCAATATGCGTCATTCAAGAAGCGCTTCCTGTTTATGCTCTGCTGGGCATTCTAACGGCTATTCCGCTTTATTTCGTATACGGTAAGCTGGGAACTCGCAATGAATCGAAGGCGTATTTGCCATTAATGGGCGGCTCTTTGAAGGCAACTATGCAATGCGGCGTTATTATGATCGTTTCGTTATTCATTCAAGGCATCATCCAATAATATCATTACACAACGAAGAAAGAGGTACACATCATGGACAAGCAATGGGTATTAGGCGACTTTCATACGATTCTAAACGAAGGCGAAGTTTGGAAAATGGGCGGTTTTCCATTGCCTGACGGCAGCTTTTGGCAATATCGCGAGCCTGACGCGGTAGTTATCGTCCGCAATGGACTGCTCTATGTACGGGCACCGCTCAGCCGAAGCCATGACCGTATCCAAATTCTGGACAACGCCAAGCATATGTATTACTCGGCAGAACCGGTTATCGTGCCGGAGGGCGGAGAGATCAGCTTCGAGCTTCAAATACGAGCACGCGCGCAAAATACGGCTAAGGACGATCTGTACGACGGCTTCGTATCCTTGAACCTGCTCGATTTCACAACAGGCGGGGCGCTTGATTTCTTCGCATCGCCGGACAAGTATGCAAGCGTGTATGCCGTATTGCCGTTTCCAGGTGTGAAGGTGCCCGAGACCGATCAGACGCGGTATTTCTGCGTATTTAAAGAAGATACCGACTTCGATGCCGGACAGTTCAATACGTATAAGATCGTATACAACCAAGCCAAGGACGAAGTCGTGTTTTATGTAAACGGCAGAGAAGTGCGCCGCGAGCAGAACGTTCCGGTTAAGTTCAATCAATTCGTAGTCGCGCTCGGGATTATGACCGAGAAAGATCTCACGCCTGAAGGCAGTGTCTCCGTGCACGGCCAGACGGTTATCGGAGAATGGTCGCCGGTAACGATCGAGATCAGTTCATAGTATCAGATACGCAAAGGAGCTAACGCATGCTGTTCGTTCTAATCGCATTATGGGCCATAGCGGCCATCTTATGGTTATCCGATCGCCGCTCGGACATTAATCGTCGATTAGGCGCCGTTGCATTCAGCGGCGGCGCAGGTGCGCTGGCGGCCGTTCTTGATTTAAGCTGGATTCCGGCAGCGACAGAGGCTGGAATGAGCATCAGCGGCCAGCAGATGCTCTATTACGTGCAGGCCGTATCGTCCTTGACGTCTTATTACGGTCTGCCGTATTTTTTCCTATTATTCGCACTAGCCTATCATCACATTCGTATGCCTCTCGCTTTATATAAGCTGGTGCAATGGCTCCTTGCACTCCCCATTTTGTGCTGTATCCTATTCACGCCATTTTACAACGAAATGTATCCGATTACGTTCAAGCTAGTTGTATGGTGGGCCGTTCCGTATATCTTGTTCGGAACAGTGCTCATATTGCTGAAGCGTCAGCCTTACGCGGCTTTGTCCAGAAAGCACTGGATCGTATGTTCGGCTGTATTGCCGCCCGTCTTGTTCAGCATGGTGATGAATTATGTGCTTCCAAGTATGGGGATGCTTCGAATGTGGGTATATAATACATGGTTCGTAGGATTAGGCGCGACCGTATTTGTCGTAGGTTTGTTCACTTACGGCTTTATGGGAGTGAGAGTGCTGATTGACCGGCGAAGATTCGATACGACGTATCGTGCAGTCACTTCAGGCACGGCGATCTTGAACCATGCAATCAAGAACGATGCTGCAAAGATGCGATTGTTCTCCGAGAAAATGAAGGCGTATGCAATCGAGACGAATCAAGCGGAGCTGCTGGCAGATATTGAGACGGTGCTGTCAGCATCGAAGCATATGCAGGATATGGTAGGAAGAGTGCATCGGCGTACGGAGGACTTGACGTTAAAGCCTCAGCGGGAGCTGATCGCGGATGTTGTGATCCGAACGGTGAAGCCCATTGAGGCGCTCTATCCCCGTGCGAGCTTCCAGCTTGCGCTTGCGGAAGGTTGGAACGCAATGATCGATTCGGCTCAGATTGGCGAAGCGCTTGGCAACCTTGTTGTAAATGGGGTGGAGGCAATGAAGGGCGAGGGTGAACTGCGCATTACATTAAGCGAGCAGAAGCGCGAGCTTGTCATTGAAGTCCGTGATTCAGGTGCGGGAATGGACAAAAGCCAAATAGCCAAAGCGTTTGAACCTTTCTATACAACGAAAGCCGGCAGCGGTTCGAACTTCGGATTAGGTTTGCCATATGCGTTCCAAGTGATGCGAAAGCATAGGGGAGCGCTTCATGTGATGAGCAGACCGGGGCAAGGCACATCGGTGCTTATGGCGTTTCCTAAGAAAGCGATTCAGGCAGCGAAGACAGAATCGCTCATGAAGAAGGGGGCGGAAGCTCATGCCGTCGATTAAAGTATGGATAATAGAAGATGATCTGGATTGGCTTCGAGGTTTGACGGCCTTCTTGAACAAAGAGCAGGATATCGAGGTCGTATGGACCGAATCCGATCCGCAGCAAGCTCGTCAAATGATTCAGTCACAGACGATGGATGCCGCAGATGTGATCTTGATGGATATTATGATGGAAGGGCGGCCTGAAGGAATTGAGCTTGCCGACGAGGCTAGCAGGCGAACAGGGGCCCGCGTCATCATGCTGACATCCATGGAAGAGAAGGAGCTCATCTTTCGATCATTCCAAGCTGGCGCGATCGATTATCAGATCAAATCGGACTTTGAGACGTTGCCGGCAGCTGTTAGGGCAGCTTACGCGAAGCAGTCGACGATTAGCGCAGCGGCAGCCGAGCAGATGCGGGAGGAATTCCGAAGGCTGAAGCTTGTCGAGCGTGAGTTCGAGGTGAAGAAGGTCGAAGATTTGATTACTCCTTCGGAGCTGCAGCTCCTGAATTTGATCGACCAAGGTTATTCGCAGACACAGATTGCCGATAAGCTCTTCGTGTCGCTGCGAACAGTAAAAAATCACGTCAACCATATATTAAAGAAGCTGCACCTGCCCGGATCGAAGGAAGCGGCCAAGAAAGTAAAGGATTTAGGGCTGTTAAATAAGGAGGATGGTACCAAATAAACTTGGTACTATTTTTTTTGTCCTAATATTGCAAAAATAAGGAAAGAAGTACAAAGTTGAGATCCGTAAAGGGAAGGATCGTGTGCCATGTCGTTCGAAATGTTTACCACCGCGCACTACGCTGCGTTGCTGTCGGCGATTATTGTCTTCGCAAGCATCTTCTTGATGCGCAAGAAGCTTCGCGTGCCTGCTGTTAACCGATATTTCCGCATCGCGTTGGCAGCGGTGCTTATAAGCTGTGAAGTCGCGCTCCAGGTTTCTTACATCATCGAAGACGAGTGGTCATTCGGATCGCTTCCGCTTCAGCTGTGCAGTATTACGCTTCTTATTTCGGCCGTGCTGCTCTTGACCGGCAGCAAACGGTTGTATGACATTGTCATTTTCCTTGGGATCCTGGGAGCGATGCAAGCGTTAATAACGCCGAATCTCGATTGGGGTTTCCCGCACTTTAGATACTTCCATTTCTTCATTGCGCATATTGGCATCATTGCCGCTGGATTGTTTATCCTTGTCATTGAACGATACAAGCCGACATATAAGTCCGTCTTGCGCGCATGGTTCTGGCTGCACGTATTGGCGATTCCGGCGGCGTTAACGAATTATTTGACGGGCTATACGAACTTTATGTTTTTGGCGCGTAAGCCTGGAACGGCATCATTGCTGGATATGCTTGCGCCATGGCCTTGGTATATTTTGCAGCTGGAGGTCGTTGTTGCAATGCTGTGTGTATTGCTCTTATGGAGTGTGGCACTGGTTCGCAGGATTTATAGATTGAAAGGCATTAAAGACCGGATCTAATCCTGTGAGGAATGCCTATCCTTTCTAGACTAATGGCGAAGAGGCTGGGGAAAATAAATTGTCGCCCTAAACCATTCAACCGAAAGGCAGGAGAGGCAATGACAGCTAACACCGCAATGAATGAGACGGGGACATCGGCTGCTTTCATGGAAGCCGTAAAGCACCGTCGCAGTATTTACGGCATAAGCAAGCAATCCGATATTTCAGACGAGAAGATCGCTCAGATCGTGCATGATGCCATTAAGCATACGCCATCTGCCTTCAACTCGCAGAGTGCGCGAATTGTTCTGCTGCTCGGGGCAAACCATGATAAGCTCTGGGATCTTACGACGAGTACGCTGCAAGGCGTCGTTCCTGCCGATAATTTCGAGCCAACCCAGCAGAAGATGGATAGCTTCAAGAACGGTTATGGCACCGTATTGTTTTTTGAGGATCAGACAGTCATTGACGGTCTTATGAACAGCTTTCCCGCTTATGCGGAGAACTTTCCGCTATGGTCTCAGCAATCATCCGGCATGCATCAATTTGTCGTGTGGACAGCGCTCGAGAATGAAGGATTCGGAGCATCTCTCCAGCATTATAATCCGCTCATTGACGATCAGGTAAAGGCGGCATGGTCCATTGCAGATTCTTGGAAGCTGGTTGCACAGCTGCCATTCGGCAAACCAACCTCACCTGCAGGAGAGAAGGAATACAAGCCGATCGAAGAGCGTGTCAAAATCTTCAAGTAATCTAGTCGCCGTTCGAAGCGTGATCGCTTTGAGCGGCGATTTTTATTTGCAACTGGCGGTCCGCTCTAAAAAGCGATACAATAAAAACCGATATAACAGACATACGTAAATATCCTTTAACATATGAAGGTACATAGCTAGGGAGGTAATTATGAGCATTGACCCACGACAGATGAAAGCTTTACTGCAGCTTCAGCTTGCTCCGAGCGTTGACTTTAAAGCGAATTCCAATCCGCTTACGAAGACGGAGACGGACGGCACACCTTCCTTATTCGATACGTTATTATCGCAATATATGAGCGGCGCGACGGAGACAGGCACAGATGTTGCTTCGACGCTTCCGACCGATCTGTTATCGCAGCTATCGTCGCTTGGCAGCCTTAGCGGTCTAAGCAGCTTATCCGAGCTTGGCCTTTCCGACAGCTTTCCGGATGCAGAATGGACGGGCTCTGGACAATATGATTCGCTAATCCAGCAAGCCTCGGCTAGATTCGGCGTCGATCCATCCTTGATCGAAGCGGTAATTAAGACCGAGTCCGGCTTCCAAAGCGATGCGGTATCTTCCTCAGGAGCGAAAGGGCTTATGCAGCTGATGGATGGAACAGCTAGAGGACTTGGCGTCGGCGACGTGTTCGACCCGGAGCAGAACATTAACGGGGGAACGAAGTATTTGTCGCTGCTTTTGGGCAAGTATAACGGCAATGAGCAAGTCGCGCTTGCCGCGTATAATGCCGGACCGGGCAGAATCGACCGTTTGGGCATCGGAACGAACGAAGAGCTTCAATTAGCTATCGACAGCTTGCCGGAAGAAACCCAACGTTATGTTGTAAAAGTGCTTCAAGCTATGCAATAATTTAATTAATTTATCCGTGGAACGATTGTGCATGCCGCAGCTTGGAGGCGGAGTCGCTCCTGCTTGAGATCACGATAGTTGCCGCATCGCTAGCTGCGAGCGGCTGTCGCTGATCTTTTTGTTTTTATTGTAGGAAGAGCGTGAGAAGGAGGGAATAACGATGCTGTATTTTGACCATTGCGCGTCTACACCGCCCTATGATGAGGTCATTCAGACGATGATGGAAGTAATGAAGGCGCATTATGCGAACCCGTCATCATTGCATCAGAGAGGCACGGCAGCGGGCAAGCTGATCGAGCGGGCACGCTCGCTTGTGTCGGAGCAATTCGGCACGCGCGGCGGCGAGTGGATATTTACTTCAGGCGGTACCGAATCGAATAATATGGCGATCAAAGGCATCTCCAAACAATATAGCGGGCGAGGCAAACATCTGATCACGACCGCAATCGAGCATGCTTCTGTGTCCGAAACCTTTGCGCAGCTTGAGCAAGAGGGCTTTAACGTTACGTACTTGCCGGTCAGCGCCAGCGGTCATGTGAGCGTGGAACAGGTCGCAGAGGCATTGACAGATGAAACGGTTCTGGTCAGTGTTATGCATGTGAATAATGAAATCGGTACAATTCAGCCAATCGAGCAGATCGGACAATGGCTGAAGCAATATCCGAAAGTATTCTTCCATGTTGATGCGGTGCAAAGCATAGGCAAGCTGCCAATTGATATTGAACAGTGGGGTATCGATCTTGTCAGCGGATCGGCGCATAAGTTCCGCGGGCCGAGAGGCGTCGGCTTGCTCTATGTAAGAAACGGAATAACGCTGTACCCGCTGCTGACAGGCGGCTCTCAGGAGGAGGGCATGCGTTCAGGAACGCAAAATGTACCGGCGATTGTCGCTGCAGCGAAAGCTCTTCGGATGACTCGTGAGACCGAATCCGTAAGACGAGCAAGCATGTCGGAATTAAGAGAGCAGCTTGTATCTATCGTGGCTTCCATTCCAGAACTGAAGCTGAATGGCGGCGCGCCGCTTGCGCCGAACATCGTCCATTTCTCTTATCCCGGCATGAAGCCGGAGGTCGTCATCCATAAGCTGGAGCAGCATGGTATAATGGCTTCAACGAAGTCGGCTTGTTCGTCGAAGGACAATAAGCCAAGCCAGGTATTGCTTGCGCTTGGAGCGAGCACGGAGCATGCTTCTAGCGGCATTCGGCTCAGCTTCGGCGATGAACACCGTACCCAGGACATCGATAGTGTAGGCAAGGCGCTGCGGCAGATTGTCGCGGAGCTTAAGCCGCTCGAGAGGAGATTGACTTAAGTTTGTTATACGATCAAATTATTGTGCGCTACGGCGACTTGACGATGAAGGGGCGCAACCGCAATCAGTTCGAGAAGCGGATGCTTCAGCAGGTGAAGCAGGCATTGACGCCGTTCGAGCGCGTCTCGTACTTCAAGTCGTTCGGACGCTTGTACGTCTTGTTGAACGGCCAGCCCTATGAGCCCGTTGCAGATCGCTTGAAGGATCTGTTCGGCATTACGACGATCAGCCCGGTCGTCAGTGTACAGTCGGAGCTGGAAGCGATTCGGGCTGCTGCCTTGACGCTTATGCAATCTATAGAAAAGCCGCCAGCAACCTTCAAAGTAAGCGTGAAGCGTGCGTGGAAAGGGTTTCCCCATAGCTCCCAAGAGATGAATCATCTCGTAGGGGGCCATGTGCTGCGGGCCATTGAAGATCTGAAAGTCGACGTCCGCAAGCCTGAGGTCGAATTGAAGGTGGATATTCAGGAGGAAGGCACCTACGTCTTCTGGGAAGTGATTCAAGCAGGCGGAGGCTTCCCGTTCGCAACGAACGGAAAGGCCATGCTGCTGCTGTCAGGCGGCATCGATAGTCCCGTTGCAGGGTGGATGGCGCTGCGCAAAGGGCTGGAGATCGAAGCGGTTCACTTCCACAGCTATCCGTTCACAAGCGAGAAGGCGAAGGATAAGGTCGTTGATTTAGCAACGCGGTTGTCTTATTACAGCGGCGCGCCGCTCAAGCTTCATCTCGTTCCGTTTACCGACATTCAGACGAGGATGGCACAGCAGAAGAGCGATAATATCATTATTACCCTTATGCGCCGCGCAATGCTTCGGATTACGGATAAGTTGGCTGAGCGGAATGGGGCCGGCGGTATCGTAACGGGTGAAAGCCTCGGTCAAGTCGCCAGCCAGACGCTTGCTAGCATGAACGTCATTGGGCGGGCAACGGAGCTGCCGCTTCTCAAGCCGCTCGTGATGATGGACAAGCAAGAAATTATTCGCGAGGCGGAGAAGATCGGCACCTTCGAGACATCGATCTTGCCTTATGAGGATTGCTGTACGCTGTTCCTGCCGAAGTCGCCAAGCACGAATCCGAATTTGCGCATCGTAGAAAAAGTCGAATCGCTCATTCCGGAGCTTGGGGACATGATTGATGCTGCCGTTGAAGGGACAGAGGTGCTCGTTCTTACCCCGAGCGGCGTACAGACGGTCCATACCGAAGGCGAGGACGACTGGTTCTAACTAGCATGGCTTCTTGCACTCGGTATCTATAAGAGCGTATTGCACTTACAGATACCGAAACAAACTTCATTACGCGCTGTAAGATCAAATACGCCGTTACACACAAGCGCAGGCGTAACGATAAAGTCAAAGAGCCCCGCCTAATGGCGGGGCTCTTTGACTTTATTCGGGATTATTTATCGCTTTGTAGGTTTTGGATCTTTTTCCTCTGACTGCGATTCGTAAGCCAGCCTGCTCCTATAACGATTACGATAATAGCGATGATGAAAGCCCAATTAACAAGCGGATATCGCTCGAAATATTCGGCGAATGATTTCTCGTGCGTAATCATTTTGGCTGCCGTATAGGCGAGGACGCCTGAGCCAATATACACGATCCACTCGAAGCGATTAATAAGCTTAATGAACAACGTACTGCCCCATACGACGACTGGCACGCTAATGAGCAGGCCGATTACGACGAGCAGCGTATCGCCATGCGCCGCGCCGGCAACGGCGATAACATTATCGATGCCCATTGCCGCATCGGCAATAATAATTGTGCGAATCGACTGCCACAGCGTATTGCCTGCCTGAATATTCTCGTGCGCATCCTCCTGAACAAGCAGCTTGTAAGCAATCCATATAAGCAGAAGCCCGCCAAGTAAATTCAACCATGGAACAGCCAGTAATTGTACGACAAGCAATGTCGCAATAACTCGAATGCCGACTGCGCCAACTGTCCCCCAAATGACCGCCCTTCGCTGCTGCTCCTTAGGCAAATTTCTTGCTGCAAGTCCGATGACGATCGCATTATCGCCAGCGAGGATCAGGTCAATGAAAATGATCGTGGCGAGCGCCGACCAGAAATCGACCGAGAACAGATCCATTTGACCGCCCCCTCCAACTTGATATCTTACTGCGGCGTCTGCCGCCTGAATTCAGCCCTGTGGAAAGTATATTCATCAATCATGGACATATTCGCCATAGCTTGTTCATACCACTGATAAGAGGGGGAATGAGCATTGGACAGCGTACTTATTTTTTTGCAGATCGTCTTGATAAATGTGTTGTTGAGCGGAGATAACGCGATTGTAATTGCGATGGCGAGCGGACAGCTGCCGCCTCATCAGCGGAAGCGGGCGATATGGTGGGGAACGCTTGCAGCCGTTGGACTGCGGATTATAATTACGCTCGTGGCCATCAAGCTGTTGCAAATTCCGTATTTGCAAGCTGCCGGAGCGATATTGCTTCTATATATTGCCGTGAAGCTGCTTGCGGACGCGGGGAGCGGGCATGACGGACATGCTGTCAAAAAGGCGGGGAATCTCGGACAAGCCGTCTGGACCATTGTCACTGCTGACTTCATTATGAGCCTTGATAATGTGCTCGCGATCGCAGCGATTGCGAATGGCGATCTCATTCTCATTCTGCTTGGCATTGCAATCAGCATCCCGATGATCATATGGGGCAGCCAAATGCTGGGCGTGCTGCTGCAGAAGTTTCCGGCACTTTCATACATTGGCGCAGCGCTGCTCGGATATGCGGCAGGCGACATGCTTATGCATGATCCGGGACTGAATAACCTGCTATTCCACGGCTCGAAGGTGCTTGCTGAGGCGATTCCGCTGCTGTGTATCCCGCTCGTAATTGCACTCGCAACCGTCAGCAGAAAGCAGTGGTAACAGGCTTTGTTGTCATTACCGTTCGGAGCCAAAGACGGCTTGAACGGTTTTTTTTGTGAACAGGTATTGTTCACACTGGTATTTTCGTCGCCGTTCCATTAAACTAGTATAGATAAAAACTGTCGTCTTTCGTCAACATCTGCGAATGACTCGTAAGGAGCGGAACGAGAATGCCTAATAACAAATATTCCGCTGGAATTATTTTGCTGTTAGCCGGGGTCGTTATTTTGTTGGGCAAATTAGGAGTATTCAGCTTTATGGGGGCTATCTTTTGGCCGCTGCTCGTCTTAATTCCGGGAGTTCTGCTGCATGTGCTTTATTTCGGCAGACTTCTACCAGCAGCTGCTCTTGTCCCAGGCGGGATGCTTGTCGTCTATGCCCTGTTGTTCGTCGTTTGCAATTTATTTGGATGGGATAATCTGAAATATTTGTGGCCGCTGTTCATTTTCGGCGTAGCAGCAGGCCTTTACGAATATTATTTGTTCGGTTCATCCAGGCAACAGGTTGTGTTCAGGGCGGCTATTGCGCTTGCAGCCGCTTCGGCCGTATTTATGGTTCTTGTATTGATGTGGAGCTGGGGAATCTATGCAATTGCTGTCGTATTGATCGGGGCAGGCGCATGGATGACGATCGGCAGAGGAAGTCGCAGGCGTTGGTAAGGTAATAAATAAAAACAAAATGGAGTGGATTACAAGTTATGCAAGCAAGAGAGAATTTACGGAATATCGCCATTATTGCCCACGTTGACCATGGTAAAACAACATTGGTCGACAAACTGCTTCAACAATCGGGTACTTTCCGCGAGCATGAAGCGGTACAAGAAAGAGCAATGGATTCCAACGATCTGGAACGTGAACGCGGTATTACGATTCTAGCGAAGAACACGGCAATCAATTACAAAGACTACCTGATCAACATCGTGGATACACCTGGACATGCCGACTTTGGCGGCGAGGTTGAGCGGATTATGAAAATGGTTGACGGCGTATTGCTCGTAGTCGACGCTTTCGAAGGCTGCATGCCGCAAACGAAGTTCGTATTGCGCAAAGCGCTTGAATCGAAGCTGACTCCGATCGTTGTCGTGAACAAGATCGACCGTCCGAATGCAAGACCTTCTGAAGTGGTTGATGAAGTGCTTGACCTGTTCATCGAGCTTGGCGCGAATGACGAGCAGCTTGAATTCCCTGTCGTATACGCATCGGCGTTGATGGGTACGTCCAGTCTTGATCCTGAGAAACAAGATGAGAACATGGAAGCGATGTACGAAACGATCGTCAGCCATATCCCATCGCCTACGGAAGACGTAGAACAACCGCTTCAATTTCTGGTAACTCTGCTCGACTACAACGAATACTTGGGACGTATTGCGATTGGCCGCGTAAACCGCGGTATTATTCGTCAAGGTCAACCGGTTGCCGTTATGACGCGCGAAGGCGGCACGAAGCAAGCAAGAATCGAGAAGCTGTTCGGCTTCCAAGGCTTGAAGCGTGTTGAGATTGCTGAAGCAGGCGCTGGCGACATCGTCGCTATCGCAGGTATCCGTGAGATCAATATCGGCGAGACGATCGCTGATCCAACGAACCCTGAGGCGCTTCCTGTTCTGAAGATCGATGAGCCAACACTCCAAATGACGTTCCTTGTTAACAACAGCCCGTTCGCGGGACGTGAAGGCAAATGGGTTACATCCCGTAAGCTTCGCGAGCGTCTGTTCAAGGAGCTTGAGACGGACGTAGCGCTTCGCGTTGAAGAAACAGACAGCCCGGACGCGTTCATCGTATCCGGTCGCGGCGAGCTTCACCTCGGCATCTTGATCGAGAATATGCGTCGTGAAGGTTATGAGCTTCAAGTATCCAAGCCGGAAGTTATTATTAAGGAAATTGACGGTCAGAAGAGAGAGCCTTACGAGCGCTTGCTAATTGACGTGCCTGAGGAAAGCATGGGCGCGGTTATGGAGAGCCTTGGAACCCGCAAAGCCGAGATGGTCAACATGATCAACAACGGCAATGGCCAAGTTCGTCTGGAGTTCATTATTCCAGCACGCGGCTTGATCGGCTACCGTACACAATTCCTAACAATGACTCGCGGTTACGGCATTATGAACAGCGCATTCGACAGCTATGGTCCGCTTGCGGGCTCTAATGTCGGCGGACGTCACCAAGGCGTGCTCGTGGCAAGCGAGAACGGCGTATCGACATTCTACGGCATGATGGGCGTAGAGGATCGCGGTATCCAGTTCTTGGAGCCGGGTGCAGAAATCTACGAAGGTATGATCGTAGGCGAACACACGCGCGAGAACGACATTATCGTCAACATCTGTAAAGTGAAGCAGCTTAACAACATTCGTTCCGCAGGTAAGGACGATACCGTTACGCTGAAAACTCCGCGCCTATTCTCTCTAGAGCAAGCGCTTGAGTATTTGAACGATGACGAGTATTGCGAAATTACGCCGAAGTCGATTCGTCTTCGTAAGAAGATCTTGAATAAGAGCGAGCGCGAGCGTGCGGAGAAACACCGCAAAACAGCTCAAGCAGGCGTTTAATAATGAAGATGGAGCTAAGGTTTTGCATCATGCAAAACCTTAGCTGTACTTAAGGAGGAAGTTCGAATTATGCAGGAATGGCTAAGCGACCATAAACTCGTTTCTTATCTGCTTATACTCGGATTTACAATTTATATTTTCAACAAGGTGTTCCGGGCACAGCAGAAGCTGCCGTTGTTTAAGGAAATACTCGTTTATGCGCTCATTGCATTTGGTTCTTTCGTCTTGATGATCTTGCAGGTGGATAAGCTGCCGATTATTCAATGCATGGGTATTGCCGTTCTTATGATGCTTATGCTTCGGGGCCGCCAACTCTACGACAAATGGAAAGGCAATAGGCCGGATGATGCATCCTCGCAGAAGGCGGAGCCTGGCAAATGAAGCTTGAGGACGCTCTATTCAATTGGCTGCAAATTCAGATCGTATCAGCGGCTAGACCCGAAGATGGAGCGGCCGCCGATACGCTTGCCTTTTTTGCGCAAATATTGGTAGAGGATCATCAGCTCGACCGTTTCGAGATCATGAAGACGGACGATACGATGATTCATCTGAGGTACGAGAAGGATGGACGCTCGAAGCTGCAGCTCTTTCCGCGTGAAGCGGCTGAGCAACTGCTGTCGGACATCGAATCCAATCCCAAATACAACTAAGCTTGAAGGTGGATACTATGAGTCAAGGATCGACTTCATTGCCTCCAAGATCGAGCTCGCGTCAAACGCCGTCCAATCAACCTAAAAAGCAGAAACCGAAGAAGAAACGTTCGATTCTAAAAACGTTTTTCGTTCTGCTGTTCGGGCTGCTGCTTCTCGTTGCGGCGGCTCTTGTTTATTTAGTGTTCAAGACGGATGACGCGATCAAACAGATTGGGGCAGACAACAACACTGTAGTCATACCTAAAGGTGAATCGGTTAAGGTGAAGCCTGTCGGCCTCGTGATCATGGGGCTTGATTCGCGCTCTCACGGCGGAGGTTTGAACACGGATGTCATGATGGTTGCGGCATTCAATCCAACGTCCAAGACGGCGACAGTTGTGTCGATCCCGCGCGATTCGAGAATCGATGTGGACGGCTACAAGACGCGCAAGGCTAACGGCTATTATGCGGCATTTTATAATACGGCAATTAAGGAAGGCATGGAGAAGGAAGCTGCTCACGCGGAGGCGAAACGCCATTCGCGCGAGATGATGAGCGAATTCTTCGGCATTGACGTCAAATATTCGGCAGTCATCAACTTCCAAGGTTTCGTCGATGTCGTCGATGCGCTTGGCGGCGTAGAGGTAGATGTTGATATGCGAATGAAATACAAGAGCAACGCGGACGGCACGGACATTGACCTACAGAAAGGTCTGCAGGAGCTGAATGGCGATAATGCGCTTGATTTCGTAAGGTATCGTCAATCGAATGACGGCAAGAACATGTCGAGCGACTTTGACCGCAATAGACGACAATCGGAAGTGTTAGGGGCACTTGCCGACAAGATGAAGTCGTTAAGCGGGATTTCGAAGATCGACAAAGTCATTGAGGCGGTTGGCGACAACATGACGATGGATATGCCTTCCAAAGAGATTAAAGCAATGATTGCAAGTTATTTCGGCATGGGTGGCGGGGATATTACGTTCATTCCGCTTGAGGGTAATTGGAAAAGTCCTTACGTATATTTGGATGAGCAAAAGCTGGATGAAGCGCGTACCGCTCTGCAAGCAAAAATGGCTGAATAACCGTAGACTCGGCTTAATAAACTGGGTATAATAATGCTACGCAAACCAATTTCCTATCTAAGGGAGGCTATGCGATGGTGATACCTATTCCAGTACGATTCGGACGAGAGAACGAGGTTAGAAGCAGCCTTTCCTTCTTAGCGAACGCTGATCCTTCTTGGTATTTAGCGAATGAGAAGGACCGTGATGCTATGCGTTGCGGCTTGCGCTTGTCCGCAGGCAAAGAGTTCCATATCATTGCAGACGATAAATTTGCAGCGGATAGAATGGAAGTACAAGTATCCGCCGCCATAGAGAAAGCCTAGTGAGCATTCACTAGGCTTTTTGCGTCTTTTGGACCGTATTTGCAAAATCTTCATAAGTTGTTTCAAAGAACTTTATTGCTTTTTATTATTTTTCAACTTCGGCTCTTGCTGACCATCGCCAGAATCTGGCATGAGATCTCTTGGCATCTGCGGGACGATACGTCCGATAATATCGGCCATCTCTTCAGCAAAGCCGGCAATTGGCCTTCCTCTTCGAATGTCGTCGCCGATCTCATTAATGCGTTGGTTAAGATCAATGTCTGCCGTCACGAGCGCATCGATTCCGTAAGGGTCCTTGCGGAAAGCTTCGGCAACCGAATATTTTAAGGTGCCTACCCGAGAGCGTTCGAGATTGGCGTCCACGTCAATGCCGACGATTGCCGTATTTCCGAATACGACGCAACGGGCATTTTTGACACCGTCGACGCCCTCAGCAAGCTGCTCCAAATGCTTCGCAACCTGTTCGGAGCTTTTTATTTCTTTTTTGCGCGGATCGGTTTGCTGGGCCTCCACGCGGCCATTATTTTGTGGAGAGGGTGATGTTTCATTACGTGCGACGGTGCTGCAGCCTGTCGCTACAATCGCAATAATGAACGCAGAAGCGAGCCATTTGAACATGAATTCCACCTCTTTTTAAGCGTGCTTAGTGTAATGACACTTGTCTGCCCTAGTGTAACCGATCGCTGCTCACACTATGTACAACGCAAACCATTAGCAAGGCTCGCTAAGCTTCTAATGAATTTCCTACGCCGGGAGGGTTCTCATGAAAAAAATATTCGTGCTTGATACTAATGTGTTGCTTCATGATCCGCAAGCGATCTTCGCTTTCGATGATAATGAAGTCATTATTCCCGCGGTTGTACTAGAGGAAATTGATTCGAAGAAGAGGCTGGCCGACGAGCTTGGCCGCAACGCCCGGACGATATCCCGCTTGCTCGACAAGATGCGCGAGAACGGTCATTTGCATGAAGGCATCGTGCTTCCTGGAGGAGGCTTGCTGAAGGTAGAGCTGAACCATCGCAGCTTCATTCGCGTACAGGAAATGTTCGGAGAAATGTCCAATGACAACCGAATATTGGCCGTAGCGCTTAATTATCATAATGAACAAGACAATGAAACGGAGAAGCGCAGTATTGTACTCGTCAGCAAAGACGTGCTTGTCCGTATTAAAGCGGATGTGCTTGGCCTGCAGGCGCAAGATTATTTGTCCGACAGAGTGGTCGTCTCGTCAGACTTCTATGCAGGCTATATGACATTGTACGTTCATCCCGCGGTCATTGACGAATTCTACTCCTACCGTTTCTTGACGATTAACAATATGCATCTGAATATTAGATTGAATCCGAATGAATTCGTTATTTTGCGGGACGAGATGGGCACATCCAAATCCGCACTTCTCAAGGTGAGCCAGGATGGGGTGAAGCTTGAACCGCTCTTCCTTAGCAACGATCCCGTATGGGGCATTACGGCGCGCAATGCTCAGCAAAGAATGGCGCTTGAGCTGCTCCTTAATGACGATATTCCGCTCGTCACGTTAACGGGTAAGGCAGGGACGGGCAAGACGTTGCTCGCGCTTGCAGCCGGGCTGCTCAAGGTAGAGGATGAGCATAAGTATAAGAAGCTGCTCATTGCGCGTCCCGTCGTTCCGATGGGCAAAGATATCGGTTATTTGCCAGGGGAGAAGGAGGAGAAGCTTCGTCCTTGGATGCAGCCGATCTACGATAACCTCGAATATCTATTCGATACGAAGAAGTCCGGAGACATCGACAAAATTTTAATGGGACTCGGAAGTATTCAAGTCGAAGCGTTAACGTATATTCGCGGAAGATCGATACCAGGGCAGTTCATTATTATTGACGAAGCGCAAAACTTAACGAAACACGAGGTGAAGACGATCGTCTCGCGTGTCGGTGAGGGCAGCAAGATCGTCCTTATGGGCGATCCGGAGCAGATTGACCATCCTTATCTCGATTCTATAAGCAACGGCCTTACACACATCGTTGAGCGCTTTAGAAGCGAAGGCATTAGCGGCCATATGACGCTGGAGAAAGGCGAACGTTCGAAGCTTGCGCAGCTCGCTGCCGACTTGCTGTAGACGACTGCAGATGGAGCTGGTGTTTGTGAAGTGGAGGAGTGCAGGGTTTGCCCTGCTCCTCCACTTTTCTCATTTTATAGCAGAAAGAGGCAATGGCATCTTCTCCTAGTGGCAAAAAAGGGCTTTGGACAAATTATGGATTTATTGCTATCCTATGTGTGGAGATCAAATAGCCGGAGAGGAAGAAAGCTGTGTCCCTGAGAAGATGGATGCCCCTTGTGATCGGAGCTATCCTCATCATTGCTTTGCTAGACATTCCGTTATCCCCTGGCGTCGATCCGACAAGCACGGGCAAACCGGACGGCAAGTCAGTCGATCAGCCCCCGGGCGGAGAACAGACGATTGATACTTCTATTGAACTAATTGTAAACGTTTCCGTTAACGCTGAGCAATTCATGACGCTTAGTCAATTGAATCGAACTTTTATGATGAAATATCCACATATTAAGGTTAAATTGTTGAATCAAGCGAATGAGAGTGAAGCTTATTCATCATGGTTAGAGCAGAGCCGACAAGGAACACCGGCGGATGTGATGCTGCTTCCGAGCCCTTGGATTAGGCCGTTCGCGATGCAAGGGTATCTAAAGCCTGTCGACAGCCTGCTGACCGGGGACGCGCTCTCTGACCAAATGTCCGGCCTGCTGGAGCCTCTTAAGTGGAATGGCTATGTCTGGGGCGTGCCGAAGGACTATAATCCGTATCTCGTCTTCTGGAACTCTCAGCTGCTAGCGGAAGCGGGCTTATCCGTCCCTCCTAGCACTTGGCAAAGCTTCGAGGAAACAGCGCTTAAGCTGAACGAGCTGAAGCCGGAGGCGAAGCTTGTTAACCTCGTGCCGGGCAATCTGCAGCAGCTGCTCGTCTGGCTGCATACCTTCGATCCGAAGGGCAGGGCAAATAGCGAGTTCCTGTTGAAGTCGGATGCGTCGCTCGTCGGGCAATTGAACTGGCTTCAGCTTGCAGAATCGCGAATTAGTAAGATTGGCGCGCAAGGGAGCAGTTATTTGATCGGCGATGCGGTTAATAAAAATGAGCTGCTTGCCGCGATCCTCCCGTGGTCCGACTACTTGGAGTTAACCGAGTCCGTTCAGAGCCGCTTGAAGATTGACCGTGATGCGATCGTCAGTCCTTGGCTTAATGCGCGCAGCTTCGCAGTCTCTTCTCGGACTGAGGCGGAAGACGAGGCGCTGTTATGGATAGAGGAGATGACGGATTCATACGCGCAACAACAGTTCTATGAGGATTCGGGTGTATTGCCGTCCCGGTCATCGCTATTCGGTCTAAGCAACACCTACCAATCGGAGCAAGCTATCGTTCCGCCTTCTTGGTGGGTTGGGATTATGAATGATTTGACTAATGCGGAAAGCTCCGCAGCCATCGATACGAACTGGCCTGATCAATGGCTGGATTGGCAATCGCAATGGGAAGCTCATATCGACGGTTCGCCGCAGTTTTTCTCATTCGGCGACTATATCGCCAAGTATAAATAAAACAGCGGCTGTTCCGTACATACGGAGAGCCGCTGTTTTTTTTGTTAAAGGTAAGGGTCAGAGATTGATGCTCAGCTTGACGATGAGTTCGCCGTCTTTAATTTCGACGGATTTGGCTTTTAGGAACGAAATAATAAGTCCGGGGTAGAAGCCAAGATCGAATTCTTCTTCTAGAGACGACCGTGTCGTATCGGGCAACGCGAATCCGTTGAAGAGCAGTTCCTCAACATGAAAGATAATGCCGTTCTTAGGTTTGTCCTGTACGGTATAAGTGCCGGTAATACTTAATTCCATGTTGTCGCGCTTGCCGGTAGCCGTCACCTTGTTATCTGCGAAAGTGAAAGCGAATCGTTCGAACATTTCATTCTGTTCGCGCAGGAAGGCGTTTAGATCGTCCTGCGGCACGCGGAGCGTATAGTTGAAACCTTCGATTTCCAAATACGATTTGTTTTCCTGTACCCAGGAAGGCAGCTTCTGCATCGCTTTCGACAGCTCGCGGAAATATTGTCTTACTTCCTTAAGCCCGGCCGTCTCCCAAAACGAGGTCAGCTCGTTCATCATCAGACGAAGCCGTTCGGCGTCGGACCTTCCTGCAAGCTGCTCGTCTAACTGCGCCTCAAGCGCAAGCACTCGGCTTCGCTGCGTCTGAAGCCGATCCTCCAGATCGCTGAGTGCGGCCTGCCGATCCTTAAGCTGCTCATACCCTGCCTTTACCTTCTCGTATTGCTCCGCGTAGCTGTTCAAGGTATGCTTGTCATGTGTAAGCAGGATGTCTACATAATCGATAATTTGAAAGAGATCAGGCAGCGAATTAGCCGACAGTAAAGCCGTAAATAGAAAATCCCGTTCTCCCATATAGTAGGCACGCAGAACACTTCCTGCCTGCTCGCGCTTGCTCTCAATCTTCTCCTGCTGAGCAGCCAATTGCTGCTCGGTGTCGGTTATCGTCGCCAGCAATGTCTGTTTCTCCTCTTGAATGCGGCCGATATCTTTATCAATCTCGACAACGGATAAGCTTTTCTCAAGAACAGAGTGGACGTCGTCATCCAGCTCTAGCTGAGGCTCGGCCGAAACGGGGAGTCGGATTAACAGCAGCGCCGCGATCAGCGCGGCAACGCCTGTCAAGGCGATACGTCTTCGAATGGCGGGTTGTCTCACCGGCATCCTCCTTCCTCAGCATTCATTTTATGCGGCAATCAATTCTATTATATCTTACATCTGGAAAAGGATGAAACATACAATGAGCGATAACGAACTGAAACGGCGAATTGAGCAGAACATATACCAATCAGCCTTACAAGGCTGGATTACGGATGAAGGCGGTATACGACGAACGATGCCTTGCATAAGCTTCCGCGAGTATATGAATAGCTGCCTCTATGACGAGATGTATGGCTACTATCGAAGCGGGGCTGTTCGGATCGGCAAGGAAGGGGACTTTTATACAAGCTCAGCAGTTGGAAGCGTTATGGCAAGGTCACTGGCGGCCTATGCGGTGAACTACAGGCGCGAGCTTGGAGACCCGCCGTTTCAGCTTGTGGAATGGGGAGCTGGGACCGGGCGGTTGTCAACTCAACTAGTGAGCGCATGCAGATCCTTCGATGCGGAATGGGCTCATCAGGTGAGTCACGTACTCGTGGATGATAATCCAGTACACCGGGAAGCGGCGGCAGCTGCAGCAGAGCTGCAATTGGTGGAAGCTGGCGCACGGCAAATAAGCATTCTCTCCTCTCCTCAGGCATGGGCTGTGGATGAATGGAGCGGATGGAGCATGGTTCTGGCTAATGAGCTGCTGGACGCGTTTCCCGTTCATCGCGTGCAGCTATATGGAGGAGAGCTCGTTGAGCTTGGTGTTGCTTGTAACGAGGTGAATGGCTTTCGTTATGTTCGAATGTCGCTTACGGACCAACGTATTGAGCAGTCGCTCGCTGGGTGCGGCATAAAGCTTCGCGAGGGACAGATAACAGAGGTAAATTTGAACGCCGAGGCTTGGCTGGGCAAGCTGGGAAGACAACTTAAGCGAGGAAGGCTTGTCGTGATCGATTATGGTCATGAGGCGCAGGAGTATGCGTCAGAGCACCGCATGAACGGAACGCTGCTCTGTTACCGGAAACATCAAGCCAGCGATAATCCGCTTCTCTTTCCCGGCGAGCAGGACATCACTTCGCATGTTAATTACACGCAAATACGGGATGCTGCTGAACGTCAAGGGTGGCGGACGGTCTATTATGCGACTCAAAAACAATTTCTGATCGATAACGGAATTATGGAGGTTCTGCAGCAGCATGACGGACGCGATCCGTTCAGCGCCGAGGCTCGAATGAATAGAGCGGTGAGGCAATTGCTGCTTAGCGATCAGATGAGTGAAGCGTTCAAGGTGCTGGTGCTTGAAAAATAATAAAAGAACGACGCCTGTCCATATGGAAGGCGTCGTTCTTCGTTCAAATATAAGAAAGTATAAGATTGTACTCTTATACTAAGCTTATATTTCATCCGCGAAACGGCAGCTTACGCTGCCAGAGGGCAGCGTAAGCTGCCGTTTACGCTTGTGTTCTCTTTTGTTGGTTAGAAAGGTAGATCCATCTTGAATACGGACCAATACGTGAAGCCTACAAAAGCAATGACCATATATCCCCAGAACATCACTATGTAAGTTTTCTCGGAGAAATTCAAGTACCCCAAAAAGACAAAAGCGACGGCTTGAGCGAAAAACAGTAACGCAAACTCCGTCATGTGGCCTGCGAAAGCCATTAGTCCGATTACCAAGGTCCAAAAACCAAGTACTCGATACATGCGCGCCATGATAACATCCCCCTTCCGCTAAGACCCGATTTTCTAGAATCATTATAACGTTTGCCCAAAGGAGTGTAAACCTTCAAGCGTGACGAAATCGCAAACTTTTTATCCGAAGCCTTCGGTCTGTCTTTAGTTTGCACCAATATGGCGGCAAACATGTATGATTGTTTGAAAAAATGGTTATACAAATTAGTATCCAATAGATTCTATGAACTCTACCAAGGGCATAGAGATAAGTAAGCGCCTTTACGTTAGGAGGTTATGGTTGCATGACAGCAGTCAGACAAGATGCGTGGAGTCCGGACGATGATTTAATTCTCGCCGAGGTTACACTACGCCATATTCGAGAGGGTAGTACCCAGCTCGCAGCATTTGAAGAAGTAGGCGAGCGTATCGGGCGCACTTCCGCAGCATGCGGATTCCGCTGGAACAGCTGTGTTCGCAAGAAATACGAGGAAGCGATTCAAATTGCGAAACAGCAGCGCCAGAAGCGCAATTATTTGAAGAAACAAACGATAGTGGCAACGCCGCATGTATCATCGCTAGCGGTATATGAGACGGAGGAGCGCAGTCTAGGTCTTGGACGCGATACCGTTTCTATGGAAGAAGGTTTGTCGGTAGACGCAGTTATTCGTTTTTTGCGCGGCTGGAAGACGACCTATCAGGATTTATCGCGTCAAATCAAGCTGTTTGAGAAAGAACTGAAAGACAGGGACGAAGAGTTATATCGACTACGGGACGAGAATGAGAGATTGTCTCGCGAGGTTAATAACGTCCAACATGATTACCGTGCGGTCAATGACGATTACAAGACATTGATTCAAATTATGGACCGCGCTAGGCGATTGACTGTATTGACGAATGAAGAAGAAGCTAAACCGCGTTTCAAGATGGACGCGAACGGCAATTTGGAACGTATTGAATAAGTTTATAGGATGGACCTGGGAAAGAGGCTTGCCGAGCGAATAGCGGCAAGCCTCTTGCTCGTTGCCGGGACGTTTGTTACCATGTAACGGAAGCGGTAGAGGGGAATTTTGGAATTTCGGAAGGGGCATTAACGTGCATATACATGTCGTCGGAGCAGGCTCCATTGGACTATTAATAAGCGCGATGCTCGCCGCAGCGGGCGCCAAAGTGACGATATGGACAAGGTCGGGGGAACAAGCAGATCGGATAGCAAAGCAGGGTCTGCTGCTACATCGGCTAGATGGTGCGGAGCAGGTCGTAAATATAGAGAGCAACTGGATTGAGAATACCGATGCAGACACTTCCACGGACGACGGGCACGCTTCGAGATGGATCATTGTCACAGTGAAGCAAACGCATCTGAACGATGTGCTGCTCTCACATATTGCATCACTTGCCGGAGCGGCTCGCGAACGACAAGGTTTCACAGCCGTACTTGCTCTGCAGAACGGAATTGGGCATATGCAGAAGCTTTATCAGACGCTCCCTGAGGTGCCGCTCTATGCCGCAGTCATATCGGCAGGCGCCAGACGATTGGACTTGCGTGCCGTAAGCCATACGGGCGAAGGAGAGCTCTGGTTCGGGGCCGTAGATGAGAACAGGAGCAAATGGGATAATAGTCGCGTAAATGAGCAAAAAATGTTGCTGAATGCGCTTCAAACGGCAGGATTTACCGCTTTTCTGTCGAATGATTCCGAAGAGATGCTGGATCGGATCTATAATAAACTGCTGGTAAATGCCGTCATTAATCCGCTCACATCCATATTCGACGTTAAGAATGGCGACTTGCCGCTCCAGCCGCAGCGTGAATTGCTCATGCGGGCACTTTATGAGGAATCGGAGCAGGTTCTGATGAAAGCGGGAATGAAGCCAATAAAAGAAGGCTGGCAACGTGTGCTTGATGTGTGCAGCCGGACTAGCGGGAATGTATCTTCCATGTTAAGCGACGTGAGAGCAGGGCGGGCGACGGAGATCGATGCCATTAACGGCGGCATCGTGGAGCTTGCAAAGCGGCAAGGAGTAGATGCGCCGCTGAACCTAGCCGTCATTGCGATGATTGGAGCGATGCAGGCAAGGACGATTCCGAAAGGAGAGAGCTAGGATGGATACGATATGGAATAGTATTGTACATATATACGGTTATTTAGCGATACTCCCGGTCATTCCTTTCATCATCGTCTTTTTCGCGTATAAGATTTATGCGAAGGATACAAAGAAGGCGGTACGGCTCGCTATGGACGTAACGACGGTTTTTCTAATCGGCATCGTTGCCGTATTGTTCGACAAGCAGTTCGGGAGCAGCTTCGGGCTTTACGGAATTCTTCTCGTCATGGTTCTTGGAGCGGGTTTGCTTGGAAATGCGCAATTCCGCAAGCGCGGAGTTGTTGACGCGAAAAAAATTTTTCGCACCATCTGGAGGCTTGGCTTCTTCTCTATGGCACTAGTGTATATCCTGCTCATGTTCATTGGACTGGGGCAAGCTTTTTTCAAAATATAAATGCGTAAGTTGCCTCGCTGGCGCGCGAGGCGTTTTTGTTTTGACGGGCGGCTTATCCTTTGTGTACAATTGGAGCACGGACGACAAGCAATTAGGAGGGTTTTGGCTGCGCTATGAATAACGAAACGTATAAGCTGACGAGTGCTCAGCCTTTGACAGAAGCATTCATATATCGGACAGATGAACGTGTTCATGATTTGTACGGCTATCATCCCGGAAATGAGCAGGACTGGGCCTCGAGGCTCGATAGACTTGCTGCAAGCGCCAATGTAAGAGCGAATGCGACGGATGTTGCCAACGTATTAACGGCTTATCAGGCGGGGTTGAAGCCGTCTTCAGAGACCGCTTCGAATATTGCCGCTATTGCGGAAGGGGCGCCGGTCGTCATAGGCGGCCAACAGGCTGGACTTTGGACAGGGCCGCTTCTCGTTATACATAAAGCTGTATCTATTATCGGCGCCGCCAAGTCGGCGAGCGCGCAGCTGGGAAGAAAGATTGTGCCCGTGTTCTGGATTGCCGGCGAAGATCATGATTGGGATGAAGCGAATCATGCTTATGTGCTGACTGCGGAGCAGGAGCTGCGCAAGCTGAGCTTGGCAAGACCGGAAGGGGCTCGCACCTGTGTAAGCCGGACGACAATCACGGAAGAGGTATGGGAGCAGCTGCTGCAAGAGCTTGAGGCAGCGTTGCCGTATTCCGAGTTCAAGGGACCGATCGTTGAAGAGCTGCGCGAAATGGCGCAACATTCGGGGTCGTTGTCGGATATGTTCGCTGCAATTCTTAGCCGTCTGTTCGGCAACGAGGGACTTGTGCTACTGGATGCCGACGACCCGGCGCTGCGCCAGGTTGAAGCTCCTCTATTCAAGCAAATAATCGAGAGAAACGATGAGCTGGAGCAGGCGTATGCGGCTGCTGCTAATCAAGTAACGGCGCTGGGTTATTCGCTGCAGGCCGATGTTGTAGCGGGCAGTGCGAACCTGTTCCTTTTCCAAGCGGATAAGGGGGATGAGCGTACGCTGCTGCATAAGCATGGCGGCTCGTTCCAAGATCGCAAGCAATCGATATCGCTGACGAAGGATGAGCTGCTGCAGCTTGCAGAGAGCCGTCCAGAGCAATTCAGCAATAACGTATTGACGCGTCCGATTATGCAGGATTTTCTGTTCCCGGTGCTTGCGACGGTACTTGGCCCAGGCGAGATCGCCTATTGGGCGTTGACCGGCGGTGCATTCCGTACGCTCGGCATGGAGATGCCGATTATCGTTCCGCGCATGTCGTTTACTTTAATTGAGGGAACGGTCGCGAAGCATATGCAGAAGTATGAGTTGAGCTTCGCCGATGTGATGGAGCAGTTCGAGGATCGGAAAGCGGAGTGGCTGAAGCAGCAGGACGGTCTCTCGATTGAAGGGCAGTTCGATAGCGCGAAGCAAGCGTTCATTGAACTATATAAGCCGCTGCTTGATCTGGCGACATCAGTAGCTCCATCGCTTGCGAAGCTAGGTGACACGAATATGCAGAAAATCGTAGAGCAGATTGAATATATGGGCTCGAAGACGGTGGATACGTTCAATAAACAGTTCGAAGCGTCTATTAGGCAATTAGACCGGATCGGCTTGTCCATTAAGCCGGCGGGCAAGCCGCAAGAACGCGTGCTTAACATGGTAATCTATTGGAATAGATACGGTCTTAATTGGTTGGATAAATTGCTTGAAGCGCCTTATAGCCGTTCAGGCGGTCATGAAATCGTATATCTATAATACTGGAGGCTGACGAAACGAAATGAGCACTGTAGACAAAAGCATTATTACGGATATATCTTTAGCGCCGGAAGGCCATCTCAAAATCGATTGGGTCAGCGCCCATATGCCGGTGCTAAACCGCATTCGCGAGCAGTTCGAGAAGGACCAACCTTTCAAAGGGCTGAAAGTAACGATCGCGCTTCATCTTGAAGCGAAGACGGCTTACTTGGCCAAAGTCGTTCAAGCCGGCGGTGCGGAAGTTACGATTACGGGCAGCAACCCGCTCTCGACACAGGACGATGTGTGCGCAGCGCTTGTGGAGGACGGAATTACGGTATTCGCTAAATACAATCCGTCTGCTGAGGAGTTCAAGGCGCTCAACATTAAGGCGCTGGAATCAAAACCGGATCTCATTATTGACGACGGCGGCGACTTGGCAACGATTCTTCATTCCGAGCGCAAGGATCTCGCTGTTAATCTGCGCGGCGGCGCGGAAGAAACGACGACAGGCATCATTCGTTTGAAGGCCATGGAGAAGGACGGCTCGCTCGCATTCCCGATGGTGGCGGTTAATGACGCGTATTGCAAGCATTTGTTCGACAATCGTTACGGCACAGGCCAATCGGTGTTTGATGGCATCAATCGTACGACGAACCTCGTTGTTGCTGGCAAGACGGTTGTTGTTGTCGGCTACGGCTGGTGCGGCAAAGGCGTTGCAATGCGTGCAAAGGGACTTGGCGCGAACGTCGTTGTAACGGAAATCGATGCCATTAAGGCGGTCGAGGCTTACATGGACGGTTTCGCTGTTATGCCAATGAGTGAAGCGGCTAAAGTCGGCGAAATATTCGTTACCGTAACAGGCAACCGTGATGTTATTCGCGGCGAGCATTACGAAGTAATGAAGAACGGCGCAATTTTGTCCAATGCCGGACATTTCGACGTAGAAGTGAACAAACCGGAACTTGCGGCGCTATCGAGCAGCATTCGTACCGTTCGTAAAAATATCGAAGAATATAAGTTGAAGGACGGACGCAGCATCTATCTGCTTGCCGAAGGACGACTCGTGAATCTTGCGGCTGGCGACGGCCACCCTGCGGAAATTATGGATATGACATTTGCGCTTCAAGCATTGTCGCTTCGTTATGTGAACGAGCAATACAAGGATCTTGGCAATCATGTGGAAAAGGTTCCTTACGTGCTGGATGAGCAAGTTGCGCGTTTGAAGCTGGAATCGCTAGGCTTCAGCATTGATACGCTGAGCGAACAGCAGAAGGCGTATCTGGACAGCTGGAAAGAAGAATAGATGATAGGGAAAGACGGCCGTCGGGGCAACCCGGCGGCTTTTTTGCGTTTCAAGCGGTTAACGTGCCAGCGTGGAAACCTTTTGCCGCCATTACACGTCAGTATGGAAAAATAAGCAAGGGGGAGTTTCAATGGTACTGAGAATAAGAAAGGGTTGGCGCTGGTTCACACCTTTGGCGGTCATTATGCTAATGCTGCTCACGGCTTGCGCTTCTGCCGATATGAACAGCAGCAGTCAGAAGTCTGATGGCAACGGAGCATCCGAAGAAGGGACCGCCGCCAGTGGGGATATGATCTTCTCAGATGAAGTTGCAAAAGCTCCTATGGAAGATGGTGGAGATAGCGATGGTGAAGTTTCACAGTCCGGAACAGGCTTTGCTAGTGGGGCGGCATCTCAAGAGGAGGGGTACAGCCAGAAAATTATATATTCGGCGGCGCTGACGATGGAGGTAGAAGAGATAGAGACGGCGAAAACTGCGCTCAAGAACGCCATTCATCAGAGCGGTTCGTATATCTTGCAGTTCCAGGACACGAAGCAAAGCGGAGAGGTTGGTTCGACGTATACGATTAAAGTGCCCGCGGACGGCTTCATGCCGTTCATTGATCGGATCGGTGAGATTAAGCATAGCCACTTCGAAACGAATGTGAACGGCAAGGATGTCTCGGAGCAGTATGTCGATACGGAATCAAGACTGAAGGCGAAGCAATTGGTGGAGTCTAGGCTGCTTGTCATGATGGAGCAGGCAACGAAAGCCGATGATCTGCTTAAGTTCTCGGATCAGCTGTCCGCCGTGCAGGAAGAAATCGAAGTATTGAAAGGCCGGCTTCGTTATCTGGATCATAATGTGGCATATTCCACTATAGAGCTCCGTCTCTACCAAACGGATCAAAGCTTATACACAGCCAGCGGGGAGAAAAAGGGGCTTGGCGCCAAAATGTCGGATGCGCTGACGGGCAGTGCCGAAACGGTAATTGACGGATTGAAGCTGCTGCTTGTATTCATCGCAGGAGCGATCCCCGTACTTCTTCTTCTCGCCATTATTGCCGCTCCGATCATATGGTTCATGAAGAAGAAACGGGGACGGGCGAGCGGCGGCAGCAACAATCCGCCGGCAGATGACGACCATTTGCCTCCTGCCTTGTAGACGATCAAGGGAGTAAGGGCGCGAATTTATCGGGATGTCGAAAATATTCCTTTCTTGACGAATATGGGATATAGGTACTAGTTCCTAAGTTAATTTAGTCCTATTCGTGACTCTATAACTAAAACTGAACAATTTAGCAAAAATCCTGCTCACAGAGCAGGATTTTTATTTTAGGTGGCGAACTAGTTTATCTTAGTGGGGAAAAGTGGGGGAAAGTGGAGAGTTTGTGGGGAGGGGTGGAGCGGACTTATGTTTATGGGGGAGTTTCAACATAGCATCGATGAAAAAGGCCGCATTATTATCCCAGCAAAGTTCCGCGATTCACTCGGTTCCACCTTTATCGCTACCCGCGGTCTCGATAACTGCTTGTTCGTCTACCCGATGAGCGAGTGGGCCGTACTGGAAGAGAAACTTAAATCATTGCCGCTAATGAAAGCGGATGCTCGTGCGTTCACCCGGTTTTTCTTCTCCGGTGCAACGGAATGCGAGCTGGACAAACAGGGAAGGGTAAACCTACCCAGTCATCTGCGCGATTACGCGAAGCTGGACAAGGAATGTATGGTATTGGGCGTGTCCGGCCGCGTGGAAATATGGAGCAAACAAACATGGGACGGCTACTATGAGCAATCAGAGCAAGCGTTCAACGAAATTGCGGAGAAGCTCGTCGATTTCGATTTCAACTTCTAGAGATGACAACAAGATGAGGAGGGCGGATACGTGTTTCAGCATATTACCGTGTTATTGGAAGAAGCAGTTGATGGCCTCGATATTAAGCCGGACGGCATTTATGTCGATTGTACGCTTGGAGGAGCGGGCCATAGCGAGTTAATTGCGTCACGGCTAGGTGACGGAGGACGTTTGATCGCATTCGATCAAGACGATCTGGCGTTGGATAACGCTCGCGTAAGGCTTGCGCCATATATGGATAAAGTAACGCTCGTCAGAAGCAACTTTCGGGAGCTTGAGCAGCAGCTGCTTGGCTGCGGAGTGCCAGTGAAGGACGGGATACCTCAGGTCGACGGCATCCTATTCGATCTTGGCGTCTCAAGTCCACAGCTTGACGAAGCGGAGAGAGGTTTCAGCTACAATCACGATGCGCCGCTTGATATGCGGATGGATCGCGAAGAAGATTTGACTGCTCATGAGATTGTGAATACGTGGGAGGAGCGGGACATATCCCGTATACTCGATCGTTACGGCGAAGAGAAGTTCGCGCGCAATATTGCCAGATCGATCGTGAAGGCAAGAGAAAAGGCTCCGATCGAGAAGACCGGAGAGTTAGCCGAGCTGATTAAGATGGCAATTCCGGCAGCGACCAGAAGGACCGGCGGTCATCCGGCGAAACGTTCCTTCCAAGCGCTGAGGATAGCGGTTAACGATGAGCTGGGCGCAGAGGAAGAAGCGCTTGAGCAGGCGGTCAGATGCTTAAGTCCGGGCGGCCGGGCATCGGTCATTACGTTCCATTCGCTGGAGGATCGTATCTGCAAGCAGATTTTCGCGAAATATGTTGAGAAATGCACATGTCCGCCAGACTTTCCTTTATGTGTATGCGGGAATGAAGGCGTTCTGAAATTAGTGAATCGCAAGCCGATTGTACCAAGCGATAGAGAGCTTGAGATGAATCCGCGGGCAAGGTCGGCGAAGCTTAGAGTCGCTCAAAAATTGTAAGCTAGAGGGGGAATTGAGATGGCGTACGTGAATGGCAATTTGGCACTACAACCGAAGCGCAAGTCGGAGCAGCAGCAACAGGCTATCCGAGAAACGAAACGTGTAGTGGTTAAGAAAAAAACGATACCGATGCAAGAAAAACTGCTCTATTTGTTCACTGTCCTGATGTGCGTTGTTGTGGCCTTTGTCATTATTTCCAGATACGCGCAAATCTACGATATGAACCTTCAAATCAAGCAACTGAACAACGAATACAAAACGCTGAATATCGAGATGGAAGAACTGAAGAAGCAAGTCGAGATATTAAGCGCTCCTGAGCGCATTCGCAAGATGGCCGAGACGCAAGGCATGGTAAGCATAACCGACAGCGGTATTACGGTGAAGACCGGCGTGAACGAAAACGGCGTACAATCCGCTATGCGTGAATAGGGTGGTTGAACGATGAAGAAAAGAATTAAATTGCGGACTTTGGCATTTGGAGGGATAATGACCCTCCTTTTTCTCGTTTTAATAAGCCGAATCTATTGGGTGCAAGTCGTAGAGGGAGCAGATTGGTATGAGAGGGCCAAGCAACGTTGGTCGGCTCAGGAGACACTTGTAGCGAAGCGCGGGACGGTTACAGACCGCGACGGCAACGTGATCGCGATGGATGCGCGGGCATACACGGTTGCTGTTAACCCGCAGGCGATCAATGATGCCGGAATTACAGAAGAAGTGATAGCGGGTCTACATAAAATATTGAATAAGCCGGAGTCCGAGCTGCGTAAGCTCGTGACGGCAAAACGTGAGGACGGTACATTTTACAGTCAGCGGGAAGTGCGGCAGGAGGGCTATAAGATCGATAAAGCGCTGGCGGATCAAGTCAAGGCGTTGCGCGACGAACTGAAAGAGCAACTGGCAAAGGATAAGAAAAAAGGAGTGAATGATGTTGGCATTTATTTGATGGATGAGCTGAAACGGTATTATCCTAGTCAATTGCTAGCCTCGCAATTAATAGGTTTCGTAGATAGGGAAGGCAAGGCGAAATCTGGCGTAGAGGCTTATTTCAACGATCAGTTGGAAGGCGTAAACGGCGAGATTAAGTTCCTGAAGGATGGCAAGCGTGTCCAACTGTCTGACGGGGAAGTGGAGTACCAAGCGCCGAAGGATGGCCAGAATATTGCCCTGACGATTGATAGCAACATTCAGAATTATGTGGAGGAAGCTCTGCGCGAAATAGTTGCAAAATACAATCCAAAGAGCATTACGGCTATCGCCGCGGATCCGAATACGATGGAGATACTGGCGATGGCGAATATGCCGGAGTTCAATCCGAACTCGTACTGGGACAGCAATTATGCCAATTACAATAATCATGGCGTCGTATCGTTGTACGAACCGGGCTCGACGTTCAAGATCATGACGCTTGCAGCCGCGGTGGAAGAAGGGGTTTTCAATCCGAACGAAACGTATAAGTCGGGCAGCGTAACGATCTACGGCGATACGATTCGCGATATTCAACGCGGCGGCTGGGGGACGATTTCTTATCTAGACGGCCTTAAGCATTCCAGTAACGTCGCCTTCGTCAATCTAGGCTATCAGAAGCTGGGTGCGGAGAAGCTGCGCGATTATTTGACTAAGTTCGGTTTCGCCCAGAAAACGGGTATCCAGCTTAACGGCGAGCGAACGGGCGTTATAAACATGCAGTATCCGATTGAGGTAGCGACTGCGGCGATCGGGCAAGGGGTTGCGGTAACGCCGATCCAACAGGTGGCTGCCGTAGCGGCTGTTGCGAATGGCGGCAAGCTGATGCAGCCGCAAATCATTAAGAGCATAACCGATCCGACGACGAATAAAACGACCGTATTTGAACCAAAGGTCGTTCGCCAGGTCATCTCGAAGGAGACCTCGCGCAAGGTTGGCGAATATTTGGAGCAGGTCGTATCCGACCAAGTGATTGGTACGGGCAGAAGAGCGTTTATCGAAGGCTATCGGATAGCGGGGAAGACGGGCACGGCGGAGAAGTCGATCGACGGCAAATATTCGGAGGACAAGTTCGTCGTTTCTTTTGTCGGCTACGCGCCGGTAGAGAATCCGAAGATCGTTTTGTATATTGTGGTCGACGAGCCAGATGACAGCACGGTCGGCGGCGGTTTTGTTGCAGCGCCGGCATTCCGCGAAATTATGCTGAAGAGCTTGCGTCATATGGGCATCATGCCGGATACAAGTTTAATTAAGGAAGAAGCTAAGAAGGAAGCTGCGATCGTCGTGCCTAAGGTGACGGATCTGCTGCTTGCACAAGCGAAAGCGACATTGGCACCGAAAAACCTTACGTTCGAAATTATTGGCAATGGCAAATCCGTTCTGCAGCAAATTCCGGCAGCCGGCAGCGTCGTTAACCCGAGTCAGCGCGTCTACTTGCTAACGGAACAGCGAGACAAGCTTAAAGTGCCGGATATGACAGGACTCTCCTTGCGCGATGCGCTAGAGATTACGACGTTGCTTGGCATTCAGCTTATCCCTGAGGGGCAAGGCTACGTCGTTTCGCAGAAGGAAGAGACGAAGAACGGCAAGCGGTCGCTTAAGATTGTATTGGCGCCTCAGACAGGGGCGGATGCGATCGTAGAAGAAAATGGAACTGCTGAATCGGATACAGGCGATCAATCAAAAGGTGACGAGCCTTCTTCGGGCGAGCAGAGCAGTTCGAATTCAACCAACGATGGCGAAGCTGAGGGTGAAGGTACATCCGAGAGCAACGATAGCGCAAACGATAATGGAAGCAGTAATAGTGGCAACAGCGGTAACGAAAGCGGCGGCGAACAGCCGAACTCGATTACCTCGGAGTAGCTTGCAAGCTTGCTGCATGTGGCTTTGCGGCACAAAAGCTTGTTCTATAACCCCCTTGTCCCGAATAGGTTGGGAATGAGCGTTAGCGTACGCTCGTCTTAATCAGCGGGGCTTAAGGGGGAACATGTAATGAAGGTATCAAATGTAACGGTGAGAAGACGCTTATTTATCGTGCTCCTGTGTGCCGGAGTATTGTTCATTGCATTATGTGTCCGTCTTGGCTATGTTCAGCTGTGGATGGGCGAGAAGCTGGCCAGTAAAGCCGAAGACTCTTGGAGGCGCAACATTCCTTATGCGTCCAAGCGCGGAGAGATATGGGACCGAAACGGCGTTCAGCTTGCGTATAATATAAGCTCGCCAACCGTTTTTGCCATTCCGGCTCAAATTAAGGACAGGCAAGCAGCCGCAACGGCGCTTGCGCCGCTTCTGGATATGTCCGAAGAAACGTTGTATAACAAAATGAAGCCGGGAACGATGATTGTAAGCTTGAAGCCGGGCGGCCGCAAGATGACGCTGGACAAGGCACAGCAAATTCGCGATTTGAGTATTCCCGGCATCGTCGTAGCCGAAGACAACAAACGATATTATCCTTTCGGAAGCTTGGCGGCGCATGTGCTTGGCTTCACCGGTATCGACAACCAAGGGCTTACTGGCGTTGAGTCTAAGTTCAACGAGGAGCTGAGCGGTGTCGCGGGCAATGTATCGTTTCTTGCTGATGCGGCCGGTCGGCAGATGCCTAATTCCTCAGATACGTACATACCGCCTAAAGACGGCTTGACGCTTCAATTGACGATTGACAAGGCCATTCAATCGGTGATGGAGCGGGAGCTCGATCAAGCGATGACCGGGCTGCAAGCCAACAGCGTCATTGCAATCGCAATGGATCCGAAAAACGGTGAAATTCTAGGCATGGCAAGCCGGCCGACCTATGAGCCGGCGAATTATAAGCAAGTTGCATCCGAAGTGTATAACCGGAATTTGCCGATCTGGATGACGTACGAGCCAGGCTCGACGTTCAAGATCATAACTCTTGCGGCGGCATTGGAAGAGAAGAAGGTTAATCTGACGAATGAGCGCTTCTTCGATCCTGGCGCGATCGAGATCGGCGGCGCTAGACTTCGCTGCTGGAAGAAGGGCGGCCATGGCAGTCAGACATTCCTTGAGGTCGTAGAAAACTCTTGCAACCCGGGCTTCGTCACGTTAGGCAATCGTCTTGGCAAAGAGAAGCTGTTCGAGTATATTAAAAACTTCGGCTTCGGGCAAAAGACGGGGATTGATATTGGCGGCGAGGAAAATGGCATTTTGTTCAAGCTGAACCAGGTTGGCCCTGTAGAGCTTGCGACGACCGCATTCGGTCAAGGCGTATCCGTCACGCCGATTCAACAAATCGCAGCCGTGTCGGCGGCAATTAACGGCGGGACACTGTATAAGCCGCATGTGGCAAAATCATGGATCAATCCGAGCACGGGCGAGACCGTTCAGACGATTGAACCCGAAGTTGTGCGCCAGGTCATATCCGAAGATACCTCAAGACAGGTAAGGGAAGCGCTGGAGAGCGTCGTAGCCAAGGGTACGGGCCGCAACGCCTTCATCGACGGTTATCGCGTCGGCGGCAAGACAGGAACGGCGCAGAAAGTCATTAACGGACGTTATTCGCCGAATGAGCATATTGTATCGTTTATCGGCTTCGCTCCGGCTGACGATCCGCAAATCGTTATCTATGTTGCGGTCGACAATCCTCAAGGGATTCAGTTCGGCGGGCTTGTAGCGGCTCCGATCGTGAGAAACATGATGGAGGACGCGCTAACGATTCTAGAAGTTCCTCGTAGAGATAAGCAGATCGACAAAACGTATAAGCTTGGAGAGACACCGATTATCGCTGTGCCGAATCTTGTAGGCAAAACGGTATCGGACATTTACGAGGATATGAACATGAACTTCAACCTGACGTCGGCCGGATCTGGCAGAACGGTCATTCGCCAAGCGCCTGCAGCAGGAACGAGAGTAGAGCGCGGATCGACGATTCGAATCTATTTGGGCGACGAGGATGATATAAACCATTCGCATTGATTATACTATACGGATCGTTAACGAGTAATTAACGAACGTTTGCTCTATTCTGCCGATCAATTAACGATTGGGCGCGCGCCTGCATATATTGAATCCTGTCGAGTTACATCGAGGGAGGAGACTTTTGCGGATGCGTATTATCGAACTAGCTGAGCTGCTCATTACCGCAAGGCTTATAGGAGACGGAGAAATAGCGCCAACCGGCATTGCTTCCGATTCACGCAAGGTGGAGAACGGTCAATTGTTCATTTGCTTATCGGGGAGCAAGACGGACGGACATCTGCACGCGCCAGAGGCAGTACGCCGCGGCGCATGCGCAATCGTGGCAGAGAGAGAACTGGATATCGATATTCCTCAACTGATCGTGAAGGATAGCAGACATGCGGCAGCCGTCATCGCTGATCATTATTACGGCTATCCAAGCCGAGCAATGAAGCTGATCGGCGTTACAGGTACGAACGGCAAGACGACGACAACGTATTTGATTGAACAAATATTGCAGGACCAGCAGCAAGCGACGGGCGTGATCGGTACGATAGAGTGGAGATATGGCGGCCGCGCCTTCGAGGTGTCAGGCACGACACCCCATTCGATAGAGCTGCATCGTTATCTCGCAGAGATGAGAGATGCAGGCACTGCTTATTGTGCGATGGAAGTATCCTCGCACGCGCTAGCCCAAGGCAGGGTGAAGGGCTGCCGTTTTCGCACAGCGGTATTCACGAACCTGACGCAGGACCACCTCGATTACCATCAGACGATGGAGAGTTACGCGGCGGCCAAAGGGCTGTTCTTCTCCAGGCTGGGCAATACATTCACGGCTGATGCATCTGAACGAACGTATGCGGTGCTTAATGCCGATGATGAAGCTTCCGCGTATTTCACGAGGCTGACTTCGGTGGATGTCGTGACCTACGGTATTGATCATGAAGCGGATGTGCGCGCTTCGAATGTTCGCATTACAGCAAGCAGAACAACGTTTCATGTCGCGACGTTCCGGGGCGAGATCGACATTTCGCTCCAGATGGCGGGCCGCTTCAACGTATATAACGCGCTTGCCGCCATATCGGCCGCTCTTATCGAGGGTGTTGAGCTGTCGCGCATTAAAGCTAGTCTTGAATCTATTCCGGGCGTGCCCGGACGAATCGAATCCGTTCATGCGGGTCAGGACTTCGCCGTCATCGTGGATTACGCCCATACGCCCGATGGACTTGAGAATGTGCTGCTTGCTATCCGCCAGTTCGCGGAGAAGCGAGTACTGTGCGTGTTCGGGTGCGGAGGAGCTAGAGATCGCAAGAAGCGGCCGATAATGGGGGCGATTGCGGCGGCTTACTCGGATTATGTGCTAGTTACATCAGATAATCCTCGCACAGAGGATCGTTTTATGATATTAAAGGATATAGAGGTTGGTTTGCGAGAGGCCATGATTGGCTCGAATAAGTACGAACTAATTGCTGATCGCAAAGCCGCTATTGAAAAAGCGGTTGAAATGGCAAGCCCAGGCGATGTAGTATTGATTGCGGGGAAAGGTCATGAAAACTATCAAGAGATTGAAGGCGTCAAGCATCCATTCGATGATCGCAGTGTAGCGAGAGACGCGATAAGGAGATTATTACATTGATTAGAAGAACGATTGAACAGATAGCGCAGATGGCTGGAGCAAGATACGCCGGAAGCAGCAAGGATATGATCATACATGGCGTGACGAAAGACTCACGCCTTCCTTCGGCTGGCAAGCTGTACGTGCCGATTATCGGAGAGAAGTTCGACGGTCACGGCTTTGCCGCGCAAGCGGTGGAGAACGGGGCGGTCGCCTCGCTGTGGAAAAAAGGACATGAAGTGCCGGAAGCGCTGGCAGATGTACCGTTGCTTATCGTGGGCGATACGCTTGTCGCGCTTCAGCGTCTTGCGGCTGCGTACCGCAGCGAGCTGCCCGTGCGCGTTGTTGGTATTACCGGCAGCAACGGCAAGACAACAACGAAGGATATGACAGCTGCAATCTTAGGTACGACCTACCATGTCCATAAGACGGAAGGCAACTTGAATAATGAGATCGGTCTTCCCATGACGGTTCTCGAGTTCGAAGAAGAGATTGAAGCTGCGGTGCTGGAGATGGGAATGAGCGGCTTCGGTGAAATCGATCTGCTGACGAAGATCGCTCAGCCCGATGCAGCGATCATTACGAATGTCGGCGACGCACATATGCAGCAGCTTGGTTCAAGAGAGGGCATTGCCAAGGCCAAGCTGGAAATTACGGCCGGACTCGGCGACACGAGCGTCTTATTCTTCAATGGCGATGAGCCCCTGCTCAAGGCAGAGCTTAGCGGCATGACGTTGCCGGATGGGCTGCGCTGCCGTACGTTCGGTCTTGGCAGCGGGAACGAGTGGTCGGCGACCGATATCGTGCTGGAACCGGAAGCTTCTACGTTCACTGTTCTATATAATGGGGAACCAAGCGAGCTGCAGCACATTCGCGTACCTGTTCCGGGCGTGCATAACGTCAGTAACGCGCTAGCCGCAATTGCGGTTGGCAGGTTATTCGGGGTTCCGACTGCAAGCATTGTAGAAGGCTTAAGCGCGATTAAGCTGACAGGGATGCGTATTCAGCCGGTACGAGCGTTCAACGGCGCTATTATGCTGAATGATGCGTACAATGCGAATCCGACCGCTGCTCGCGCAGCAATCGATTTGATTGCGGAGCTGGACGGCTTCCGCCGTAAATGGATCGTGCTTGGCGATATGCTGGAGTTAGGTCCTGACGAGAATCAGTTCCATTATGATCTAGGCGCGTATATAACGCCTGACAAGGCGGATGCGGTACTTACGTTCGGAACGTTGTCGGAGCATACGTCAGCCGGTGCAAGAACACAGTTTGCGAAAAGCGGCGCCGATGCGTCGGTCATTCATTTTGAAGATAAGGAAAAGCTTGCAGGTTGGCTCGCGGAGCAGCTTGCGCCGGAAGACATCGTGCTCGTCAAAGGCTCTCGCGGCATGAAGATGGAACAGATTGTCCAAGCTTTAGAAACGAGGTGAGGAAATGGATATGATGGTCATCTTATTCTCTATAGGCGCTTCCTTTCTGCTAGCTGTTCTGCTAGGACCATTGTTCATTCCCGTGCTTCGCCGCATGAAGTTCGGCCAGCAAATTCGGACGGACGGCCCGCAAAGCCATCTGAAGAAAAGCGGGACGCCGACGATGGGCGGCATCATTATTATGGTGGCGCTCATGATCGCCTTCCTGAAGTTCGCGGATAAGACGAATGAGTTCTGGGTGCTGCTTGTCGCATCGCTCGGTTTCGGTCTCGTCGGCTTCCTTGATGATTATATTAAAATCGTATTCAAACGCTCGCTCGGCTTGACGGCTCGGCAGAAGCTGCTCGGTCAGCTGCTGTTCTCGATTATCGTCTGCGCGCTGCTCTACAATATGGGTCATAGTACCGAGGTGTCCATTCCCGGTACAGGCTGGGGCGTCGATCTCGGATGGTTTTATTACCCGCTAGTCGTCATTATGATGTTCGCGGCAAGCAATTCCGTGAACTTCACGGATGGACTTGACGGCTTGCTTGCGGGGACAAGCGCAATCGCATTCGGCGCGTTCACCATTGTTGCTCTGCAGACATCGTCGCATGAATCGGCTGTATTCTCCGCGGCTATGGTAGGAGCGGTGCTCGGTTTCCTAGTCTTCAATAAACATCCGGCTAAAGTGTTCATGGGCGATATGGGCTCGCTTGGCATCGGCGGAGGTATCGCAGCAGTGGCGATTCTGACGAAGACGGAGCTGCTGCTTATTATAATCGGCGGCGTATTCGTACTTGAGATGCTGTCCGTGATCCTGCAGGTCGCTTCTTTCAAGCTTCGCGGCAAACGGATATTCAAGATGAGCCCGATCCATCATCACTTCGAGCTGGTCGGTTGGTCCGAGTGGAAGGTCGTTACGGTGTTCTGGCTTGTCGGACTAGTTTTCGCAGCGCTTGGCTTGCTGTTCGTTATTTAAACATAGAAGATTCAGCGGCGCCCTAGTCACAAGGCGTCGCTATGATCCATAGAAGGGACTGTCTGTTATGAATCATCCGTCAGCTTACGAGGGTAAACGGGTCGTCGTACTCGGTTTGGCCAGAAGCGGCGTTAGCGTCGCCAAAGTATTTCATAGCCTCGGCGCCGAGGTTGTCGTTAACGATATGAAAAAACGTGAATTATGCCCCGAAGCGGACGAATTGGCTGCTTTGGGCATTTCTGTGCTATGCGGTTATCATCCGAACGATCTCGTAACGGCTGAAACCGCGCTGTTAGTCAAAAATCCAGGCATTCCATATACGGCAGCACCTGTTCAGCAGGCTTTGGAGCATAACGTAGAGATTATTACTGAAGTTGAGGCTGCCTATTGGCTTTCACCCGCGCCGATCATCGGCATTACCGGCAGCAACGGCAAGACGACGACGACGACATGGCTTGGCGAGCTGCTGTCAGCAGCAGGCCTTTCGCCGATTATCGCCGGCAACATCGGCCGTCCGCTCTGCGAGGCTGCGCTTGAGGCATCGCCAGAGCATTGGCTTGTGGCTGAGCTTAGCAGCTTCCAGCTTAAGGGGACAATCGCTTTCCGGCCGCATATAGGCCTATTGCTCAATCTGGCGGAGACGCACCTTGACTACCATGGCGGGATGGACGATTATATTGCATCGAAAGCGAAGTTATTCGCGAATCAGACGGCCAAGGACGTCGCTGTCCTTAATTGGGATGATCCCGTTTGCCGCAAAATTTCAGAAGGACTTGCAGCGAAGCTGCTGCCATTCTCGTTATATGAACGACTGGAGACAGGCGTATATGTGGAGCCTCCGTTCAGCCGGGAAGAAGAGAAAGCGGCGTCCTCGAGCGAGGCCGTGGCTAGGAAGATCGTATACCGCTCAGGCTTGGAGTCGGACAATGACGCCATCGTAGTCGTACCAGTCGATGAGTTAGGTATTCCAGGCCGTCATAACGTTGCTAACGCGCTTGCGGCCGTTGCTGCAAGCATAGCGGCAGGGGCTGAGATAAAGCGGCTTGTAGAGCCCCTGCAGCAGTTTAAGGCGGTTGAGCATCGGTTGGAGTACGTACGCGAGGCCGGCGGCGTTAAATATTATAATGACTCGAAAGCGACCAATCCTGCTTCAACAATGATGGCAATCGGATCGCTGCCGGGTAAAATTGTATTGATTGCGGGCGGGCTTGACCGCGGCTCCGACTACATGGAGCTGCTGCCAATCTTCCGCGATCGGTTGAAAGGGCTTGTCGCGCTTGGCGAGACGCGCGGCAAGCTGGCCCGCGTTGCCGAGCTGGCAGGTTTAGGCAACGTCGAAATCGCCGAACCTGTGGAGGACGCCGAGCAGACGCTGCGACTAGCGGTTAAGCAGGCGGCGGCTCTTGCTGAGCCTGGTGACATCGTGTTGTTGTCGCCGGCCTGCGCGAGCTGGGATATGTTTGCCTCATACGAGCAGAGAGGGCGCATTTTTAAAGATTCAGCGCATACCTTGTAAGTAGGGGGCATGTCCCTACTTTCCCATGCTAAGAGGTGTGTTCGCTATGGTTAAAGCGCGTTCTGCCCCGGATATTTGGCTGCTGACAGCGATTGGGCTAATTCTGGCGATCGGGCTTGTGATGGTTTACAGCGCGAGCGCCGTGCTTGCTTTTCATGAGCACGGCGATCGTTTTTATTTTGTCAAACGCCAGCTTTTGTTTGCCGGACTAGGCGTAGGTGCGTTACTATTTACTATGAATACGCATTATTCGACGTGGAAGAAATGGGCGCCGGCAGCGATTCTCGTATGCTTCGGTCTGCTCATTATCGTCTTAATCCCTGGCGTAGGCGTCGTTCGCGGCGGCGCGCGCAGCTGGCTGGGCATTAGCTCGTTCGGCATCCAGCCGTCTGAGTTCATGAAGCTGGCGATGGTCTTGTTTCTTGCCAAGTGGCTGTCGGAGAAGCAGCAGACGATTACGCAGTTCACGAAAGGGCTTATGCCGCCGCTTGGCCTCGTAGGTCTTGCGTTCGGACTTATCATGTTGCAGCCTGATCTCGGCTCAGGAACGGTTATGTTAGGCGCATCGATCATTCTTATTTTTACGGCTGGTGCCCGAATGGCGCATTTGGGCGGACTTGCCATGCTAGGTGTAGTTGGTTTCGTAGGTCTGATCCTAGCTGCTCCTTACCGGCTGCAGCGGATTACGAGCTTTCTCGATCCATGGGCTGATCCGCTTGGAGGCGGCTATCAGATCATTCAGTCCCTCTATGCGATTGGACCGGGAGGTTTGGTCGGCCTCGGACTTGGAATGAGCCGTCAGAAATACAGCTACTTGCCTGAACCGCAGACCGACTTTATATTTTCCATCGTTGCCGAGGAGCTGGGCTTCATTGGCGGCGCTGCTTTAATCTTATTATTCCTTGTGCTCATATGGCGCGGCATGCGCGCGGCGATCTCGGCTCCGGATACGTTTGGCAGCCTGCTCGCTGTCGGCATTACGGGCATCGTCGGCGTTCAAGTGTTGATCAATATTGGCGTAGTCATCGGGATGATGCCGGTAACAGGCATTACGCTCCCGCTTATCAGCTATGGGGGATCATCGCTGACGCTGCTGCTAACCGCGCTTGGCATTTTACTTAATATATCCCGTTATTCGAGGTGAAGGTTCATATGCGTATCGTATTGACCGGAGGAGGTACCGGCGGCCATATTTATCCGGCTGTCGCAATCGGCAAGCAAATGCAGCAGGACAATCCGGACACGCAGCTGCTTTATATCGGAACGAACAAAGGAATGGAGAGCCGCATCGTACCAGGGCAAGGAATACCTTTTGAAGCGATAGAGATTACAGGCTTTCGCCGCAAGCTGTCACTCGATAATGTGAAGACGGTGCTGCGGTTCTTAAAAGGCGTCAGACGCTCTAAGGCTCTGCTGCGTAAGTTTAAGCCGGATGTCGTTGTCGGAACGGGCGGTTATGTATGCGGACCCGTAGTGTATGCTGCGGCGAAGCTGGGCATTCCGACGCTCGTTCACGAGCAGAATGCGATTCCCGGCTTAACGAATCAGTTTCTGTCTCGTTACGCGAGCACGATCGGCGTTAGCTTCAAGCAATCGGAGAAGCTGTTCCCGAAGGCGAAGAAGACACTGTATACGGGCAACCCGTGCGCAACGAACGTACTTCGGGCGACGGCAGGCAAAGGCAGGGCGTCGCTAGGCATTCCGCCTCGCAGCCGCTTCGTGCTCGTTGTAGGAGGCAGCCGCGGGGCTAAGGCGCTTAACGAGGCGATGGTCGAGATGGCACCTCAGCTTGGGCAAATACCGGACGTTTATTTCGTCTTCGTGACCGGGGACGGTTATTATGCTTCGACTTCGAGCCGCATTGAAGAAGCTAGTCCAGGCGGTGTTGCTAATGTAAAACTTGTGCCGTACCTGAACAATATGGCAGAGGTGCTAATGGATGCGACGATTGTCGTAAGCCGCTCTGGCGCATCATCGCTGGCGGAGATGACAGCACTTGGCCTGCCGTGTATCTTAATTCCTTCGCCTAACGTAACCAATAACCACCAGGAAGCGAACGCTCGCAGCCTCGTTGACGCGGGAGCGGCCGAGATGATTCTGGAGAAGGATCTAACAGGTTCAGCGCTGCTGAACCGCATTCAGAAGCTGCTGAGGGACGATAAGCTCATGAAACAAATGGCTGAGGCGTCGAAGACGTTTGCTATGCCTAATTCCGCAACGATTATCGCATCGGAGCTGAAGCGGCTGCAAGCGCGCAAGTAAGTAGGCGATTGTCACACAAAAGTACGCATAGGCATAATATACACTATATTCGTGACCATCGCCCAAGCGGCGGATGTCGCAACTATAATCGTGAATCAGCGGGAGTAAGTCGACGCTTACGAAGCAGGTTTTACTTCGTAAAACCTAAGTCCACGCTTACGAAGTAGGTTTTACTTCGTAAAACCTTTTAGGAGGGTCAACCAATGGAAGCAATTAAAGCGGAATTGGAACAAGCCGGCATCGGCGAAGTTCTGTATGATGTGCCGCTATCGAACTATACAACATGGAAAATCGGCGGCCCTGCCGATGTGTTAATTCTACCGGAGAGCAAAGAGCAGCTGATTGCTGCGATCCGGCTGTTGAATAAGCATCGGATAAGCTGGACGAATTTGGGCCGCGGCTCGAATATGCTCGTGAGCGACAAAGGAATTCGCGGTGTTGTGATTAAGCCGAGCGGTGGGTTGGATTTTGTGCGTTTCGACGGTTGCCTTGTAACTGCAGGCGCCGGCTATTCATTCATTAAGCTATCTGTCGTGGCAGGCAAAGAGGGGCTGACAGGTCTAGAGTTCGCGGGGGGAATTCCGGGCACGGTCGGCGGAGCCGTCTACATGAATGCGGGAGCGCACGGATCTGATGTGTCACGTATTTTTAAGTCAGCTGAGATTGTGCTGGAGACAGGAGAATTGGTAACGTACGATCGAGACGACATGAAGTTTTCCTATCGGCATTCGATTTTGCAAGAGCAGAGAGGGTCTGTTGTAGAAGCGACTTTCGAGCTTGCAGAGGGCAATCGCAAGGAAATTTCCGCAGCACTATCCGCTTTCAAGGATAAGCGCCGCCAAACACAGCCGCTACAGATGCCATGTGCAGGCAGCGTATTTCGTAATCCGCCGAATGATTTTGCAGCAAGGCTTATTCAAGAGGCAGGCTTAAAGGGGTATCGCTACGGAGGCGCTCAAGTGTCAGAAGTTCATGCCAATTTCATTGTAAATGCCGGGCAAGCGACTGCTGAAGACGTTCTCGCCCTCATGTCCCATATTCAGAGCACCATAAAAGAGCGCTTCGGCGTGGAACTGGTGCCGGAAGTATTGGTGGTGGGTGAGCGGTAATTCGGAGGTGATACATTGGACAAATTGGTGATTGAAGGTGGGAAACCTCTCTCAGGAACCATAGTTATCCAAGGAGCGAAAAATGCCGCGTTGCCGATATTGGCTGCCAGCTTGCTGGCCGAAGGCACATTTACGATTGAACATGTGCCTGAATTGCTGGATATCGACGTCATGCTGAACATTTTGCGCGAACTGGGATGCCGCGCCGAGCATTCGGGAGATACGGTTGTGCTGGATACAGAGCCCGCTCATACGTCCCATGTGCCGGAATCGTTAATGAAACAAATGCGATCTTCTATTTTCCTAATGGGACCGCTCCTCGCCCGCTTCGGCGAAGCTGAAGTGTATCAGCCGGGAGGCTGCGCAATCGGCGAGAGAAAGATAGACCTTCATTTGCAAGGCTTGCAAGCGCTTGGAGCGGAGATTGAGGAGTTTGGCAACCGGATTGTGTGCCGTGCAGAGAAGCTGCGCGGGGCGGATATTCATCTAAGTTTTCCAAGCGTGGGAGCTACGGAGAACATTATGATGGCCGCTGTCAGGGCCGAAGGCCGGACGACGCTTACGAATGCAGCGCGCGAGCCGGAGATTCAAGATTTGCAACGTTTTCTAAACGCAATGGGTGCGAAAATAATGGGTGCCGGGACAGATACGATAACGATAGAAGGGGTACAGTCGCTTAATCCCTGTCAATATCGTGTCATTCCGGACCGTATCGTGGCAGGTACGATTATGGTTGCGGCAGCCGCAACGCGCGGCCAGGTTACGCTTCAGAACACGCAGCCTGCGCATCTGTCATCGCTAATCCATGTGCTGCGTCGCGCAGGTGTTCAAATTGTTGTCGACGGTGATATAATTAAAGTGGGCTGCGCTACTAGACCGAAGGCGGTTGAGAGAGTTGTTACATCGCCTTATCCGGCATTTCCTACCGATTTACAGTCACAACTGATGGTTCTTCTAACGCTGGCAGACGGTGTCAGCATTATGAAGGAAACGATTTTCGAAGGACGTCTGAAGCATGTCGATGAATTATCGCGCATGGGCGCCGATATTCGCGTCGATATGAATGCGGCTTTCATCCGCGGCGTACCTCGTTTGTATGGCGCAACGGTTGAAGCAACCGATCTGCGCGCAGGCGCTGCGCTTGTTATAGCGGGCTTGGCGGCTCACGGCCGTACGGTCGTGGAGCAGATTCACCACATTGACCGCGGTTACGACAAGATCGAATCGATGTTGACGAGGCTGGGTGCACGTATCTCGCGCTACTCGCCAGTGCCTAATAATTAATAGTATGCAAGCAAGTTCTGAGTTAGAAACGTCCGGCTTCATCCTCCTTTATACTTGATGCGGAGCCGGCGTCTTTGTGTAATGAAACCTGCTATGGCGTCATACGAACGAGAAGATACATGCTCTGAACATGGCCGCTCTTTTGAGAAACGGCTGCGTTTGGAGTTTTTCGCATAGAAAGTAGGGACAAGTTATGAGTGAAAACATGCCGGTCTTAAAAGAGCCAGCCAAGAAACGCAGAGGCAGCCGAAAGCTGCTGATTGTCCTTTTTTTGTTATTCCTCGTATTGCTTGCAGTGCTTTTCTTCAACTCTTCCATCAGCAAAATAGAAGAAGTGCAAATTGTGGGCACGAAGCTGGCCACCAATGCCGAGGTTGCCGGGGCGGCCGCCGTCGCGGCAGGCGACGCTTTTTTCGGGACGACTTCGAGCACGATCGAGAAACGGGTAGAAAAGCTGCCCCAAGTTGAACAAGCAACGGTCAATAAAGTGTTTCCAGGAGTTGTCCAAATTACGGTACAGGAATATCCCATCGTAGCGTTCGAGTTGTCGCCGAAGGGCGAATTAACAGCTCTTTTGTCGAACGGCACGAGCATAGCATCGAAGATAGAAGCGATGCTCGTAGCGGACAAGCCCGTGCTCACCGGATGGGCGGCCAAAGACAAAGTAAAAGTATCGTTGATGAAGCAGCTTGGCAAAATTCCAGTAAAACAGTTGTCCGATCTCTCGGAGATTATTCCTGATCCGTCCAAAGCTTATCCTGACCGCATCAAGATCTATACGCGCACTAAATTCGAAGTGATTACATCCGTTGCCGTTCTGCCGGAGAAGATCGAAGCGCTTAATGCCGTTATTGAGACGCAGGAGCCGGGGCGAATTACGATGCTGCTTGCGGATACGTACGTTCCGTTTAACTTGGGTGATTTGGATGACGAGGAAACGGATTCGGAATAAACATTCGGTTGAAGATCAACCCGTGTGATGAAAGATCACGCTGAATCCGGCATTTTTTCGTACGCGGTACTCGTTTTCAATCATTTGGCACTTGTAAAAGCGCTTAAACATGGCGTAGTAGGAAAAAATAGACTACTCAATAGCTTGAAAGAATGGTAGAATTTTAGTTATCGCATTTATACTCGCTGAAGCTGACTGAAGCAACATGGTGACATGAGCTCTGCAAGGGGCAGCGCTCGTTTGTAAGTGAAATAAGCACCGAAAATTTTGTAGAAAAAAGAGGGAAAATAATAGGCGCGTTGAATATGTAGAAATACCTTGTTTTGAATTATAGGGATGTGCAGGTCTCTGACTTATACACATGTCTATATTTCACCGAATACCGTTTTTGGGTGACGTTCCATTATGAGCGGCTGAAAGACGGTACGAAACGGGAGCTTAGACCGCAAGAGGTCAAAAGCTACCGTATGCGTTTGCAAATGGAAAATTAATTAATAAGTTGAAACGGAGGTGCCGCGGGTTGAGTAACAACGACATCATCGTCAGTTTGGACATCGGTACATCCAAGGTTCGTGCGATCATTGGCGAAGTATCTAACGGAGCCATTAATATTATTGGGGTTGGTTCTGCCGACTCTGAAGGTATTCGCAAGGGAGCAATTGTTGATATTGACCAGACCGTGCAATCGATCCGCAACGCCATCGAGCATGCGGAGCGCATGGTGGGTATTCAAATATCGGATGTCTATGTAGGCATCCAGGGCAACCATATTGCTCTACAGACGAACCGTGGTGTAGTAGCCGTATCCAATGAGGATCGGGAAATTGGTGAAGAGGATATTGAACGCGTGGTACAAGCTGCGAGAGTAGTGGCTTTGCCGCCGGAACGTGAAATTATTAATCTGGTTCCTAAACAATACCTGGTAGATGGTTTGGAAGGCATATCAGATCCGCGCGGTATGATCGGCGTTAGACTCGAAGTCGAAGCAACGATTGTTACAGGGACGAAAACCGCGATACATAACTTAATGCGGTGCGTGGAGAAGGCTGGACTGCGTATATCCGGCGTTATTCTATTGTCTCTTGCTTCTGGGGTCATGTCATTGACCAAGGACGAGAAAATGATTGGCACGGTTCTTACCGATATTGGCGCAGGATCGTGTACGATTGCGATCTACGATCAAGGCGGACTTGCCGCTACTTCAACATTGCCGATCGGCGGAGAATACGTAACTAACGATATAGCATACGGTCTGCGTACGCAGAGTGATCAAGCAGAGAAGATCAAGCTGAAATACGGCTGCGCGAATGTGACCGATGCGGCGGAGGACGTTAAGTTCAAAGTGACCCGCATGGGCAGCAACGCGGAGAAGGAATTTTCGCAGCTTGACCTTGCAAGCATTATTGAACCTAGGATGCAAGAAATATTCCATCTCATTCGGCAAGAGGTTCGCAAGCTGGGATATGGAGACAAAGTCAACGGCTATGTGTTGACAGGCGGTACGGTTTCCATGCCAGGCACGCTAGCGCTCGCTCAGTCCGAGCTCGAATCCAGCGTCCGTATAGCATTGCCGGATTATATTGGTGTAAGGGACCCTGCTTTCAGCAGCGGCGTCGGTATGATCCAATACGTATCGAAGTATATGGGGCCTCGCGGAACAGGAACTGTGAAGAAGCAGACAACCCGCACCAAGGCTGCTCCGGCAACTACATCCAAACCCGGTATGATGGAGCGAATCAAAAATATGTTTAACGAATTTATTTGAAAATATAACATTCTATATGTCATCTAGTATAAGATGCTTATATTTCAACGCGAAACGCAGCTGCGCCGGGTAGAAACGGCTTCTGCCGTTTACGCATGACTGGGGGAAAAGAAGGATGTTGGAATTCGATATCGATCTTGAGCAGTTGGCTCAAATTAAAGTAATCGGCGTTGGCGGCGGCGGAAGCAACGCTGTTAACCGAATGATAGAAAACGGCGTTAAAGGCGTTGAATTTATTACCGTTAACACGGATGCACAGGCGCTACACTTGGCTAAGTCGGAGCACAAGCTGCAAATTGGCGATAAGCTTACACGCGGTCTTGGCGCAGGTGCAAATCCTGATGTTGGTCATAAGGCTGCAGAAGAATCGCGCGAGAGCATTACGAACCAGCTCAAAGGCGCTGACATGGTATTCGTCACAGCTGGCATGGGCGGCGGTACCGGTACGGGAGCTGCTCCTGTCATCGCTGAGATCGCTCGCGAATGCGGTGCTTTGACGGTAGGTGTCGTCACTAGGCCATTCACATTCGAAGGGCGCAAGCGTGCTGGACAATCCGAGCTGGGTATCGAAGCGCTTAAGGAAAAAGTAGATACACTTATCGTTATTCCGAATGATCGCTTGCTAGAGATCGTTGACAAAAAGACTCCGATGCTCGAAGCGTTCCGTGAAGCGGACAACGTGCTTCGTCAAGCTGTACAAGGTATTTCTGATTTGATCCAGGTACCTGGACTTATCAACCTTGACTTTGCCGATATTAAGACGATTATGACTGAGCGCGGTTCGGCGCTTATGGGTATCGGTATTGCTACAGGAGAGAATCGTGCTGCGGAAGCGGCAAAGAAAGCGATTATGAGCCCATTGCTGGAAACGTCCATTGACGGCGCACGCGGCGTTATCATGAACATTACAGGCGGCAGTAACCTATCGCTTTATGAAGTCAATGAAGCAGCTGAGATCGTTACATCTGCTTCTGATCCAGACGTGAACATGATCTTCGGCGCTATCATCGATGAAGATTTGAAAGACGAAATTAAAGTTACGGTAATCGCAACAGGTTTCGAGCACAAGCCGTCGCCATCGCGTCATGCAGCAGCTCAGCCTCAAGCCGTGCAACCGGAAACAAGACAATCGACTGCTAGTTCTAACACGGTTAAGCCATTCGGTACAAGCACTGCGTCGAGCGATCAACTCGAAATTCCTGCCTTTTTGCGCAATCGTCCACGCGGCGACCGCTAATATTACGAAACCCGCTCACTTGGCCCGGCCGAGCGAGCGGTTTTTTTTGTTTTCTAGATATTGCGGTGCCAATTCTATCGACAAACTGGCTGTAAGAGTATATATGTTCTTACAGATAAAGAGTAGCTTATGTTTGTACGCCGTAAGAGCACATATGAACTTACAGAGAAAAAGCGCGTGAATTCTACTCGAAATACCTAGTTTTAAAGGTGTATTAGTGGTTATTAAACAATCATAGAAAGCAAAACTCAAGGTTGTATCTCGAAATTGTATATAGTAAAATTATACAAATAAGTCGTTAGCAGTGAAGAACACCGCTTTCTTGGGACGAATTTTTCGTCCTGTAGAAGCGGTGTTTATTTTTTAGAGAGGTGTTGAAGTGCCATGACAGATTTTCAAAATAGCTATGACTCGTGGATTGCAAAGTGCTTGAAGGAGAAAAAAGGTGAGGACAGAAGATGACTTGGCCATGAACATGGGTATGCTGAAAAGTTGTTTTTGGAGAAGGTTTGGATCCCTGTATTTTATCATTTTGATAGCTTAAATCCTGAGTTTGAAGTTGAAGACTATATTGATGGGAAGCGGTATTTGGATTTCGCCTACATCCGAGATTCACTTCGTCTTGCAATTGAGATTGATGGGTATAAACAACATGCTTCACATGCAACTCGCGCTCAATTTGCTGACTCGTTAATGAGACAAAATCATCTCGTACTTGACGGATGGCGCATATTAAGATTTTCGTTTGATCATATCAATGATAAACCGAGAATGTGCCAGCAGGCTATTCAACAGTTTTTGGGCAATTATTCCGGAGGAACAACAGCCATGCTTGATGGAGTTAATATATTTGAAGCTGAGGTCATTCGTCTAGGATTTCGACCCCAACGTAGCATACGTGTTGCAGATGTATGTGCGAAGATGGAGTTGAACACAAGGAATTCACGAAAATTACTTCGTTCGATGTTGGACAAGCAGCAACTAGTTCACTCCGGTGTGGGGCAAGTAAGGATACGATCATATAGAGTAATCTCTGCATTAATGCTAGACAAAAAAGGATTGCCTTTTCCATAAGTCGATTGTTCCGTGCCGCATGATCACCGTAAGAGCGTATGTGCACTTACGGAGCGAACACAATGGTTACTCATGAGCTGTAAGAACCTATGTGCTCTTACAAAGGTCTTATTGCCTAATCAGCCCATAATATCAACCTCTGCCACCTCTATTTGCCTACGTATTCACTCGCGGATTTTATATACATACTCGACAAAAAAAGATATGTCATGACGTCATGAATAGACAGACTTTGAAATACAATTTTTATATACTAGTGTCAATCGTTCTCTAGGGCGCCAGCTGCAAGGTATGGCAGGAAGGTGGCCAATCTCTACATGTATGTCGATATTATGTTTCTGCGTGAGCTTCTTGTCGATGGTGCTATCTTGCTGACGACGGCCTGGGTTCGGCACCTGAAGCCCCGCCACTGGCGCATCCTTCTAGCTGCTGCTGTCGGAGGCTGCTATGTCATCTTGATGTTTTACCCCCAGCTTAGCTTCATGTTTACGCTTGGCGTCAAGGTCGCGATGTCACTCGTTATGGTGTGGATTGCTTTTGGCTTTGCGACGGTACAACATTATTTGCGCACTGTCGCTGCCTTCTATGCAGTCAACTTTATAGCAGCGGGTGCGATATTAGGTATCTATTATTTACTTATGCAGGGCTCTGGGGAAGTATGGAGGACGATCACATTTGTTAGCGGAAGCATGCATGTTGAGTTGAAAATGGGACTTTTTTATTTTATTGCTGCGTTTTGTATCGGTCTGTATATATACCGTACCGTATTGACGCAAAAACGAGAACGGGAGCTGGTGCATACCCATTTGGCTGCTGTAACGATTACAATCGGTGAACGAACGGAAACCTGTGTCGGCCTTATCGATACAGGCAATCAGCTGTATGATCCGCTTACCCGAACGCCGGTTATGGTGATGGAAGCGTCGGTTTGGGAAGCGGATTTGCCTCCTGCGTGGATGAACAGCATTCGCAGCTCCCAGGTCGATCGGCTCGTAGCCGGTATGGACAGTCAGCCTTTTGTTTGGCAAGATCGGCTTCGTCTCGTTCCGTATCGAGGCGTCAATCGCGGATCGCAATTCATGCTTGCGCTTAAACCGGATCATGTTGAAGTGAACAGGGAAGGACAAGTTTTTGAAACAAGTAAGGTGCTCATCGGACTTGACGGCGGAAAGTTAGCATCTGATGGGGCTTATCAAGCGATCATTCATCCGTCAATGGTTAGAGAATAACGATCGCAAGCTAGCTCATACAATCGGGGAGGGATGGGCCCAATGCTCGTCAAGTGGAAATTGATCCTGCAGTTATACTATTATCGTGTTTTATTTTTATTCGGACTAAAAAGCGATGAGATTTATTATATCGGTGGCAGTGAAGCGCTTCCGCCTCCCTTGACGCGCGAGGAAGAAGAGTATTTGTTAGAGAAGCTGCCTAGCGGCGACTCTGCGATTCGAGCGATGCTGATCGAGCGCAACCTTAGGCTCGTTGTGTATATCGCCCGTAAATTCGAGAATACCGGTATTCATATCGAGGACTTGGTGTCGATCGGCGCTATTGGCCTAATCAAGGCGGTCAACACGTTTGATCCGGAGAAGAAGATCAAACTAGCCACTTATGCATCGCGCTGTATCGAGAATGAAATATTGATGTACTTGCGCCGCAATAGCAAGACGCGCACGGAAGTGTCGTTCGACGAGCCGCTTAATATTGACTGGGACGGCAATGAGCTGCTTTTATCGGACGTTCTCGGGACGGAGAACGATACGATCTACCGTAATATCGAAGAGCAGGTAGACCGCAAGCTGCTTCATAAGGCGCTGGAAAAGCTGTCGGAGCGCGAACGAATTATTATGGAGCTGCGGTTCGGTCTAGCCGATGGCGAGGAGAAAACACAAAAGGATGTTGCCGATCTTCTCGGCATATCGCAATCTTATATTTCTCGACTCGAGAAACGGATAATTAAGCGGCTGCGTAAGGAATTTAACAAAATGGTCTAAATGCAAATCGACATTTGAATGTCGAACGATGTCAGATTAGGAATAAAAAGAGGTCCCGAGGAGATAATGTACAGTAATGTTTCTCCTTGGGAGGTAATCACGTTGACCCGAAATAAAGTCGAGATCTGTGGAGTGGATACCGCGAAACTGCCTGTCCTAACGAATGCCGAAATGCGAGAGCTGTTTACGGCATTGCAAACCCGCAACGAGTGGGCAGCAAGAGAGAAATTGGTTAACGGCAATTTGAGGCTTGTTCTCAGCGTCATACAACGGTTTAACAATAGGGGAGAATTTGTGGACGACTTGTTCCAAGTCGGCTGCATCGGACTTATGAAGGCGATTGATAATTTCGATCTTGGCCAGAACGTCAAATTTTCCACCTATGCCGTACCGATGATTATCGGTGAAATTCGCCGTTACTTGCGTGACAACAATCCGATTCGCGTGTCGCGCAGCCTTCGAGATATTGCCTATAAGGCGCTTCAGGTAAGGGACAGCCTGACGAACAAAAATAGTCGCGAGCCGACGATTTTTGAAATATCCGAAGCGCTGAATGTGCCGAAAGAGGATGTTGTATTCGCGCTTGACGCGATTCAAGATCCGGTATCGCTGTTCGAGCCGATCTACCACGACGGCGGCGATCCGATCTATGTGATGGATCAGATTAGCGATGATCGTAATAAGGATGTATCGTGGATCGAGGAGATCGCGCTGCGTGAAGCGATGCACAAGTTGAATGACAGGGAGAAGATGATCCTGTCGATGCGGTTCTTCGAAGGCAAGACGCAAATGGAAGTTGCCGACGAGATCGGCATATCGCAGGCACAGGTATCGAGGCTTGAGAAGTCGGCGATTCAACAAATGCAGAAGCATGTTAAAACGTGAACAAACGAGCCTGCTCGGGGATATTACTCCCGGCAGGCTCTTTCCAATTCAAGATATCCCGATCATCCACCAAGTCATACCGGCCATCACGAGGCAAAGCGGACTATACACATACGTATCAAGTCGTCCGAAAGGAGAGTTGCGGTACCTTTTGAATAAGCCTAGGTAATGAAATTCCCCGATCGCTCGAATAGCGAACACGATTGCGAGTGCCCATGCCGCCAGTTGCGGAAGCTGCTGAGGACCTATGACGGGAATGAGATTCGCATACATGAGAATAAGCAGAGCTGCTGCCCAGAACAGGACGATGACGGCTCCGATCTCGAAGCGTCCAGGCTTGAATAGCGGCCGACCGCTGCCGTCCCCGCGCGATGGCAAAGCAATTGCCATTCCTTTGCGGCCTCCCAACATCCAATACAGATGAACAGCCCCGATTGCGATCAACAATACACTTACAATGCTGGCAAGAATTGCTTGCATAACGATCACTCCTTCACTAATGATCCGAATCAATCCCAACAAAAGCCAAGAGGAAATCAGCCTGCTCTTCAGCATGATCCTTCGTAATCGTATGAAACTTATTGCGTTCGTACCAGCCAAGATAATAGCTGTACACAAGCTCTGAACTCCGCACTGCCGCCTCTTGCGTTAGTCCGCAGCGAATAAGCAGCTCGCTCATGTACCGAAGTCGTTGCTGTTCCAAATGATGAAGCATTGTACGATAAGAATCCTCGGTTTCTCCCAGCTTACGGAGGTAAAACTGGAAATCACCGCCGCCGTTGAAGCTGAACATCGTAATCATAAGCTCTCGTGCTTGTCTTTGCGGAGGCAGCGACGCCAGTGCCGTATTTCTTGCGATAACGGACGTAGTTGCCCTCTCATGCCACTCGGCGATTATTCGGCTGACATATTGCGAACGGTCTTTAAAATACCAATAGAAGCTCGTTTTGCTGCTTCCCAGCTGTCTCGCGAGCTTCTCGACGACTAGCGCCGACTCGCCTCCTTCCGCGAATTTATCGATACCTAACACAATCCAATCTAGTTCTGATGCGATTTTCTTTGGCATGTTGATGAGTCGGCCTCCCACCGCTTATTGTACGTTATCGTACAATAAATATATCGCATTCATCACCTTATGGAAATATTTGTATCTCCAGGGGCTCGTTTTTTTGCACCAGCAGGACATTTTGGGCATTTGGCTCATATAGTAATAAGAAGACGGTTCGGACGACAAATCCGCTGGAAAAGTGGTGATTGATAGTGAAAATATCTGATTTTCAGACGAAGGACGTTATTAATATAGTGGATGGGAAGAAGCTGGGGCATATATCTGATCTGGAGCTTGATTTGCGCCAGGGACGTATCGATTCTATTGTTGTTCCGCAGTTTACGAAGTTTTTCGGCGTGTTCGGCGGCGGAGGTACGGAGGTTGTCATTCCATGGCGCAATATCGTGAAGATAGGCGCAGACGTCGTGCTTGTTCGTATGGACGACACGAAATCATTGCGAGCAGACGAGGATGATTTGCACGCTCGCTCATAAGGCTGTAAACTGGGCATAAGCGTGATTTATAGCACATATGGCGAATGATAGCGAAATGAAGTATCCTTTGCTGACAGAGGTGACGGACAGATGGAAGCGTTTATGGAAGATCATTCGGCGAAGGGACCTTCGCTTTTTTTGTTGTCTGAATGGAATAGCGATAATTCGAACTTAACGGCAGGTTTCACCGGTCGTAACGGCGGCGTGAGCGGCGGGCAGTGGCATTCGCTTAATGTTGGGCTGCATGTTGGCGATGATGCAGCTGATGTTGTCGCTAATCGGCAGCGGCTAGCAGCGGCCATTGATTGGCCGTTCGAAGCTTGGACTTGTGCTGATCAAGTGCATGGCAACAAGGTATACAAGGTAACTGCTGCAGATAAGGGCAAAGGCAGCTTGTCGCTTGATGATGTAATTAAAGGCTGCGACGCGATTATTACGAATGAACCGAACGTGCTGCTGACCTCGTTTTACGCCGATTGCGTACCGCTATACTTCTATGATCCCGAGCATCAGGCGATAGCGCTCGCTCATGCCGGCTGGAGAGGGACCGTGCAGGGAATTGCCGAGGAAACAATCGCAGCTATGGAGAAGGAGTATGGAACGAAGCGAGAGAAGCTTAAAGCAGCAATTGGACCGGCGATCGACAGCTGCTGCTATGAGGTGGACGGCGTCGTGATCGACCATGTCGAGCGTCTTATTGAGTCGCTCGAGCTTAGCTCTGAACATGCTCAAATCGTTCTGCAAAAAAGCGATAACGGCAAAGCGCACATAAACTTGAAAGAAATAAACCGACAGATTATGATAAAAGCAGGAATTTTGCCGATCCATATCGAATTAACAAAGTGGTGCACGGGCTGCAGACGGGATTTATTTTTTTCCCATCGTATGGAGAACGGCTTAACCGGCCGTATGGCCAGTTGGATCGGCATTCGTGAAAGGTGAGGCGTAATGAGTCATTTATCGGAACGGATCAAGGATGTAGAGCTGCGAATCGAACAGGCATGCCTGAGATCAGGGCGCAGCAAGGAAGAAATCAACGTTATTGCAGTCACGAAATACGTATCCACGGAAACGACACTTGCTGCCGTTAAGCTCGGTCTAGAGCATCTAGGCGAGAATCGATGGCAAAATGCGCGTGACAAGTGGGAGGCGCTGGAAGGCGAAGCCGAGATAGGCAGCATCAGCAAGCCGACCTGGCACTACATCGGATCACTGCAGACGAACAAAGCGAAGGACGTTGTCGGAAAGTTTACATACATTCATTCGCTGGACAGGCTGTCGCTTGCGCAAGCGATCGACAAACAAGCTGCCCAGCTAGGCATCATCGTACCTTGCTTCATTCAAGTTAACGTGTCAGGCGAAGACTCGAAGCATGGGCTTTCGCCGGATCAGCTGTACGAATTCGTGGATGAGCTGACAAAGCTTTCATCGATAAAGCCAATCGGGCTTATGACGATGGCGCCTTTCGAAGCAGAATCCGAAGAGACAAGACCTGTATTCAAAGCGTTAAGAGAGCTGCGAGACGCACTGCACGAGCGCGCTCAAGCAATGAATACGACTAACACGATTACGGAATTATCGATGGGGATGTCCAACGACTTCGAGGTGGCGATAGAAGAAGGAGCAACATGGATCCGCTTAGGCACCGTACTAATAGGTAAAGAGGAGGAATGAGTAATGAGCGTCATGAATCGATTTATGAATTTTCTTGGCTTGCAGGAGGAAGAGGAAGTTGTAGAGCGTGAGAGAATACCGCAGGTGGATGAACAAGAACCTGAAACCTCGCCCTTCGAGACACGTAAAAATACGAAGAGCAATAACGTCGTCAGCATCCATTCGCAGAAAAATGTAAGAGTCGTGCTTAGCGAGCCGCGTTCCTATGACGAAGCGCAGGAAATTGCCGACCATTTGCGTTCGCGCAGGGCCGTCATTGTGAATCTGCAACGCGTTCGGACAGACCTAGCCGTGCGCATTGTTGATTTCCTTAGCGGCACAGTGTACGCTTTAAGCGGCAACATCTCTAAGCTTGGGCCTAATATTTTTCTATGCACGCCGGAATCCGTAGAGATTCAAGGTGCGATAACGGAGATGTTGGCGGAGGAGAACGACTACACTAAAATGAGGTGACCACACAATTTATGAGCGCTGCAGGATTAATTGGAACAATAATCAGCATATACAGCTTCTTGATTATCGGATATGTGCTGTTGTCTTGGTTGCCTAACGCTCGCGAGAGCTTTATCGGCGTATTCTTGGGCAAGCTAGTCGAGCCATACCTTGGTATATTCAGAAGATTTATTCCGCCTATCGGCGGTATGCTAGATATATCGCCAATCGTTGCGATCTTCGCCCTTCGTTTCATCGGGCTTGGACTGACGGCCGTTGTCGATTTTATCTTAGGCATCTTTTAGTAAGGGAATGACTTGTGATGAAGCAAGCCATATATAATCATTTTCACCCCGACGAGAAAGCTTTCGTCGATCGGGCGTTGGAATGGGTTGAGCGGTCCGCACAGCAGCATGAGCTGAAGCGGACCGATTTTTTGGACCCAAGGCAGATTGAAATCGTTACGATGCTCGCCAATCGGAATGCCGACGTAGCTATTCGGTTCGAGGGCGGGTATCCGGAAGCGGAACGGAAACGTGCCATCATCGGCCCATATTATCGGGATTTGGACAGCGAGGAAGCGGGCGTATCCGTATTAGCTGTCAACAGTCCTGCCGGGACGCAGCATGAGCTTGACCATGGCGATTACTTAGGCGCGCTGCTTGGGTTAGGCATTAAACGTGACCGAATCGGCGATATTCATGTACATGAGGACTTTAGTCATATTATCGTTATGGATGAGATTGCCGATTACTTGAATATACACTTGCGTCAAGTGCATCGAGTTAGCGTGTTGACCGATGTGCTTCCATTGTCCGAGCTTAGCACAGTAATACCGAAGCTTGAGGAAATGAGCTTGTCTGTTGCTTCAATGAGACTGGACGGCATTGCAAGCGATGTGTACCGGATTAGCCGTTCCAAGATCGTCGATCCAATAAGGGCAGGCAGATGCAGAGTGAATTGGAAGGCGGAAGAGGATCCGTCGGAGTCGCTTAAGCAAGGCGATGTCGTTTCTTTCAAGGGGCTAGGCAGATTCAAAGTGCTTGAAGTCGACGGTGTGACAAAAAAGGGCAGAATTCGCGTTAAAATTGGCAAATTTATTTAACGGATTGCAGGAATTCAGTCGTCGCTGTCGAAAATGTTCTCAACAAAGGTACAAGCCGGATGCCAGCAATACAAATACCTTGAGGAGGTGCGCCAATGCCGTTAACGCCATTGGACATACATAACAAAGAGTTTGGACGCAGATTACGCGGCTATGACGAGGATGAAGTAAATGAATTTCTCGATCAGGTCATTAAGGACTACGAATCGATCATTCGTGAAAATAAAGAGCTGCAAAATCAAATTCTGAATGTTCAAGAGAAACTAAATCATTTTACGAACATTGAGGAAACGTTAAGCAAGACGATTATCGTAGCGCAGGAAGCTGCGGACGAGGTTCGCAACAATGCGAAGAAGGAAGCGCAGCTCATAATCAAGGAAGCGGAGAAGAACGCCGACCGGATTATTAATGAGTCTCTGTCCAAGTCGCGCAAAGTATCACTGGAGGTAGAGGAGCTCAAGAAGCAAGCCTCGATCTACCGCGCACGTTTCCGTACGCTGGTTGAAGCTCAGCTTGAGCTGCTTAGCCAAGACGGCTGGGATACGCTGGACTCGCAGTCCAGACATGCTGAGATCGAGCTGCAACGCGGATAATCGAACAGATAATTGGGCAACTTAACATTTGACAATGGGCTGTCCGATACGCTATAACTATTAGTAATTGTTATGTTCTAACTTCGTTGACGAGAAAGAGTACGCTTGTCTACCATTCCTCAGAGAGCCGGCGATTGCTGAAAGTCCGGCGAGTGGTCCATGCGGAAAATCATCTCCGAGAAGCGATGCTGAAGTGTGCAGTAAGCATCGACGGCTGTCCCCCGTTATAGGGAACGCGAATGATACGTTCGCGACTAAGGTGCCGCATGATAAGCACGGTCTATAATATAGGCTGCGCTATAATCGGCTTGTCCTAGGCTATACGGGGCAAGAGCGGAACAAGGGTGGTAACGCGAGCAAGCCTCGTCCCTTTTTTACAGGGGACGGGGCTTTATTTTTTTATTAACAGGGTTGACCGAGAGGGAGATGAAGCTATGCAACGCGTAGATGTGAAAGAACGCGCCCGCAGCCGTGAGCTGCGCGTACTGAATCAATGGAAAGAGAACGATACGTTCAAGCAATCGGTTGCGAATCGTGAAGTTAAACCGAATTTCGTATTTTATGAAGGACCGCCAACCGCGAACGGAGCGCCGCATATCGGACACGTGCTTGGACGCGTTATCAAAGATTTTATTTGCCGCTATAAGACGATGGCAGGTTATCGCGTCATTCGTAAAGCTGGCTGGGATACGCACGGCTTGCCGGTCGAGCTTGGCGTCGAGAAGCAGCTAGGCATCTCCGGTAAACAGGAAATCGAAAATTACGGCGTAGAAGAATTCGTCAAGAAGTGCAAAGCGAGCGTATTCGAATACGAGAAGCAATGGCGCGAGCTGACTGAAGCAATCGCCTATTGGACCGATCTCGACAATCCATACATCACGCTGAAGAACGAGTACATCGAGAGCGTGTGGCATATCCTCTCCAATATCCACGGCAAAGGTTTGCTGTATCGCGGTCACCGCGTCAGCCCTTATTGCCCGGATTGCCAAACGACGCTAAGCTCTCATGAGGTAGCGCAGGGCTACGAGGATGTGAAGGATTTAAGCGCGACTGTGAAGTTCAAGCTGGAGACGTCGGGTGAGTATGTGCTGGCTTGGACGACAACGCCATGGACGCTGCCCGCGAACGTGGCGCTTGCCGTTAATCCTGAGCTGAATTATATTCGCGCATCGAAGAACGGCGAAGTGTATATCGTTGCTGAGGCATTGGCTGAGAAGGTATTGAAAGAGGACTACGAGACGCTGTCGGTCGTGAAGGGCGCTGAGCTTGTCGGTCAACGCTACACGCCGCCATTCGGATACGTGCCTGTCGAGCACGGCCATATCGTTATCGCAGGCGACTTCGTCAGCGATTCGAGCGGTACGGGTATCGTTCATATCGCTCCGGCTCACGGCGATGACGATTATAAAGTATCACGCGAAAACAACATCAGCATGCTGAATGTCGTTGATCTTGCAGGACGTTATGTTGCAGAAGTGACAGACTTTGCGGGACGGTTCGTGAAGGATCCTGAGCTTGATATCGACATCGTGAAGTCGCTTAGCGAACGCGGCTTGCTCTACAGTAAGGAGCGCTATGAGCACAGCTATCCATTCTGCTGGCGCTGCAAAACGCCGCTTATCTATTATGCGATGGAAAGCTGGTTCATTAAGACGACTGCGGTGAAGGATCAATTGATCGCGAACAACAATAGCGTTGACTGGTACCCGGGCCATATCCGTGAAGGACGCTTCGGCAAGTTCCTCGAAGATTTGGTAGACTGGAACATCAGCCGGAACCGTTATTGGGGAACGCCGCTTAACGTATGGGTATGCGAAGCTACCGGCAAGGAATATGCGCCGAGCAGCATTGCCGATCTTCGTGAAATGGCTGTAGGCTTTGTTCCTGAAGACATTGAATTGCACAAGCCGTATGTGGACGACATCAAGCTGAAATCGCCATTCGCGGAAGGCGCTGTGATGACGCGCACGCCGGAAGTAATCGACGTGTGGTTCGACAGCGGATCGATGCCGTTCGCGCAGCAGCATCACCCGTTCGAGAATGAGCAGCAGTTCGCCGACCAATACCCGGCTGACATCATCTGCGAAGGCATCGACCAAACGCGAGGCTGGTTCTACAGCTTGCTTGCGGTGTCGACGCTGTACAACGGCAAAGCGCCATATAAAGCTGTCATCTCGACAGGACATATTCTTGACGAGAACGGCCAGAAGATGTCCAAGTCGAAAGGCAATGTAATCGACCCTTGGGAAATCATCAACGAATACGGAACGGACGCCTTCCGCTGGGCGTTGCTTGCAGACAGCGCGCCATGGAATAGCAAACGCTTCTCCAAAGGCATCGTTGGCGAAGCGAAGTCTAAGGTCATTGACACCATTGTTAATACACATGCATTCTATGCGCTGTATGCATCGATCGACGGCTTTGATCCTGCGGCACATCCGGTGAAGGCTTCGACGAATAAGCTTGACCGCTGGGTTGTTTCAAGGTTGAACAGCTTGATTCGCACGGTTAACAAAGGTCTTGAAGTCAACGACTTCCTTAACCCTGCCAAAGCGATCGAAACGTTCGTCGATGAGCTTAGCAACTGGTACATCCGCCGTTCACGCGACCGCTTCTGGGGCAGCGGCTTGTCGGAAGACAAAGTAGCCGCTTATCAAACGCTACAGAGCGTACTGTTGACTTTGTCCCGTGTCATCGCGCCTTATGCTCCTTTGCTGGCGGAAGACGTATACGGCAACCTTGGCGGCAGCGGCAGCGTTCATCTGGCCGACTACCCGCAAGCAGATGAATCCGCTATCGATGAAACGCTGGAGCGAGATATGGAGAGCGCGAAACAGATTGTTGAACTTGCTCGCAACGTTCGTAACGAAACGGGTATCAAGACGCGTCAGCCTTTGTCGGAATTGATCGTTTCACTCGATCGGGACTTCGACGTGGCAGGCTACGAGGACATCGTGAAGGACGAAATCAACGTGAAGACGATTACGATCCAAAACACGGACAGCGGATTCGTTGACTTCGCCTTCAAGCTTAATCTGAAGGTTGCCGGCAAGAAATTCGGCAAGCATGTCGGTCCTATCCAGGCTTACCTGAAAGGATTGGCTGCTGAACAGACGAGAGCCGTTGTTGGCGAAGGAAGCTTGGTGTTCACCAGCGCCGAAGGCGAGGCCCTGACGATTACGATCGATGAGCTGCTTGTTGAGAAGCAAGCGAAGTCTGGTTTCGCATCAGCATCGGGAGGCGGCGTTACTGTCGCATTGAATACGGACATTACGCCTGAGCTTGAACAAGAGGGCTGGGTACGCGAGGTTATCCGCGCTGTGCAAGATACGCGTAAGAAGCTTGATCTGCCGATCGAGAAGCGCATCGATTTGGTCCTTTCTGTTGATGCAGAGCTGCAAGCTGCATTGACAACATTCGATGACGTGCTGCGCGACAACGTTCTGATTCAAACGGTTTCGTATGAGGAAGCGGCGGAGATGGAACGTGTAACGCTGGGAGAAAAGCAAGTTGGGATTTTCATCAAAGGTTAAGGTTATCCTAAGAGAAGCATGACATGCGAAGAACGAGCGCCGCAGCTTGGCGGCCGCTGCCTTAAGCAGTGAAGGAAGCCTGCTTGATCGCAGCGGTTGCGGCCAAGCAGGCCTCGTTTTTTATATGCGTTGAAAAGTTGAATTTGGTGTAATTAATTATAAAACCTAATTCAAACGCAGCTTAATGCTTGCCAGAAATGGAGGCTTCTCTTGAAACCAACTAACGATGATACAGCCCAACAGGCGGAAGATTTGAATGAAGTTCAATCGTCCTTAAGCAGACTGGATAAGCGGCTTCAACATATTGCATCGGAGATGGAGCGAACGCATATCGCCGATTATGTGGATCTGCTGAACCGCCCGATAAAGCTTATATGGCGCAATCTGCTTGCCGGTACCGCTAGAGGCGTCGGCATCGCGATCGGCTTTACTTTTTTTGCGGCAACGATTCTTTATGTGCTTCGAATATTAGGGGCGCTGAACTTACCGATTATCGGCGATTACATAGCAGACATCGTACGAATAGTACAAATTCAGCTTGAAGGCAAAACTTATTGAAGTGCGTCGGATTCATCCGGATTTTCAAGACCATGGTCGCCTTCACCGGTATCCAGATAACGGTTGTATTCCCGGTTGCGCACAACAGATAGATGCCGTCCGGTTATATCGGTAGCAAGGAAGCTTTCAATCGATTCGACGTAACCGTCGTTTTCTTCTGCTTCGATGCCAACGTGGTCGTAGTCGGCGACATCGCGATTCTCGGAAAACGCGGGCGAATCGGCATTGCCCCATTGCTCGACGATCTGCCAGGCGTCTTCGCCGTCGAAGCCGTTATAGCCATCCTCATGCTCGTCCATGCTTGTTCTGCCGAATGGATGATTTAGAAGCGTTTCTTCGGCAGGACGCGTATGCGACAGCTGCTGGCGAGGTGCGTGCTCGATACTATAGAGCGTATCAGGCGCAGCCTCCAATCGTTCATAAGGAATCGGTTGGCCGGATGCCTTGCATATGCCATACGTTCCATTTTCCATGGCGGCAAGGGCAGCATCGATTCGTTCGATATGAAGCTCTTCTTGTTCATGGAGGGCAATATCCTTCTCGCGTTCATACAGCTCGGTAGCCGTATCGCCAGGGTGATTGTCGATCGGCGACAGTTCGCCTGTATCGTCGCGAAGGGAAGAGCCTAGCCCGTAATGATCGTTTCGCGACAGTCGAGTCTCGATCTCGCGACGTTCATCCTCAAGTCTTATACGCAGCAGCGCAAGCTGGGCGCTTGTTAAGGTTGACATGATCAAAGCACCGTCCTTTGTTGTTGTGAACATAATTGCTTCATTAGCTTTTGCCGCTTGGCCTATTTTCAGTATGGACTTCGATGGAAGCCGGATGCTGGGCTTCAGCAGCTTGCTAGCTCTTGTCGGCGGCATTATGCTACAATAATTTGGATGACCTAAGAATCAGCTTCACAGAAAAATTAGGAGTGATAAGATGCGCTTTTACTTTTATTGGATTGCGGTGGTTGTGTTTGTACTTGATTACGTAACGAAAAAAATCATTGCAACTCAGTTGGAGATTGCCGAACAGATCAGCGTCATCGGCAACTTCTTCCTAATTACTTCGCATCGCAATCGCGGCGCTGCATTCGGTATTTTACAGGAGCAACGAGTGTTTTTTATCATCATTACGGTCGTCATATTAACGGGCATCATATGGTACATTCAAGCGATGCGCAAGTCGTCCAAGCCATGGCTGTTAACAGGTCTTGGTCTCGTTCTTGGCGGAGCGCTGGGCAATTTTATCGATCGTGTACGCTTTGGCGAGGTTGTGGACTTTTTTCAGTTCAACTTCGGTTCGTACGAATTCCCAATCTTTAATGTAGCTGATTCAGGAATCGTGGTCGGTGTGATATTGATCCTGATCGATACATTGCTGACAGCCCGCGACGAGAAAAAAACGATGAACAACGGAGAGGACAAGGAATCTAACGAACATGAGCAACAGCCAGTTTAATGAAGAGACGTTGGAATGGATCGTAGCGCCTGAGCAATCGGGCGAGCGAATCGATAAGTATATAACGGAAAGCATAGATTCAGAAGGCATATCGCGTACGCAAGTTCAGGAATGGATTAAGTCGGGGGCTGCAGTCGTTGACGGGGTGACGGTTAAAGCGAATTTTAAAGTAGCGGAAGGCAACGTCGTTCAGTTGCAAATTCCAGAACCCGAAGACGCGGCAATTGTACCGGAAAATATCCCGCTTGACGTTTTGTACGAGGACTCTGACGTGATCGTAGTGAATAAGCCGAGAGGCATGGTCGTGCATCCTGCAGTCGGTCATTCCTCGGGAACGTTAGTCAATGCGCTTATGTACCATTGCAAAGACTTGTCGGGCATTAACGGAGTCGTTCGACCGGGTATCGTGCATCGCATTGACAAGGACACAACCGGACTGCTTATGGCAGCCAAAAACGATCTCGCCCATGTGTCACTTGCTCAGCAATTGAAGGAGCATACCGTAACACGCAAATACATTGCGCTTGTACATGGAAATCTGCAGCATGATCAGGGAACGATTGACGCGCCAATAGGCCGCGATTCTCGTGACCGCAAGCTGTTCACGGTAACCGATCATAACAGCAGGCATGCGGTAACGCATTTTGTCGTGTTAGAAAGAATCGGATTCGATTATACGTTGGTTGAGCTGCAGCTTGAGACGGGACGCACTCACCAGATTCGCGTTCATATGAAATATATCGGACATCCGCTTGCAGGCGATCCGGTATATGGCCGCAATAAGACGGTTGCCTTGAACGGACAAGCGCTTCATGCGGCGCAGCTTGGTTTCACGCATCCGCGTACTGGCGAGCGATTGGATTTCGAAGTACCTATACCGGCGGATATGGAGCATGTGTTGAATAGTCTGCGTTTGCGATAAAGCCAAGCTTGAAGCGTAATAGTGCAAACTTTTCGCTACATTCTTCATTATTTGATAGCAAGAAGTACGATATTCTATTGATATCATCGAGCTAAAAATATGAAGGATAGGTGACACCATACAATGACTTCCATTAATCAGAACTATTTGGAGCTGCAGGGCAGCTACTTGTTCTCCGAAATTGCAAAACGCCGTACGAAATTCATTCAAGAAAACCCGAACGCTGAGATTATCAGCTTAGGCATTGGCGACGTTACGCGCGGCTTGCCTGACGCGGTATTGAAAGCGATGCATAGCGCAGTGGACGAGCTTGCTGCCCCTGGTTCTTTCCGCGGGTACGGTCCAGAGCAAGGTTATGATTTCCTTATTAATGCGATTATCGAGAACGACTACAAAGCTCGCGGCATCGACATTGCTACGAACGAAGTGTTCGTTAGCGATGGCTCGAAATGCGACGTGGGCAACATTCAGGAAATCTTTAGCGACAACAGCATTGTTGCCGTACAAGACCCTGTATATCCGGTATACGTTGATACGAACGTTATGGCTGGCCGCTCCGGCAAGTACAACCAAGAGACGAAGCGTTATGAGAATATCGCTTACCTGGAATGCACATCCGAGAACAACTTCAAGCCAAGCTTGCCTGACCGCAAGGTAGACATCATTTACCTGTGCTATCCGAATAACCCGACAGGCATGACGCTGACGAAGGAAGAGCTTAAAGTCTGGGTTGACTACGCGAAAGCGAACAACTGCATCATCCTTTACGATTCGGCATACGAAGCGTTCATCCAAGAAGAGGACGTTCCGCACAGCATTTATGAAATTGAAGGCGCTAAGGAAGTAGCAATCGAATTCCGCAGCTTCTCGAAGACAGCTGGCTTCACAGGCGTACGCTGCGCATACACGGTTGTGCCTCGTGAACTGAAAGGCCTCGACGCAGCAGGCAACGAAGTGCTCATTAACGATCTGTGGAATCGTCGTCACACGACGAAGTTCAACGGTGTATCGTACGTTACGCAACGCGGCGCTGCTGCGATCTATTCGGAAGAGGGCAAGGAGCAAATCAAAGCGCTTGTCGATTACTACATGACGAACGCGGGCATTATCCGTGACGGCCTTGCTTCGATTGGGTTGGAAGTGTTCGGCGGCGTTAACGCTCCGTACATTTGGCTCAAGACGCCGGGCGGCATGGATTCCTGGTCCTTCTTCGACAAGCTGCTTTCCGAAGCGAACATCGTGGGTACGCCAGGCGTAGGCTTCGGCCAAAGCGGTCAAGGCTACTTCCGTCTTACAGCATTCGGCAGCCGTGAAAATACAGAAAAAGCAGTCGATCGAATCCGTAAGTTAAGTCTGTAATAGGAAACGCTGCTCTTGCATAGTCGTGCGGGTTAGAAGCACACTATTTATCAACGGAAATAGTCCAACATCGCTTGACAAGTTTTGTCGAACGTGGGATAATTCTTTTGATAAACGGCAGTACCTTTAACTCAGTCCCGAGAGGCTGGCAAGGTAGCGTGAATAACAGGCCGATCAACAGATAACGGTAGGACATCCCATGACAGCGCCCTCTGTGACGAGGGCGCTCAGGGCATGACCCTCTATCTTTTGACGACTGATCACAAAGCTCCTTGCGAATATACGCAAGGAGCTTTTGTTTTGCCAGGGCAGCAAGAAACAAGGCTTGATTGACGGATCAGGGAGGCGGCGCGGAAGTGGCGGAAGAAGAGCACTTAATCATCATGGATGAAACGGCAATTCGCCGGGCATTGACGCGGATTGCTCACGAGATCGTGGAGAAGAACAAAGGGATCGACAACTGCATCATTGTAGGCATAAGGACGAGAGGCATCTACTTGGCTCGAAGGATTGCGGATCGAATCAAGGAAATCGAGGGTAAGCCGCTGCCGGTAAGCGAACTTGATATTACCCGCTACCGCGACGATCGCTCCAAAGCAGTGCTGACTTCGGATATAGAAGTCGCTGCAGGGATCGGCGATACCGAAGTGCTGCCGATCGACGTTCAGGATAAGCGGATCATATTGTTCGACGATGTGCTTTACACGGGAAGAACGATTCGAGCGGCCATGGACGCGCTTATGGATTGCGGGAGGCCGCAAAGCATTCAGCTCGCGGTTCTAGTGGATCGTGGGCATCGAGAACTGCCGATCAGACCTGATTTTGTAGGCAAAAACGTCCCAACCTCGAAGCAAGAGCAAATCGAAGTGTCGCTGACCGAAGTTGATTCGTCCGATCAAGTCATAATAATTCATCAGAGGGGGCAAGCCGGATGACGATGACGAAGCTTAAACAACGCAGTTTGCTCGGTTTGAAAGAGCTCAGCAAAGATGAGATCGAGTCCATACTCGATCGCGCAGCTTATTGGGAGCATCACCCGAATAAAGTTCATAACGCGATGCAAGGAAAGTTCGCGGCCAACATGTTCTTCGAGAACAGCACAAGAACGAGATTCTCGTTCGAAGTTGCCGAGAAGAGATTGGGCGCGGAAGTACTTAACTTCTCTGCCGCCGTATCGAGCGTACAGAAGGGCGAATCGATCTATGATACGGTTCGCACGCTGGAGTCGATGGGGATCGACGCAGGCATCATTCGCCTGAAGCCGATCGGCGTGCTGGCTGACATAGCAACGAAAATCAAAGTGCCGCTCATTAATGCGGGAGACGGCAATAACGAACATCCTACACAGGCGCTGCTCGACATGTACACGATGCGCAAGCAATTCGGCAACTTGAACGGATTGAACATTGCCATCGTAGGCGATGTACAGCATAGCCGCGTTGCCCGCTCCAATCTATGGGCGCTGCAGAAGTTCGGAGCGAATGTTCGCTTCTGCGCACCGGCGAATATGCAAGCGCCTGACCTCGATGCGCCTTACGTATCCATCGACGAAGCGTTGAAATCCGATGTCGTCATGATGCTGAGAGTTCAGCTTGAGCGTCATGAGAGCGGGATGTTGAACTCCGCTGAGAGCTACAGGGAGCAATACGGCTTAACGGTCGAGAGAGCAGCTAAGCTTGCCGAGCATGCGATTATTATGCATCCGGCGCCGATTAACCGAAACGTAGAAATTGATGATGAATTAGTTGAACATCCGCAATCCCGTATTTTCCCGCAAATGGAGAACGGTGTTCCGATTCGAATGGCCGTCGTAGAACGCGCACTTAGCTAACCTAGAGCAGGCAAGAATGCCAATTAAACCGGAGGGTGGATCTAGCAATGTCATTGTGGATTATTAACGGCAGCATATGGAATGAAGCTTCGGGCAGTTTGGAAACAAAGCATGTGAAGGTTGAGAACGGCAAGATCGAACAGATCGTTGACGGAGCCGAGACTCCCGATACAGGCAGCGCGGAAGTAATCGACGCGAAGGGCAAGCTCGTATCGGCAGGACTGATCGATATGCACGTCCATCTTCGCGATCCAGGCTTCGAATACAAAGAAGATATCGCAACGGGTACACGTTCAGCAGCGAAAGGCGGCTTCACAACGATCGCCTGCATGCCGAACACTCGCCCGGTTACAGATACGCCGGAAACGGTGAAATACATTACGAACAAAGCGAAGCAGGAAGGCGTCGTCAATGTGCTTCCATACGCTTCGATTACGAAGAACGAGCTTGGTCGCGAGCTGACGGACTTCGCAGCGCTTAAGGAAGCTGGCGCAATCGGTTTTACGGATGACGGCGTAGGCGTACAGAATGCTCAAATGATGAAGAACGCAATGGCGTTGGCGCAATCGATGAACATGCCGATCATCGCGCACTGCGAAGACGATACGCTTGTCGAAGGCGCTTGGGCGTCCGAAGGCGAGTTCTCCCGCAAGCATGGCTTGAAAGGCATTCCGAACGAGTCCGAAGCGATCCACGTCGGCCGCGACGTGCTTCTTGCTGAAGCAACGGGCGTTCACTATCACGTCTGTCATGTGAGCACCGAGCAATCGGTTCGGCTCATTAGACTGGCGAAGTCGATCGGCGTTCGCGTCACAGCCGAGGTTTGCCCGCATCACTTGATCCTGTCCGATGAAGATATTCCTGGTGTTGACGATGCGAACTGGAAAATGAATCCTCCGCTTCGTACGCCAAGAGACGTTCAAGCGGTCATCGAAGCGCTTGAGGACGGCACGATCGACATGGTCGTAACCGACCATGCGCCGCATAGCGCGGAAGAGAAAGCTCGTCCTGTGCAGCTCGCACCTTTCGGTATCGTCGGCTTCGAGACGGCGTTCCCGCTGCTTTACACGAAATTCGTACAGACAGGCAAGTGGACGCTTGGTTTCCTGCTGCAACGAATGACTTCAGACCCTGCCCGCGTATTCGGTCTGGAATCTGGACGGTTAGAGCAAGGCGCACCTGCGGATATTACCATTATCGATTTGGATAACGAACGTGCGGTTGATCCAAGCACCTTCGCCTCGAAGAGTAACAACACACCGTTCGGAGGCTGGAAGCTTAGCGGCTGGCCGGTAGCGACGATTGTAGCCGGCAAGGTAGCTTGGGCTGAATAACACGTCATTGACCTAATAGCTTAAATGGCAGTAGTCAAGAAGAACGGTATAGAACGATTCAACACCTGAGGAGTGAATACGGATGCAAGCAAGATTATTGTTGGAAGACGGAACATTGTTTACGGGTCTTTCGTTCGGCGCCGAAGCGCAAATGACGGGCGAGGTTGTTTTTAATACAGGAATTACGGGTTACCAAGAGGTATTGTCCGATCCTTCGTACTGCGGACAGATCGTTACGATGACGTATCCGCTCATCGGCAACTATGGCATTACGCGCGACGACTTCGAGTCGATTCGTCCTTTCATTCACGGCTTCGTCGTACGTCGCCATGAACCGGTGCCAAGCAACTGGCGCGCGCAATATTCGCTTGGGCAGCTGCTCAAGGAATACGGCATTCCAGGCATTCACGACATCGACACGCGGATGCTTACTCGCAAGCTGCGTCATTACGGCACAATGAAAGGCCTTATCACGACTGGCAACGAGCGCATCGAAGAGCTGGCTGAACGCCTGAATGTGTCGAAGCTGATGACGGATCAAGTAGCACGCACATCAACGAAAAACGTGTTTTCAAGCCCAGGCAACCGCGAGCGTATCGTTCTTGTTGACTTCGGCGCGAAAAGCGGCATCCTGCGCGAGCTGACGCAACGCGGCTGCGACGTAGTTGTTGTTCCGCACAACACGACGGCTGACGAGATTCGTCGCCTTGCTCCGGACGGCATTCAATTATCGAACGGCCCTGGGGATCCGAAAGACGTTCCTTACGCGGTTAAAATGATCTCCGAGCTGCTCGGCGAATTCCCGATCTTCGGCATCTGCCTTGGACATCAATTGTTCGCACTCGCTTGCGGCGCTGATACAACGAAGCTGAAATTCGGCCATCGCGGCGGCAACCACCCGGTGAAAGAGCTTGCTACGAACCGTTGCTACATTACATCGCAGAACCACGGCTACACCGTTCTTGAAGAGTCTATCCAAGGAACGCCGCTAGTTGTTACGCATATCAACAACAATGACCGGACAATCGAAGGCTTGAAGCATAACACCTTCCCAGCTTTCTCGGTGCAATACCATCCGGAAGCGGCGCCAGGTCCATTCGATTCCAGCTATCTGTTCGATGAATTCCTGGAAATGATCCGTACGCACAAAATAACTAACCCACAAAAACGCCGTCAAGCTGTGTTATCGGAGACGTTGAAAGGAGAGCTTCAGTATGCCCAAAAATAATGAACTCAAAAAGATTCTCGTAATCGGCTCCGGCCCGATCGTCATCGGACAAGCGGCGGAATTCGACTACGCAGGTACTCAAGCTTGCCAAGCGCTGAAAGAAGAAGGATATGAGGTTGTCCTTATTAACAGCAACCCGGCTACAATCATGACGGACACGAACATGGCCGACAAAGTATACATCGAACCGATTACGCTTGATTTTGTATCCCAAATCATTCGTCAAGAGCGTCCTGACGGCTTGCTGCCGACACTGGGCGGACAGACCGGCCTTAACATGGCGGTTGAGCTGGCACGCGCCGGCGTTCTCGAACGCGAGAACGTGAAGCTGCTCGGCACGCAGCTTACAGCAATCGAGAAAGCGGAAGATCGCGACTTGTTCCGTGACTTGATGCGCGAGCTGGAACAGCCTGTACCGGACAGCGACATCGTTACGACAGTAGAAGATGCGGTTGCATTCGCTAACTCGATCGGTTATCCGATTATCGTTCGTCCTGCCTACACGCTGGGCGGAACAGGCGGCGGCATCTGCGCGAACGAAGAAGAGCTGCGCGAGATCGTTGCATCGGGTATTCGTTACAGCCCGATCAGCCAATGTCTGATCGAGAAATCGATTGCCGGCATGAAAGAAGTCGAATACGAAGTTATGCGCGACGCCAACGATAACTGTATCGTTGTGTGCAACATGGAGAACTTCGACCCGGTTGGCGTACACACAGGCGATAGTATCGTCGTAGCGCCAAGCCAAACACTGTCCGACCGCGAGTACCAAATGCTTCGCTCGGCATCGCTTAAGATCATTCGCGCTTTGAACATCGAAGGCGGCTGTAACGTACAGTTCGCGCTTGATCCGCAAAGCTATCAATATTATGTCATCGAAGTTAATCCGCGCGTAAGCCGTTCCTCGGCGCTTGCTTCCAAAGCGACAGGATACCCGATCGCGAAGATGGCAGCTAAGATCGCAGTAGGCTATACGCTTGACGAATTGGTTAACCCGGTAACCGGTCAAACCTACGCTTGCTTCGAGCCAACGCTCGACTATATCGTATCGAAAATTCCGCGCTGGCCGTTCGACAAGTTCGTTAACGCGAACCGTAAGCTCGGCACGCAAATGAAAGCGACTGGCGAAGTTATGGCCATCGGCCGTACTTTCGAAGAGTCGATTCACAAAGCGGTTCGTTCGCTTGAGATCGGTGCACATCGCATCCACCTGAAGGAAGCTTCGTCCCTTGAGGAATCCGTACTCCGTACGCGCCTGGCGAAGCCGGACGACGAGCGTATGTTCCTCGTAGCGGAAGCATTCCGCCGCGGCTATGCTCTGCAAGAAATTCAAGACCTTACGAACATTGACTGGTGGTTCTTGGATAAAATCCAATCGATCGTCGCCTTCGAGGATCGTATGCGCAGCGAATCGACGCTTTCGTACCCGACTTTGTATGAAGCGAAGCGCAAAGGCTTCACGGACCGTTCCATTGCCGAAATTCGCCGTGAAGGATTCCCGAACGGCAGCCATACGACGGAAGAAGACGTTCGCGCATTCCGTTTGCAGCACAACCTTAAGCCTGTATACAAAATGGTAGATACGTGCGCGGCAGAATTCGAAGCTACAACGCCGTACTACTACTCGACATATGAAGTAGAGAACGAAGTAACGGAAACGTCCAAGCAGAAGGTGCTTGTACTCGGCTCTGGTCCGATCCGTATCGGCCAAGGCATCGAGTTCGACTACTCGACGGTACATGCTGTATGGGCTATTCAGAAAGCAGGCTACGAAGCAGTCATTATCAACAACAATCCGGAGACTGTATCCACAGACTTCAGTACATCCGACCGACTGTACTTCGAGCCGCTGTTCTTCGAAGACGTCATGAACGTCATTGAACAAGAGAAGCCAATCGGCGTTATCGTTCAATTCGGCGGTCAGACTGCAATCAATCTTGCAGCTCCGCTCGTTAAAGCAGGGATTCGCATTCTGGGCTCCAGCCTGGAGAGCATCGATGCTGCGGAAGACCGCAAGAAGTTCGAAGCGCTGCTTCGCAAGCTGGATATCGCTCAGCCTGAAGGCAGCACGGTAACTTCGGTAGACGAAGCTGTAGTAACTGCGCAGAAGCTCGGTTATCCGGTACTTGTTCGCCCGTCCTACGTACTTGGCGGACGCGCGATGGAGATCGTATACTCCGATGAAGAGCTTCTCAGCTACATGGAAGTAGCCGTTAAGATCAATCCGGAGCATCCGGTACTGATCGACCGTTACATGCTGGGCAAGGAAGCCGAAGTTGACGCGATCTGCGACGGCGAGACCGTTCTGATCCCGGGCATTATGGAGCATGTAGAGCGCGCAGGGGTTCACTCCGGTGACTCGATCGCGGTATACCCTCCGCAATCGTTGTCGGATGACATCAAACAGCAAATTATCGACATTACGATTAAGATTGCCAAAGAGTTTAAAGTCATTGGACTTGTAAACATCCAGTTCGTTATTCATCAAGATAAAGTGTATGTAATCGAAGTTAATCCGCGTTCGTCGCGTACGGTTCCGTTCCTAAGCAAAGTGACCAACCTGCCAATGGCTAACCTGGCTACTAAAGCAATCATGGGCACGAAGCTGGCTGATCTTGGTTACACGGACGGTCTGTGGCCTGAGGACGAATACGTATCGGTTAAAGTGCCGGTGTTCTCCTTCGCGAAGCTTCGCCGCGTTGACCCTACATTGACACCAGAGATGAAGTCGACTGGCGAGGTTATGGGCCGCGATGTGCAATATGCGAAGGCGCTCTTCAAAGGACTTATCGGCGCAGGCATGAAAATCCCTACTTCCGGCGCGATCATTGCAACGGTAGCGGACAAGGACAAAGAAGAAGCAACAGAATTGCTCCGCGGCTTCTATAATATCGGCTACAAAATCTACGCAACAGGCGGTACGGCAACAGCGCTTGAAGAAGCAGGCCTTGTCGTAACGCATGTGAACAAGCTGAGCGAAGGTTCGCCGAACATTCTCGACCTCATTCGCGAAGGCCATGCGCACTTCGTAGTCAACACGCTTACGAAAGGCAAGACACCTGAGCGCGATGGCTTCCGTATCCGCCGCGAAGCGGTAGAGAACGGCGTCGTCTGCATGACGTCGCTCGATACGGTCCGCGCATTGCTTCGCATGCTTGAGACAATCAACTTCTCGTCGCATGCTATGCCGGTTCTGCAGAAGTAATTGCCTTAAACCAATTAGCCCTTAAGCAGGGCACATAAGCACGGCCAGCGTTAACGGATTTTTGGCAGGCTGGGGAGGATGAGTCATCTTCCCCCTAAGGCTTGCTAGATCCGTGCGTATGGCCGTTTATTATGCACATGTAAGCTTTAAGAATAGAAAGGATGATTACAATGAAGCTGACAAGAGAGCAGGCGGCTGGCCGCATTATGGTAGCGCTCGACTATCCCGAAGCTGCTGCGGCAGAGAAGTTGATCGCAGAGCTGCAAGGCATTCCTTGTTACATGAAGGTAGGCATGCAACTATTCTACGCGGCTGGGCCGTCCTTCGTAGAGAGCTTGAAGAAGCGCGGGTATTACGTGTTCCTTGACGTAAAGATGCATGATATACCGAATACGGTCAAAGGCGGAGCAAACAGCGTAACGAAGCTTGGCGTAGATATGTTCAATGTCCACGCAGCTGGCGGCGGGGCGATGATGGAGGCAGCACTGGAAGGCGTCGACGCGGCGCTTGGCAGCGGCATGAGAAAGCCGACCGTTATTGCGGTTACGCAACTAACAAGCACGAACCAAACTACACTGAACGAACAGATCGGCATAGCTGGAACAGTCGAGGAGGCTGTGCTTCGTTACGCGAAGCTGACGAAAGCGTCCGGACTTGATGGCGTTGTCGCTTCCCCTTCCGAAGTGGAAGCGATCAAGGCTGCATGCGGCGCTTCGTTCAAGACTGTTACGCCAGGCATTCGTCCTATCGGCGCTGACGTGAACGATCAATCGCGCATTATGACGCCAAGCGAGGCGCTACGTCAAGGTACTGACTATATGGTCATCGGACGCCCGATTACAGCAGCGCCGTCACCGCGCGCTGCGCTTGAATCCATCATTGAGGAGCTGGTAGCTTATGAGTAAAGTAACATTAACGGAATTGCCGCAGACGATCGCAAAGAGCTTGCTTGCGATTGAGGCGGTAGCACTTCGTCCGAACGATCCATTCACATGGACTTCAGGCATCAAGTCGCCAATCTATTGCGACAATCGTCTCACAATGAGTTACCCTGAGATCCGTGATCTGATCGCAGAAGGCTTCGCAACTCTTATACGCGAGCTATACCCGGACACCGAGGTTATTGCGGGTACGTCGACTGCAGGCATTCCGCACGCGGCATGGGTAGCGCAAAAGCTGAACCTGCCGATGGCCTACATTCGCGATAAAGCGAAAGGTCACGGCAAGCAAAACCAAATCGAAGGCCGTATCGTGCCTGGTCAAAAAGTTGTCGTTATCGAGGATCTTATTTCCACAGGCGGAAGCTCGCTGAAAGCAGCGCTTGCTGTTCGTGAAGCAGGAGCTGAAGTACAGTCAGTGCTTGCTATCTTTACTTACCAATTCGAATCGGCCGTACAAGCCTTCGCAGCTGAGAACGTGCCGCTGCAAACATTGTCCAACTATAGCGCGCTAATTCAAGCAGCTGTCGATGTCGGCAAAGTTGACGAGACCGATGTAGATGCGCTGCAAGCGTGGCGCAATGATCCGCAATCGTTCGGCAAGTAACCATATGCTGTGAAATACAAGGATGAACACGCCGCAAGCCGGCGTGTTTTTTTTGTGTGACTCCAATACTGTGGATAGAGATAAAATAACAAAATAAATTTACAATTTTTTGTCGAAGCCCTCTTGAAATCGACGTTTCTCCCCGATAAATAAGGAAGTAGGTTTATTCGAATAGAGAAGGGGCGGGAATAATAATGAGATTTACTGTACTCGCGAGGCTTGCGTTGCTGGCAGCTGTGCCTCTTGTGCTTTACGTATTCACGAGCATTTTTTTACTTGACCAGCAAAAAAAGAGTTTTGAAGAAATGAAGCTTGAAATTTATGATACGGCGAGCAATGTGGATAGGCTAATTCTTAACGCCGACAGAGATATGTATCAAGCGTATACAGCATACTTGCGATTGGAATCGGGATCGCTTGACGAAGCGGATAAAAAAACGGCGAGCGAAGAGATTTCCGGAAATCTGAAGCAAGCGAGCGATCGATTGACGGAAGCGAAACTGAAGCTGGCAGATACAGGAGTTGGGAGCTATACATACGGGGACAGCGGTCGTTCGGTTGACGAATTGTCCAAGGAACTCGCGGTCAACTTCGGCGCATGGTCCAAGCTAGTGACGGAATCGGCTGCGAACAATGTCAACCAAATTCATAATGATGAGGTCGATAACGGATTCCTCGCGAGTCGTACGGGCATTGATGAGATCGGACAAAATGTTGAGAAATATGCGGAAATCAACATTACCGAAATGGATGAAGAGCTCGAAACTAGCTTACTCACTACCTTCATCGGGATCATAGTTGTGACGATCATATCGATCATTATGGTCTTCATTACCGTTCGGAAGATTATGAGAACGGTCAACAACGTCGTATCGAAGACGAGAAGAGTTACGGAATTTGACTTGACAGTAAAAGCAGACGCGAAGTATAGCAAGGATGAGTTGGGCGATATCAATCAATCAGTTGATCAGATGATAGGCATGTTGCAGCGGCTTATTGGAGGTATTGTCGATCACGCGAAAGAAGTGACCGAATCTTCTGCGCATCTTACGACGGCGTCCAAAGAATCGGAGGATGCAGCGAATCATGTCGCGCTCAACATTCAAGAGGTAGCGAACGGTTCGGAGATCCAAGCCCGCGGTTCCGAGGAAACGTCCAAAGCAATAGAAGAAATGACGATCGGCATACAACGGATAGCCGAGAATACAGCATCGCTTGCGGAGCATTCGACGTCGACTTCCCAGCAGGTTGATCAGAGTAAAAACGCGCTTGAACGTTTAATCGAACAGATGCAATCAATCAAGACAGCGATCGAGAATTTGTCTGGAACGATCGTCTCGTTAGAGAATCGTTCGAAACAGATCGGCGCGATTGCCGAAAACATTACGTCTTTCTCCAACCAAACGAATATTTTGTCGCTAAATGCTTCGATTGAAGCAGCGCGTGCGGGTGAGCATGGCAAAGGGTTCGCGGTTGTCGCCTCGGAAATTCGTAAGCTGGCAGCTAGCTCGTTGGAATCGGCTGACGGTATTCATCAGCTCGTATCCGTCACTCGCGCGGAGATCGACGGTGCATCGACCTATATGGCCCAAACGAAAGAATGCTTCGGTGCCGGCGCTGAACGGGTAACGGATATTCGCCAAAGCCTGGAAGTTATCGTAGATGCCATTAGTCAGATGACGGAACAACTGCACGAGAACTCTGCTATAACGGAACAAATGTCGGCGAGCTCTCAGCAGGTGAACGCATCCATGGAGCAGGCCGCTGCAACAGCTTCCATGAATATGACGAAAACCGAGCAAGTGGCGGCAGCCACGGAGGAGCAGCTGGCATTGGTTGAGAATATTGCTTCTACAGCCGAGCAGCTCTCGGGGCTTGTGAATATTTTGAACAATGGTGTAAGCAAATTTAAGCTGTAGTATTGGAAGGAAGAGTTGTTTTGGCGAGCAGCATATGCCGCTGGATGCAGCTCTTTTTTTCATATTGAAAAGTTATAAAAACTTACCCGAAAAAAGTCGTAACTTTTTGAGCACGTCCTACGTCTATCATGTAAGATGAGAATTATGAAAGTCTTACCAATCGTTTTCATGGTTTTTATGCATGGGGTTTAGACTTACAAGGGGGAGGTATGAGTAGCGCAAATGGCAATTTCTAAGGAAGTAGAACGAGAAGTAGAGCAGCAGTCCGCACCAAGCGACGAACCGAGGAAACTGCTGACCGTGAGCCAGGTGGAGCGTGAGTTTCTAGTTGGAGGTGCGCCGCTACGCGTATTGAAGGGGATCAACATGGAGCTCAAGGAACGTGAGCTTGTCATGCTTAGGGGCCGCTCAGGCTCTGGCAAAACGACGCTACTCAATAGTCTTGGCGGTCTCGATCAGCCGAGCTCGGGTGAAATATGGTTTAACGGGATGCCGTTCCATCGCATGAGTGATAATGAACGCACGCTCGTACGACGCAAGCATATGGGATTTATATTCCAAGCTTTCGCGCTTATGCCCCTCTTGTCGGCTTGGGAGAACGTTGAACTGTCGCTTCGGATGGCTGGAACGCCTCGTGCGGAGTGGAAGGAACGTGTAGCCCAGTGCCTGGAGCTGGTCGGTCTGGAGAAGCGTATGCACCATAGGCCGTTCGAGCTGTCAGGCGGCGAGCAGCAGCGCGTAGCCATAGCGAAGGCTATTGCTCACAAGCCGATGCTTCTGCTGGCTGATGAACCGACGGCAGAGCTTGATTCCGGAATGTCCGCGCAAATTATGGCCGTCTTTCAAAACATTATTCGCACTGAACAAGTCACGATATGTATGACTACACATGATCCTACGATTTTGGAGGTTGCCGACCATGTCTACGAAATGGTTGACGGTAAGTTTATTTAAGCGGTCCGTCATTGCTTTAATGAGTGTATCTCTAGTTTTTGCGAGCGGATGCTCGCTGCTGCCGAAGGAGCCGGAAGAAGAGGTGCTGCCGGAAATCGCACCGCCTCAAATTTCCAAGAAACCGGAGTACGAGGTGACAACAGCTACTTTGGAAACAAAGGTGCAGGTCATTGGCAAGCTTATTTCTTTGAAGGAAGAGACCTTATTTTTTACTTTGGATGGTAAAAACCTGAAAGAACTGTATATTAAGGCCGGCGACACGGTGAAGGCGGGTCAAGTCATTGGCGAGCTTGACGTCGATGAGCTGACGAAGTCGCTTCGGCTGGAGCGTTTAAGCTTCAAGAAAGAAGAAATCGCAATGAAGGAATTGCTTCGCACGCGCGATGAGATGGATCCTACGGATTTCGAAGAGCGTCAGATCGCTTTCGAGGAGAAGAGACAGAAGCTCGTCGATATGGAAGAGGAGATCGCGAAAGCGACGCTCGTTGCTCCATTCGGAGGAACTATCGTGACCTTGAACGTTCAGAAAGGTGATCTCATTAAGGCGTATGCGCCGATTGCCATCGTAGCGGATACGGCGCTAATGACGCCGGCAGCGAAGCTGTCCAAGACGGAACTGGAGAAAGTGGCGCCGGGTATGGAAGCGGTCGTTAACATGAACAGCATCGGCAATTTCAAAGGGAAAGTAAAGACGCTTCCCGTTAAAGCCGAAGAAAATAACAATGGCGGCGGTCAACCTGGGGAGACGAAGCCCGAGCGGCCCGAAGACTTCTTGATCGTGAGTGTAGCTGATTTGCCTAAAGGGCTTAATCGCGGCGCACCGCTGTCGATCAGTATTATTACGAATCGGACGGAAAACGCGATCGTTATTCCTCCTTCTGCCCTTCGTTCAATCGGTTCGCGCACCTATGTGCAAGTTGTCGATGCTGAAGGAAAGCGTGAAGTGGACGTCGAGGTAAGGCAGCAGACGGCTACGCAGATCGAGATTCTGCAAGGTCTTACGCCGGGGCAGAAAGTTGTAGGTCGATAGCTGATGGGGATTCCGTTGTTTCGTTTTTTGTTCCGCAAAATGTGGAACACGCGCTGGCTTACGTTAAGCACGCTGGCGGGGCTGACCTTGGCGGTCGCGTTTGCGACCAGTATACCGATGTACGCGGACGGCGCGCTTAAGCGAGTTGTTGCTGATTCGCTGCAGGAGAAGAGCTCTGGCCTTCCTGCCGGATCGCTGCTCATGCGGTATCAATCACCCTCAGGCGGAAAAACGGATTTAGCGGCGTTATCGGAGCTGAAACGTTATATTACCGAGGATGTGCCGAAGGAGATTGGATTTCCGTTCGGCACGTACGTAACCGGCTATTCGATTCGAAGCGGCGACGTCGTACCTGAGGATCCCACGAAGGTGGATGCGGGACGTAATCGCCAGCTTACGATAATGACGATGTCGGAGCTTGAGTCGAAGACCGAGCTGACGCAGGGCAGATGGTTCACGAATAGCGAGGGCGACGGCGAGATCCTTGAGGCCGTCATGCTCGAGGAAGCGATGTATCGCAATGATGTACATATCGGAGATGTATTCGAATATCCGGTATACGGCGGTCTAGACCTGACGCTGCGGGTGAAGATCGTAGGGGCGGTTAAGCCGCTGCTCGATACAGACCCTTACTGGTATCAAGGCTTGGAAGGCTTGCTGAATACGTTCCAAATCAGCGAGCAGGCGTTCACTAAGACGCTGCTTGAGAAGCACGGTATCCCGCTTCATAATGCAAGCTGGTATTATGCTTTCAATCTATCGGAGATTCAGACGAGTCAGCTTTCGCCACTTGGTCGGACGCTGGATCGATTGAATATAGAGCTCTACCAGCGATTGAAGGATACAAGGGTCGATATTTCCTTTGCCTCCACGCTGACTGAGTTCAAGAAGCAGAGCTTGCAGCTTCAAACCTTGCTGTTCACGCTTGCTGCGCCGATGCTTGCGATGGTCTTTTTCTTCATCGCGATGAATGCTCGACAATCGCTCGACAAGCAACGGAGCGACATTGCGGTGCTTCGCAGCCGCGGAGCGGGAACGAGGCAGATTATATGGATCTACCTGCTTGAAGGACTTATACTCGGAGGTCTCTCGCTCGCTGCCGGTCCATTCATCGGTTGGTTCATGGCGAAGAGTATCGGCTCGGCGAACGGATTCCTATCCTTCGTTAGCCGTAAGTCGATTCCGGTAGGTTTCTCGACAGAGGCGATTATCGCCGGCGCTGCGGCAGTGCTTATTGCGATATTGGCGACAGTTATACCGGCCGTTATTTATGCCCGCGCCTCTATCGTTAACTACAAGCAGCAGCTTGCGCGCTCCGATCGTCAGCCGGGATGGCAGCGATGGTTCCTTGATGTACTGCTGCTTGGTCTAGCCGGTTACGGCTGGTATCTATTCAATGAACGTCAAATGCTGACGTTCCAGACCGGTATGACAACGGATCAGCTTAATGTTCAGCCGTTCCTGTTCTTCGTGCCGGCGCTAGCCATATTCGCACTTGGACTATTCTGCTTGAGGCTGTTTCCTTGGCTGCTTAAGCTGTTCAACTGGCTAGGACGCAAGTTCTTGCCCGTACCGATTTACTTGACGCTGACACAGCTGTCTCGTTCATCCAAAGGTTATTATCCGCTTATGATTTTACTCGTTCTTACGCTAGGGCTAGGTGTATATAATGCTTCGGCGGCCAGAACGATTGATCTCAATTCGACGGAGCGTACGCTTTATAAATACGGCTCGGATGTCATTATTCAGACCGTATGGGAAGGTACGACCGAAATTACGACGTCGGGAGGAAATAACGGCGGCGGTAATGGCGGGGGCTCTGGCGGTGGAGGTAACGGAGGAGGCAATGGAGGCGGCGGAAACGGTGGAGGCGGTGGCGGTGGCGGTGGCGGACAAACGACACCGACTCGTACGCTGTATAGCGAACCTCCGTTCGAGCTGTTTCGCAAGCTGGAGGGTGTAGAAGCTGCCGCTCGAGTCATGCAGACCAAAGGCAATATCGTTATTTCGGGCAAATCGGTTGGTCAAGGCACCGTAATGGGCATTGACAACGTTGATTTCTCTAAAGTTGCTTGGTTCCGTGATGATCTGTTCCCAGCGCATCCGTTCCAGTACTTGAACAACTTAGGCAAATACGAGCACGGGGCGCTTATTCCATCCGGCGTAGCCGAGCAATATCAGCTGAAACTCGGCGATATCGTATCCGTTGGCTTTACGGACGGGATGCTGGAATTTACAGTAGCCGGTATAATACCGTATTGGCCGACGCAATATCCGGACAAATCGCCTTTTGTAATTGCCAATTTGGATTATATTTACGATCAATTACCTCTTATCCCTTATGAGGTATGGCTGAAGATGAAGCCGGACGCGAAGGTTGCGCCCATTATTGAATCACTTCAGCAAGCAGGCGTTGGACTCGCGTCGGTTAAGGATGTGCGCACAGAGCTCATCTCTCAATCGAAGCTTCCTACTAGAGGCGGCGTATTCGGGATATTAAGCTTAGGCTTCCTGGTCTCCGTCATCATTACGCTCGCTGGTTACGTCTTATATTGGTTCTTCAACTTATCAGGCCGTGCCGTTCAATTCGGCGTACTTCGCGCAATGGGGCTGTCGCGCAAGCAATTGACGGGAATGCTGCTGCTCGAGCAAATCTTTACGGCAGGTCTAGCGATTGGGCTAGGTGTTCTAATAGGCAAGTCGGTCAGCTTGCTCTTCCTGCCTTTCCTGCAAACAACCGAGAACGTTGCAGAAACGGTTCCGCCGTTCCGGGTTATTTTCAACTCGGACGATACGAATCAGCTCTATTTTGTCGTCGGATTCATGATGTTGATCGGCGCTTTGCTGCTGTTCCTCCATATCCGCAGACTGAGAGTGCATCAAGCGGTCAAAATGGGAGAGGAGCGTTAAGCGATGATCGATTGCGAAGGACTTGTCAAGATTTACAAAACAGACGATCTCGAGGTCGTCGCGCTTCAAGGGTTGAACCTGAAGGTGGAAGATGGAGAGCTGATGGCGATTATCGGCAACAGCGGCAGCGGCAAGTCAACATTGCTGAACATATTGGGCGGCCTTGACCGCCCCTCCGCCGGCCAAGTGAAGGTAGGGCCATGGGATCTGCTTAAGATTACGGAAGAAGAAACCGTGCAATACAAGCGTGAGACGGTTGGTTTCATTTGGCAAAATAATGCCCGCAATCTGCTGCCCTACTTATCCGCACTAGAGAACGTTGAAATGCCGATGATGCTCTCGGGCAAAGTCGATCGCGCCTACGCGAAGCAACTGCTTGATTGGGTAGGGCTCAAGGATCGTATGCATAACAAGCTGCATCAGCTCTCAGGGGGCGAGCAACAGCGGGTGGCTATAGCCATCTCGTTGTCTAACCGCCCGAAGCTGCTGTTAGCCGATGAGCCGACAGGCTCGGTAGATACGGCAACCTCCGATATGATCATGGGCATATTCCGGCGGCTCAATCGAGAGATTGGCATTACGGTCGTCATCGTAACGCATGACTTGACGCTAGCCGGCAAGGTGGACCGTGTCGTCGCCATCCGTGATGGTCTTACGAGTACCGAATTCATTAAACGCAATCCGAACATTACTCTAGGTGGAGGTGAGGCAGAGCTTCCGGCAGCAAGCGGGCTGCAGACGGTACATGAAGCGTATGTCGTTGTAGACCGTGTCGGACGTTTGCAAGTGCCAAAAGAATATTTGACGGCGCTCAACATTAAAGACAAAGCAACGATGGAGTTTGACGGAGAGCGGATTATTATTACTCCGCCTAAATCATTGGGGGGTTAAATCGAATGAATAAGTTAGCAAAATTGCCTTTGCGTAAAGTGGTTGGAGTTAGTATGTCGCTTGTTTTGCTCGGCGGCGTCTTGGTTGGATGCAGTGGATCTTCCGATAAGTCTGCGGAGAAATCAGTGCTGCGAATTGGTGTCATGTATGGCGGCTCGGACAATGAGCCTTATATGCGCCAGCAATATACGGATATGTTCGAGATGATGAATCCGAACGTAACGTTCGAGATCGTCGGCGCGATCAATTATGATGATCAGCGTTTTGAATCGCAGGATTCTTCGAAACCTGTTACGGAACAACCGGATACGTATGAGAAAGTGAAAGAACTGCTGACTGGCCAGAATCCGGTTGACGTCATGATCTTCGACTACAACCTGCTCCGCCGTATGACGCAGGATAATCTGCTCCAACAGCTTGATCCGCTCATTCAACAGGACAAATTCGATCTAACGGATTATGTTCAGACCGTTATTGACGGCATCAAAGCGGCAGGCGACAGCAATATTTACGCACTGACGCCAACATTCAGTTCTTCGGCACTTTTCTATAATAAGAAGCTATTCACAGATGCTGGCGTTACGCCTCCAACCGATAAAATGCAATGGTCCGAAATCTTGTCGCTTGCTCGTCAAGTAGCAAAAGGCGAAGGCGAAGACCGCAACTTCGGCTTCTCGTTCAACCGTTGGTCGAATGACGGCTTTAGCGACACGCAAACGTATGCTAACGCGCTTCAATTGAAAATGTGGGACGATAAAGCAGAGAAAATGCTCGTTAACAGCGATCAATGGGCGGAAGTATGGCAGACGGTAGCGGATCTTTATAAAGAGAAGATCGTTCCAACGCAAGAATTCGTTCAACAAATGAATGAAAAGATTAGCGCAGAAGGCGGCAACGATCCATTCTATGGCGATCTGTTCATCAAAGGCAGAGTCGCAATGACGATTGGCGAGTACTACTATATTAACGAACTGAAGAAAGCTTCGGATAACGCGGCGAAGGTCAAAGACTACACTCCGGTTGATTGGGATGTCGTTACGGTTCCTACGTTCCCTGGCAACCCTGACGTAGGCGGCAACATCTACTTGAGCTCGCTAATGGGCATTAACGCGAAAGCGCAAAATCCGGATGGCGCTTGGGATTTCATTAAGTTCACGAACGGCAAGGAATGGGCGAAGCTGAAATCGAGAAGCTTGTACGAAATGGTTGCGCGCAAAGAGTTCTTGACGCCGATCGGCGGTTTGCAGTACAACATGGATGCATTCACGACGCTTAAACCGCTTCCTCCTGTAAGCTCCGATCAGGAGAAGATTTACCGCGAGAAACCGGGCATTTGGGAAGCCCAGTCACCTGGATACGAATTGTTCCAACAAGTGCTTACCGAAGAGAAGACGGTTAAGGAAGCACTCGCCGAGTGGGAGACGCGCGGCAATGCTACGCTTGAGAAGCTGAAGACCGATCCTACCGGCGGCATGGGTGACGGCGGCATCTCTCGGCCTATGCCCATGGGTTAAGCAATAATAAGAAAGTAGAGAAGCCTGCATCCGACTTTGCGTCGTGTGCAGGCTTCTCTTTATGTTTTTTTGAGGTCGAAGGCTCGTAATTGTTTCCATGTCCCTTTGTCTGATTGCTGTAATAAGGTCAGCTTCTCGATCGTGGAGGTGAGGTTCACCTTGTTCATTCGCCAATTGCCGTATAGATCGTACAGCTCATCGGCTGTCAGTTGCTGGGCTAACGTCAAATGAGGCGTGTAGACGTAACGCTGCTCTTCCAACGCGAGCGGACCGGTGCAAACCTGTTGATGCAACTGAACCATCGGTGAAGGGTCTTCCAGCGCCATATACAGCACATGACTGACCGGGAAGAAGGAGGATACCCGATTGAAAGCAATCGTAAAGGGTGATAGGGCGGTTGATACAGCTTCCAGATGAGCGATCGCTGCAGCCAGCTTCTCATCACTCCACGATTCAGCCTCACGAACAGTCAGATGGGCGGGGATCAGCGAATAATGAGGGTCATGTCTAATTCGTAATCGATCGGCAGCTTCCTGCACCTTTTTATCGGGAAAAACCGCAATGCCATATTTCATGTCCACCAGCCTCCTGAAAAGATCTTATGATTCAAGTATACCCGAATGCATGAAAAGATAAGAATTTCCGATTTTGGGGTATTCTATGGCTACAAGCACGCTTGCAGAATAGAAAAACGCAGGAGATCGCGAACAGTAGGAGGAATCAATATGAGGTGGGTATACTGGGTGCGTTTGTACGAGACCAAATTCCAAGCGGGATGCCTTGTAAGGAGGATGGAGAACGATTGGTGGGTATACGGCTACGAATGTCCGCGTGAGGTTGAAGTATTCAAATCGCGCAAGGGACGTTACGGAGTAAGGTTCTTACCATAAAACGGGATCGGCTAGAAAAGATTCTGAAGAAAATTAGAATAATTTGCTTGACTTGAAATATGCATATATAGTATATTAATTGATGTCGCCATTTCAAAAAAAGCTTTTTTAACAAATGGAATTACGTCGCGGGGTGGAGCAGCCCGGTAGCTCGTCGGGCTCATAACCCGAAGGCCGCAGGTTCAAATCCTGCCCCCGCAACCAACCTTTCGATCTCAACGTCAACCGGCGTTTTTCGAGGGCCCTTAGCTCAGTTGGTTAGAGCGGTCGGCTCATAACCGATTGGTCGGGGGTTCGAGTCCCTCAGGGCCCACCATTTGCAAGCTTTTTTTACACACATGCCGGGGTGGCGGAACTGGCAGACGCACAGGACTTAAAATCCTGCGGTGGGTGACCACCGTACGGGTTCGATTCCCGTCCTCGGCATCCTTTATCGGACTATATGATTGACGTACATAAAACTCCTTTTTCTTATCTGTGAACCGCAGCTGAGAAGAGGGAGTTTTTTCTTGATAGATGTCTTTTATTGATAGAGATATTTGTCGAACATTTGTTTGGTGACAACCTATGACAATATGAGATAGTATAATAAGAAGAGAGAAGGCATTCATTCATTACCATATGAAAAGGATCGTGAGCAGGCATGTCGCGCGGCAAGTTCGAAGGGTATAAAGTTTCGTTCAAGATGGGTTCCTACAATACTTACGTTTATATGAAACCGGAATACTACGAGAAATGGAAGTTTGAACGTGATTCACGAATTAAAGATGTTTTGGTAGAAGAGGTTGAGATCAGGCTGTCTTATTTCTTGAAAGGGTTAGACAAGCAGTAGAGACGAGGAGACAGGAATGACGAGATTACAAACACGAGTGCTTTGCTTGTTAATGGGCATCATTTTGATACTATTGCCTGCCTGCCAGATTGCACCTGCGAACAATGACGAGGTGGTGGATACGGCTGGCAAGCTGAGCGTTCATTTCATTGATGTCGGACAAGGCGCATCACAGCTTATTATAGGTCCGAAGGGCAAAACCATTCTTATCGATGGCGGGAATAATAGCGAAGAAGCGAAGATAGTCGCATACCTCCAAAGTCAGCGGATAAACAAAATCGATATATTGATCGCCACGCATCCCGATGCGGATCATGTTGGCGGTTTGGATGCGGTCATTCGCCATTTCGATATAGGTAAGATCTATATGCCGAAGGTTCAGTCCAATACAAAGACATTCGAAGATGTACTGACGGCGATTAAGGAGAAGTCGTTAAAGATCTCTACGGCGAAAGCCGGGTTGTCGCTAGAATGGGAGCAGGATGTCGAGGTTCTCATGATCGCGCCTGTATCCGTCTATGAGGATACGAATGAAATGAGTGCGGTCGTAAAGCTAAGCTTCGGGAAGCATTCTTTTCTTCTAACCGGCGATGCAGAAGCGGAGAGCGAGAACGATATCATGAAGTCTGGCGTCAGCTTAAAAGCAGATGTGCTGCTTGTTGGTCATCATGGCTCTAACTCGTCAACCTCTTCTGAATGGTTGAAGAAGATTCAGCCGAAGTATGCGGTTATCCAGTCGGGGACGAACAACTACGGCCACCCTACGAACGAGGTGCTGGGTAGGCTTAAGAAACAAGGTACAGAAGTATATCGTACGGATCAGTTGGGAAACATTCTATTCGTTTCAGACGGTACTTCGCTTCAGATTGCTCATACAGACAGTTTAGTCGATGCGAAGGCAACCGACACTGCAAGCGATAAGCTCACCCAGCAGAGCGTGTTTGAGAGCTGTGCAGCGGTCAGGGAAGCGGGCAAAGCGCCCATTCGCAAAGATGACCCTGGTTATAATGCTAAGCTTGACCGTGACGGTGATGGGATTGCTTGCGAATAAGGTTACATGTGGAGGCGCTTTTGCATGAGTGGAATTGTTGATCGCTTTGAAGGTGAATATGTCATCATTGAAATTGACGGACAGATGCAGGATGTTCGAAGAGATCAAGTGGAGGACAGCGTGCAAATAGGCGATGTTGTTGAGCTATGCGGAGCTTTGTGGAAGACAGATAATCAAGCGACAGAAGCACGTCAAAATGCCGTGAAGAAATTAATGGATGAATTATGGGACGACTAGTTGTTGGTTTTAAGCAGTTTTGAACAAAGTTGGAGGTGCATACGAATGAGCTTCGAGCTAAATAACGACTGGGCTCAGCGGCTGGAACAGGAACTGGAGAAACCTTATTTTCAGCAGATGCTGGCTCTTCTCGAGCAAAAGTATAACAATGAAATCGTGTATCCGGCCAAAGAACATATATTTAACGCCCTTCACTATACACCTTATGAATCAGTAAAAGTCGTAATCCTCGGGCAAGACCCTTACCATGGGGAGGGTCAAGCGCATGGCTTAAGCTTCTCGGTAAGAAAAGGTGTAAAGACGCCGCCTTCCCTTCAAAATATTTATAAGGAGCTTCAGGCTGACATCGGTTGTCCGATACCTGATCATGGCTGCTTAGAGCACTGGGCAGAGCAGGGCGTTCTGCTGCTCAATACGGTACTGACCGTGGATGAGGGCAAGCCTAATTCGCATCAGCGAATCGGATGGGAGAGCTTCACGGACGCAGTCATTGAAGCGCTGAATGAACGCGAGGCACCGGTTGTATTCATCCTTTGGGGAAATCATGCTCAAGCGAAAGCTGCGAATATACAAGCGGACAAGCATCTTATCATCGCTTCGCCTCATCCAAGCCCATTAGCGGCGCGCAAAGGCTTCTTCGGCAGCAAACCATTCTCGCAGACGAATGCCTTCTTATCAAGCATAGGGAGCGCGGAGATCGATTGGCAAATCCCAAACCACTCAGAGGCGACTCAGGAAAGTTTTGTTTTCTAAATATTTTATCAAAAAGGCTTCTCGCCGCGATCCGATGCACATATCGGATTGCGGGAGAAGCCTTTTCGACATTATTCGGAAATCGGGAAGCCCTCGCTGGAGCTAACACCTTCATTACCCGAAGTACCGCCGCCTTCAGAGCTGCCGATAACGGGCTCATAAGCTGCATCAATATAAGTGGATACTTGAACATCCGTAATGACTTGAGGATACATTTTGTCCGGATCTGGCTGCGTTGCTTCAAGTCTTATGATGGCTTGCTTCCCTTCGAATACGATGGACGCAATCCGAACGCCATAGCCTGGATGCGGCACCTGAGCTGTTACGGTTACTTTGTTCACGTCTCCGTTAACTGGTGTTACAGAAAGCTTCGCATCAATAATCGGATCTGGCGTTGGTTCTGGTGTAATAACCGGCTCCGTGTTCTTGACGAATTGAATGCTGTCATACACCCAGCCTGCTGCTTCGCTGCGTGAAATCGGCTGCTTCGGATAGAACTTGTTCGAGCTGTCGAGCTGCGCGATTTTGCTTATGAGGAGCTTCTGAATGCTGTCCGAGTAAGACGGATTAACGTCTGCTTGATCCTCGAGCATGAGGAAAATCTCTATAAAGGCATAGTCGCCTTTGATGGAAATTGCTTTGAACAGGTGATGCGCGAATTGCTCTTTTGTCATGATGTCGCCTGCTTTAACCGTCTTCGGAACTTCAAGACTATAGAATGCAGCGATAATGAATGATTGGGAATACCACACATCATCCTTCAAATTCGGAAATGAATCCGTCGCTTTGGGAGCTCTGATGAAACGGACATGGTCCAAGTTAAGATCCAAGCTTTTGACGATTAGGGAAATACCTGCGGCGTAAGTTAGATTCCCTTTAGGATCGAAGTTATCGCTTTGACCAACGCCGCTCAACAACCCAAGCTTCTTAAGCTCTGCGATTTTCGCTTCATTCGGGTCGTTCTTAACATCCTTAAATGCCCACACAGTTTGTCCGAGCGCAAGGAGCAACACGGCTATTATTGTGAACGTCAGTAAAGATTTCTTCTTCATCGAATCACCTCATTTATGATTTGCTGCAGCACTTATTTGACGTGCAATATACGGTTATTGTTGCATCTATAGGCAGTTTTGATTTCAAAATTATGTGGAACAACATATCCGGAAAGAGATCATTAAAATTTTTTTTTAATGCGATGTATATATAACCAAGATCCATCACAAAATAACCTCACATCCAAGAAAGGAGTGAGCATACATGGCTAACCAAAATTCGAGCAGTTCAAACAACTTGGTTGTACCACAAGCGAAACAAGCCATCAATCAGTTGAAAATGGAAGCAGCACAATCTCTAGGCGTGCAGTTCTCCCAAGACGGATACAATGGCAACTTATCGACTCGCGATGCTGGATCTGTTGGTGGATACATCACTAAGAAGCTTGTCCAAATCGCTGAGCAACAATTGAGCGGCGGCAGCCGTTAATCAACACCTGATGTAACCTTGCAGGCTTGGAAAAATAACCCCCGAATCATCTACATGATAGATGGTGAAGGGGTTATTTTAGTTTGTGTAAATAAATATGACTCAGTGATTAAGCACTGTTACCTGTCAGACTATTTTCAAACATGTCGATTATAACAAGGAAATGTTCCGCTTCTCGAAATACATGATCGGCCAATAACGGATGAATGATACTTTTTATACGACAGGCTTCAATTAGATCACGAGCTGTTCTCTTAAAGTCACGAAGGGACTTAACTGAGACCCTATTTTGATCAAGAAATTGATCAAGCAACGGTACAGTTTGCGATTGTGGCCGCATAGATTCCAAGTCCTTTGCTTGGAACAACAAGGTGTCAAATTCTTGACTAAAATTATTTGCTTGCTCCACGAGTTGCCGCTCAGAAGGATCAAGCAAATGGCTAATGAATTTGGCGTGATCAGCCATAATTCTTAGGAAGAAAACATTCTCGTCGATAATAGCATCAGGTAGAGGCTCCAAACGACCTAAATTTAATTCCGACAACCGATTTCTGAAATAATTAGCTTCTCTGCTCACATGATCAACTAACAAAGGGAAGTTGTTTGCACCTGGAAGCTGGCACGTCAATATTAAACCGAGAACTTTTCTTTTGAATGCCCAAATATAGGAAACAGCCGTATGCACTTCTTCATTGAAACGTTTAATTACAGTTGGGTCTGTTCCGATCGTAAATGCATTTGACTTATTTTCGATTGCTTCAAAGATGGCATAGAAATGATTTGCTTCATTAATTAATTGAGTATCCTCGCAACGGAATCCCAATTTCAGAAATAGTGAATGCTCTTTCATAATCCGAGACCAAAACCTAACCTCTTCTAAAGAACGAGCTACAAATGCCTGATCTAACAATGGCAGCATCTCCCTTTAAGCATTAATCTTCAAGAGTAACTTTATGAAGGAATAGTTTGTACTATTCGTTATCTAGAACTATTCAAATGACAGTAAGCTTTGATGCCAACGAGAGGCAAAGAAGAAGATGGAGATTAACGGTTGCGGAATCATGTAGAAGGAAATCGGCAGACCTGGATTGAATAGTAATAAGGTGTCATCAAACGCGTTCGATAAGCTAAACGCACAATATTCAATTAGTAGAAAAAAGAAATGAGTAGGGAGCGTACGTTATATGGAAATGGCGGAAGTAATAGAGCTGTGGGAAAGACTGCAAGGGCTAGATAATCATGATCGTTCTAGAGTAATGGCTAATATTTACGGGGGATACAAAGCAGCTATTCAATATAATCTATCTCCTGAGCTGGAAAAAGAAGCATTGGCTTTTTTTGCTAGGGTCAACGAAGCGATTGAAAATGTAACAAAATGAATACAAGGATGGTATTTACGTAGTTGGAGTTTAATAACTGGTGAACAGGGATCATCTTATCTCGGAGTTCGAAGATGAAATCAAAACGAAAAAACCGCGAGCCTAGTGTTTATAAGGCTTCGCGGTTTTCTTCTAGTATGATCTGTAGTGGGCTCGAACCACTGACCCCTACCCTGTCAAGATAGTGCTCTCCCAGCTGAGCTAACAGATCAGGTTGTATTAGCGACAATTAATAATATATCAGGATCGAAAACCGAAGTCAACCATAATATTCATTTTTTTCGAGGAAAAAGTTTGATCACTACAAATGGAACAAACAGGGCTACCCTTAACGACGTTAAGGATAGCCCTTTCGTTCATGCACGATGCTTATACTGCATTATTATTGCAGTGGTGTGAACTAATTAGCAGCCTTTTCCATAGCCGCCTACTACTCCGCAGCTACAAGCAATAATAACCAACAGGATGAACAATACCAAGATAAAACCGATGTTGTTGTTGTGGTGGAAGGCGCCGCCTACAAATCCAGACATTATACGATGCACCTCCTTGTCATAAAGTACTCTGTAATGTATGTTGGCTGTTTATAAAGTGATTGGGTGTTTGTTAGGGAGGTTAATAATAACTGGCAAATGCCTATGAATGCGTATTCTAAAGCCGGTCTGATCCGCGTATACATATAGAAAGCGTGCAGGAGGCGGTATCGGTTGGCGGAGCAGTATGCGTATTTGGCTATTTGGCTGATTGGCATGTTTGGGATTATCGGCATTGTCATTGGAAGTGTCGCCAAGTTTGTGAAGGACGACTCGCTTGCTTACGATGAGCAGTTCATATGGAGAAGGAAACTGGGGAAGGATGGCCCTAGAAAGCACTGAAAAGGTAAAGTCCGATGAAATTCATCTTAATCCAATACATGCATGCACCATCAAACAAAGAAGAACCGACGTCAGTCGGTTCTTCTTTGTTGCGTCGCTATACAATGCGTACCAATCAACGCTTAGAAAGTTGGTAAACTATCTAGATTATTATCTGTGCGCCCGTCAGGCACCGACCGTAAGTGCTCTTCATGGTCGCGGCCACGGAACAATTGCAGGTTGTTGATCTCGTTATTGCGGACCATCGACTGAGCAGTTAGATAGTCGACCACATTGCCAGACGAAAGCTTGAATTCGACGATACTGCCATCGCCATTTTTTCTGACGGCTACTACTTCTTCTTGTCCGTTATTCTGTTCCATTGTAATCAGCCTCCCGCCCAGTAGTATGCGAACTTTAAACCGCACTCATACACGGACGCGGAAATCTTGTTATACCTCGTAACGCTTCAACTGCTCTACAAATCGCATAGAACCCGTCTTGCCAATGAATTGTTCCATCGAATCGCCATAATGCATGAGCCACGTTTTCTGTTGGATCTCGTCAGGCAGCGTCATCAGCTCGTCTATGCCTGCATGAACGACAGCCGGCGTTTCCAATTGGCAATCATGATAGATTGTCTCAACCCCATCATTGACGAGACTCTGCAGCAGTTCTCCGTCGTAACGCATATCAGCGCTGTAGAAGAAGCGGCGGTTGAATAGGAAGGAGTAGCTCTTCTTGTTCTCGATATGTTTCGTTTCTATCGGCAGCACCGTTAAGCCTGGCGCAATCTCCGTTTCACGGTCAGCATGAAGCTTTCGCACTTCAAAAAAATCGCTCAGCGTCTGCAGAGGACCTTGCGTAAGCCCTCCGCGAAGCGTCTGCTCCCATAGAGGTTCGATTATATCCTCTACAATATAAAGAACCGGTTTACGCCCATATTTAAACATCATTTGAAAGGCAAGCTCTTCTAACCCGCCAACATGATCGCCATGGATATGGCTAATTAATACGGCGTCAAGATCATTGAAAGTTAAGTCTGTTTGATGAAGCGCCTTAGGGAGCGTAATGCCGCAGTCCAGCAGCAAGCGAAAGCTTCCCGCTTCGATCAAGGCATTGTTATTATCGTATTTTTTGGCAAAAGCACTACCTGTCCCAACCATTTGAATAAACATAATGATTCCTCCATCGTCTTCATGTCATTACTGTACCAAAAATTACTTGTTGATGCCAAATGTAGATGCACATTTGCCCCTCTCTACATACAATGCAGGAGCGAATGGATAATATCGAAGGGGTGCATCCAAGTTGAGCAAAGGCAAAGGAAAAGGGAAAGTAGCCAAAAAGAAACCGGCGAGCGAGAGGAAACAATATCATTATAAGCTTGTGTTGTCCGATACATGTGCAGTATGCAAGACGCCTTGCACAAGAGGGATGCGCTATTTGGATCGGATGCGGCAGCCGGGAGCCGTTGGCAAAGGGGTACCTTGCGTCCTTACGAGAACCTACGGGTAATAAAATTAATTTTCTGACTATTTCCCAGGCAAGCGCATATTTCAACAGCATTTGACAGCGACTGACGACAGGCATTGCGCTTTGAGGCAGCAATGAAAAAATATGAAGCGGCCCCGCAACTTTGGACTTCTCTGTGAGTATAAACTTACATCCAGGCAATCGGATGGAGGTCCACAGCGATGAGATTCAGAAAGATAATTGTTCTGTTGGTGCTGCTCTCCCTATGGGGCGGAACGATGCTGTTCGCGGATGCTGCAACTCAGAAGGTACGAGTCATTATTAATGGCATAAATCAAGATGACGGCGGAATTATCGTAGACGGCAAGACTTATTTGCCGCTGCGGCAGATCGCATCTTCTATGCAAGCTATAGTGGAGTGGGACAATCAAAGCAAGCGGGCTACGGTCGACAAACCAAATGTGCATATGTTCCTCTTCCGGAACAATAACGTTTTCGGCAACGTCAACAAAGGTTTCCAAGGCAGCTTTAAGGTGTTCGCCCAGATCGATAACTTGAAGGCTGAAATAACGGCTGTTAAGGTATCTATATTCGACCCTGGCGGCAAGGAGAGAGTCATACAGAGCGGAGCAGTTAATCCAAAGAGCGATAACTTCTGGTATGCAACGGAGGATATTGAGTACAAGTTCGAATCTGTCGGGAAATATCCGATTCTATTCTTCATTAAGCTGAAGGGCTCAGATGAATGGCAAGCCATCTCCGAGAAGCAAATATCTTCTCTAGCGCCATAATGAACGTCTCCCCATTACGGGGAGGCGTTTTGTTTGACCAGCATAACTTAACGTGGTAGGATAGCAAGGTATGCATATATAACTGAAATGGGGTAATATCATGAGCGAGCATCAGCATGAGCATGGAGATAATTGCGGTTGCGGTGAAGACCATGAGCACGAAGAGCATGTGTTTATCGTGACTGACGATGAAGGCATAGAGCGTGAGATGGTTATGGTTTATACGTTTGAATCCGAGAACAATGTATACGCAGTTCTGCTGGATCGCAACGATCCGGAAGCGGACGGCGTTATTTTCCGTATTGAAGAAGAGAACGAAGAAGCATTCCTCGTTGGCATCGAAGACGACGCCGAGTGGGATCGCGTTACAGCTATTTACGAGGAAATTGCTCGTACGGAGAACGAAGCGAAGTAATTCGCCGACTTTATCATTGCATAAGAAAAGAAGGGGCAGCCGCGGCTGCCCCTTCTTTTCTTATGCTTTCGTTTACTTGCGTGGATAATAATAAACGGTCCGGCCGTTGAACAGCGTAAGCTCGGCTTGCAGCTGCTTCGCCATGTACTTGCATAGTTCATTAGCTTTCGCCTTGTCCCCATGCGTCGCGCTGTCCGGCAGGACGACCTGTACGCAAGGTACGGTATCGCCGGCCGCGCTAGTCGCTTCGCCAGTGCCGAATAGAATGTGATTGTAGTGAGATGTGATTCCTTTCAAATAGAACCAGCGATCGTCGCCTTTCGATTCGAACGTGTAAGGGAAAGCGGCTTCAGCATAATCCCAATCGAGTTGGGTTCCGGTGAGCGCCGTCTGTTCCCTATAATGCTGCAGATTGCTGCGTACATCGTCTAACGTTAAGCTCGGGGCTAATGAACCTTGCACGAATTTAATATAAGCGCTCTGACTCATCGACTCTCACCTCTGTCAACATCATAGCATGACCGTTTGGCAGTGACAATAAAAGGATATTAGCTGATAGCCGTTTCTTCGACGATTACTTTCACGTACTCGATGCTGCGATCTTCCGGTCCTTTGACTGGCAGGCCGACCTCGACATGATCGATAATGTAGTCGATATTTTTTTGCGAGATGACCTCGCCCGGCAGCAGAATCGGAATTCCCGGCGGATAGACGTAGATGAATTCAGCAATAATCCGGCCTGCAGATTCCTTGAACGGAATAACTTCTGTCTCGGCGTAAAAGGCGTCGCGCGGCGTCAGCGAGAGCTGCGGAATGTCCGGAATCTTGACGACGAGCTCGCGTGCTTCAGCGCCTTCGTGGAACTTATCGGACAGCCCGCGCAGCGCTTCGATTAATTTTGATACCGAGTCGGACGTATCACCAGGCGTAACTAGGCAAAGAATGTTATACATATCGCTCAGCTCGATCTCAACATTATAGTTGTCGCGCAGCCAGTTCTCTGTCTCGTATCCGGTAATGCCGAGATGACGGACGTGAATGCATACTTTCGTCGGATCGTAATCATACGTCGCTTCGCCTCCGAGAATTTCTTCTCCGAAGCTATGGAGTCCCGGAATCTTATTAATTTCCGCGCGAGCATGTTGGGCAAGCGAGATCGCTTTCTCGGCAAGCTCATGTCCGTTAAGCGCTAGATTGCGGCGCGATGTGTCTAGCGACGCAAGCAATATATAGGAAGTCGAAGTGGTCGTCAGCATACTGATGATCGTCTGCACGCGCTGCGGATTAACACGACCTTTGCGAACGTTAAGCACCGAGCTTTGTGTCATGGAACCGCCGAGCTTATGTACGCTCGTAGCCGCCATATCTGCTCCTGCTTGCATGGCGGACATCGGCAGCTTCTCATGGAAATGAATGAGCACCCCATGCGCCTCGTCGACAAGGACAGGAATATCGTAGCTATGAACGAGCTCAACGATTTCCTTTAAGTTAGCGCAAATGCCGAAGTAGGTCGGATTAATAACAAGCACGGCTTTGGAGTCAGGGTGACGCTCTAGCGCTTTGCGTACGGAACGGGTCGTAATGCCGTGATCAATACCAAGATTGCTGTCGCGAGCGGGAGAAATGAAAACGGGTCTCGCGCCTGCGAAAATAATAGCCGCCATAATAGACTTATGAACGTTGCGTGGAACGATAATTTTATCGCCCGGCGCGCATACGGACAAAATCATCGTCATAATAGCGCCGCTCGTTCCTTGTACGGAGAAGTACGTATAATCGGAACCGAACGCATCGGAGGCAAGCTTCTGAGCTTCCTCAATGACTCCGGTTGGCTGATGCAGGTCATCAAGCGGTGCTATATTGATGAGATCGATCGACAAAGCATTGTCGCCGATAAATTCACGAAATTCGGAATCGCTTCCTAGCCCTTTTTTGTGACCGGGTATGTGGAACTGAACGGGATCCTGCGCCGCATGTCGGCGAAGGGCGTTGAAGAGCGGGGTATTGCTATGATCCATCGCTTTCATCCCTGCCTTTCATCTGATGTGCAAACAAGCCCCAGTATAGCAAAAACAGGGGGGAATGCAAGCTTCATTTTCATTCATGCGCAAACGGCTCTCGCCATCTTTGGGGGCAAAAACAGTGTTTCACGGTGAAATGTAGACGCAAGTATAAGTGTGGAATTTATACTTTCCTATATTTTTATAAAAGGATAGGTTTGGCTATTTGTTCTCGAATTGTTCATACCAATCCCATAAACGGTTATGGTAACATAGGTGGGTGGAGGGATTAAGCATGTTAAAAAATCGTATGGCTATCGTAATGGCAACTTTAATGACGACTTTCATAGGCTTTGGCATTATCATCCCGGTTATGCCAGAAATTATACAAGCCGCCGACCCGGATGGGGCGGAGATTCATACCGGCTGGATGCTTGCTTTGTATTCGGCTGTATCCTTTGTTCTGTCCCCGTTATGGGGCGGATTGTCGGATCGGATCGGCAGAAGACCCATTATTTTAACCGGCATATTGGGCTTTGCAGTCAGCTTCCTGCTGTTCGGTCTGTCTTCAGGCGACTTGGCGCTCATGTATTTGTCCCGTATTCTTGGCGGATTGTTCTCCGGTGCGGTTGCATCGGTTATCGTCGCTTATGTAGCAGACATTACTCCGCCTGAGCAACGGACGAAAGGGATGGGACTTGTCGGCATGTCGATCGGTCTGGGCTTCACTGTTGGACCAGGCTTTGGAGGGATATTAAGTCTCATATCGCTGGAGACGCCGTTCTACACCGCATCGGGTCTAGCGCTAATTACGTTCATTTTGGCTTTCATGATGCTGAAGGAATCGTTGCCGCCAGAGCAGCGTCGCAAGAGCACGGAGAAGCGGGAGTCCCGCTTTTCAGCATTCACAGGACCGCTCAAATACTTGTATGTGCTTGCTTTCTTCGTAACCTTTACGCTCGCGGGCATGGAGGCGACACTGCAGTTTTTCGGAATGAAGCGATTTGATGTGACGCCGCTGCAGGTCGGCATTTTATTCTTCGTCTGCGGTTTTGTCGGAGCGCTTGTGCAAGGCGGCTTCGTAAGACGCCGGATTAAGACGGGCGATGAACCGAAATACATCGGCATCGGACTTGTCATTTCGGCGGTCGGATTTTTTATGCTTCTAGGTGCTCATTCCTTATGGTGGGCAACACTTTCGCTGGCCGTATTCGGCATCGGGAACTCGCTAATCAGACCTTGTGTAACGTCGTTAATTACTCAGAAGACGAAGGTAGGGAAAGGCGTTGCTTCCGGACTTAGCTCCTCGATGGACAGTCTCGGACGTATTGCCGGACCGTTGCTTGGCTCGTTCGTGTTCACCATCTCGATGGGTCTTCCTTATTTGATCGGCGGCATCTTATGTTTAGCCGCACTGTTGTTGCTGATCCGATTCCGCTCGCTGGACAAGCAGGAAACCGCGACAGAAGCGTAGGCTGGGCAAGAGCATGAAAGAGGGCTGTGCGATTAGCGATCTGATTCGCTAACGGCACAGCCCTTCCTTTTTATGGAGCCAATCCCTTTAATACAAATGTAATTGTAGCTTCTCGTTCCGCTTCATCATCCCAGTTCACCGCATCCTTCGAACCGAACAATGAACGCGATAGCACATAACCGATTATACTAGACACCGATAACCGAATGATCGTGAGCGGCGACCAACCGATAAGCGACCCGTTGCGCTGGAACTTTTCGACGCTGGCGGTCAGCTTCTCCAATATTTTCGAAAGTATTTGCTTCTGGAACTGCTCTTGCATGTCGGGTTGGAACGGAATTTCCTGAATGAATATCTTTAGGATTTTCATGTTCTTCTCTATAAACTCGATACGATTAACAATAATGGCGCGCAGTAGTTGGTCGTAGCTGTCATAGGTGCTATCCAGCACTTTATTGAAGTCACGCAGGACGAACGGTGCAATCAGCTTCGCCATCACTGGCGTGACGATCGACAGCAGCAAATCCTTCTTCGTCTTGTAATGACGGAATATCGTCCCCTCCGCAACGCCTGCACGCTGCGCAATCTCGCTTGTTGAGGAAGCGGCGAACCCTTTCTCCGCGAAAATATCGGCGGCAGCCTGCACGATCTTGAGCTGCTTATCGGTCATCGCATGTTCAGCCTCGTCGAGCTTCAGAAGCTCCTTCAGCCATTTTTCTATCGGTTCTTGCTCATCCCTACGCTCAGACACTTCCTCACTCCTTACCATTCTCTATCTATTGAAGTCATTATAGCAAAGTAATGAAATTCTTACATGCTCCTGTGTTTCTTCAGCGCCAGCACGTTCAGCAACGTAAACAGCAAGGAGAAGCCAATGAGCACATATACATCGATCCCGAAGTCACGCCAGCCTTCGCCGCGAATCATGATGCCTTGCATCGCGTCGGCTCCATAGAAGAGCGGCATGGCATAGCTGATCTTTTGCAGCCAAGGATTCATCGCGTCAAGATTGAACAAGCCGGAGAAAAAGGCTTGCGGCACGATGACAATGGGGATGAACTGAATAATTTGAAATTCATTGCTGGCAAAAGAAGACAGGAGAGTTCCCAGCGTCAACGCGGTTAATGAGAGCAGCAGGTTAATAAGCAGCACATAACCGATCTGTCCGGCCATGTACATGCCTAACACGTTAATGGAATACCAAGCGATCAGCATCGCCTGTATGAGCGTGAACAGACCGAAGCCTGCCAAGTAACCGAGCACCACCTCGCTGCGTCGGATCGGGGAGGCAAGCAGACGTTCCAAGGTGCCGGTCGTACGCTCTCTTAGAAATGACACGCCAGCGAGCAGGAAGACAAAGAAAAACGAGAAGAAACCAATAAGAACCGGGCCGAATGAGTCGAAAGAGGCCATATCCGGACCGCCATGCAAATAGGTGATCGCCGGCAGTGACGAGCTGACCTTTGCTTGAAGCGTGTTTTGGAATAGCAGCATAACCGCCTTATTCATCGCCGGGTCGCTGCCTTCGAGTGTGATTGCGAATCCGGGAGTGCCGACTTGGATGAAAGCATCGAGATCCCCATGCTCAATCGCCAGTTGCGCCTCGTCGGTCGAGGCGTACTCCGTTAGCGATGCGCCGGCTGCGCTCAGCTCGTCTGTGAATGCTTGCGGCGCGTTGACCGTCCCAATATCGGGGGTTATCGCTTGACCGTCGAAGACCAGCTTCATCAAGCTTAAGATGAGCAATGGAGCAAGGAATAATAGAGCGAGCGTTCGCTTGTCTCTAATAAATTGCCGAATGATGCGGAGGGCCAGTGCGCGAATTCTCATTGTGTCGCCTCCGTTCCGGCAGCTTGCTGCTGCCCGAGAGTGATGAACGCTTCCTCGATCGTTGCCGCTCCCGCTTGCTTGATTATGGCTTGCGGCGTATCGACAGCGATTAGCTTGCCGTCTCTAATCATGCCTAGGCGGTCACATTTCTCAGCCTCGTCCATGACATGAGTCGTTACGATAATCGTTACGCCTTGCTGGCTAAGAGCCGAAAGCTCCGCCCATATCGATCGCCGCAGCACCGGATCGATGCCTACGGTCGGCTCGTCGAGAACGAGCAGCCGAGGCTCATGGAGCAGTGCGGTGGCCAGCGATAATCTGCGCTTCATCCCGCCTGAGTAGGCGCTAACTTGCTTGTTATGGTGGTCAGACAGCTCAACGAGTGCGGCAACCGCTTGAATGCGTGCTTGCAGCTTAGCGCCTTTTAAGCCAAATAGCGCACCGAAGAATGCTAAGTTCTGTTTGCCGGTCAGCTCATTGTAGAGAGCGTCGGATTGCGCCATATAGCCGAACGCTTGCAGCATCTTAAGCTGAGGAATGGGCTCGCCAAGCATGTGAACACTGCCGCCGTCGGCGCGGTCGATACCTGTTATAAGCTTAATAAGAGTTGTTTTGCCAGAGCCGGAGGGGCCGAGCAGCCCGAATAGCTCGCCTTGCGGAATGGTAAGCGATATGCCGTCGAGTATGGTTTTGCCATTAAATCGACGCTGTATCTGATGCAACTGTACAGCAGACACCGATTGCCCGTTTACCGAAGGGGTAGCCGACATGAAATACACGCTCCTCGAATGGAATGTCGTGAATGAGTGATTACTCACTTTATTTGATTATAAGCGAGGGATCGCAAAAATAGAAGTGAGTACTTACTCATTTATGAGGTCGACCTAGACTTAAGGCGTAGATTAGTTCCGACTAAAGGCGAGATCAAATAACGTTCTCGAGACGTTTTTACAAAGTCTGCCTGACCCTTATGATTATGAAAGACAAAAACAAAGAAACCGTATGGGAGAAGGAGTCGGGAAAGATGAGTAGATTGACGGAGTGGTCCTTCCGCAATAAGGCAGCTATTATTTTGATTGTAATCATGGCACTAGCGATGGGGGTGATGAGCTACCTCAGGCTGCCGATGGAGTTTTTGCCAGCTGCGGACAATCCGCAAGTCATGATTACGGCAATCGGACCGGGCAATGACGCGAAGTCGATGGAACAGCAAGTGACGGGACCGATTGAAGAAGCGGTGGCCTTCGTGAAAGGCAAGACGGATATGTTCTCGACCTCAGGCGATGGTTACGCTCAAGTGAACTTGAATTTTGATTCGAAAACGAATATGAAGGAAGCGAAGGCGGAGATCGAACGAATCGTCGATCAGGTACAGCTTCCGGCGGGCGTTATGAAGCCGTTCGTCGTGCAATTCAACACTTCGATGATACCTATCTCTTGGGTCGTACTGACCTTCGAAGAAGGGCTAACTGATCAGCAGAAGGATGACAAGTTCAAGGAAGTAAAAGCGGAACTGCAGCGTTCCGAGGGAGCGGGACAGATTTCGATTGGCGGCAAGTCGACGCCAACCATTCAAGTGACTCCGCTAACGGATAAGCTGGCATCGGCTGGCATTCCTGCGCAAACGCTGATGGGCGTACTGCAAGGACGGGGCGTAACGGCATCGCTAGGCGAGAAGAACGTAGACGGATCGGCGACCAACATTGTCCTTAACGATCAAATTGCGGATATCGAGACGCTGCGCAAACTTCCGATCATTCCAGGTGTAACGCTTGCTGACGTCGCGAAGGTCGACTATGCCAATGATCAGGAGAGCATTAACCGACTGAACGGCAAGGACGCAATCATGTTCACCATTTCCAAGTCGGCGGACGCTAATGCGGTTAAAGCCGGCAACGCAATCGAAGAGGCGGTTAACCGATTGAACGAAGACGTAGAGGGGATCGAAATTTCCGTCGTGCTTAGCACGGCTGAGTCGGTCGTATCCTCGGTGAACAGCATGCTTCGCGAAGTATTGCTGGGTGCATTATTCGCTACAATTGTTATTTTATTGTTCATGCGCAATCTGAAGGCGACGATCGTAACGGTCGTATCCATACCGTTGTCACTCGGCATTACGCTCTATTTGCTGCAATTATCCGGCGTTTCGCTCAACATTATTACACTAGGCGGCGTTGCGGTTGCGGTCGGTCGACTTGTCGACGATAGTATCGTCGTCATTGAAAATATATATAGAAGATTACAAAAAGAGCCTTTCTCCATGAAGCTCATTACAGACGCGACGAAGGAAGTGGCATCGGCGATTACGTCGTCGACGCTCGTAACGGTAGCGGTATTCCTGCCAATGGGACTTCTGCGTGGATCGCTCCAAGCGTTCCTTTTGCCATTCGCATTGACTGTTGCTTACTCGCTTCTAGCATCGCTTATTGTAGCGCTGACTGTTGTTCCATTGTTAAGCGCGTGGTTATTGCGCGGCACGAAGGAGAAGGTGCATACAGGCTCGCCGAAGTTCGCAGCATTCATCCGCTGGAACTTGCAACGGAAATGGGTGCCGATTGTGATCGCAATCGTACTGTTCGTAGGCTCAATCGGCGCATACGTCGCGATGCCGAAGGGAGCGCTCGATTCTTCCAGCGCTGGAACGGTAAACGTCTCGCTGCAATATCCGAGCGATACGCCTGCTGAGGCGGTAGAAGAGGGCGGCAAGAAACTCGAGTCGTATTTGACGGCGAACGAAAGCGCGGAGTGGGTCATGATGACGCTGGGCAACAGCTCGGACGCAGCACAGTATGGCGGAGTCAATTCGCCAACACTTGTCAGTTATATCGTCGATTTGAACGACGGAGTCGATGCCGAGCAGTTCATGGATGATGTGAAAAAACAGAAGGATGGTTATGGAGAAGCGGAACTGCTCGTGAACGCTACCGATTTGATGATGGGCGGAGGCTCATCGCAAATTTTCGTAGACGTAACGGGCGAAGATCCGGCGAAGGTTGAACAAGCGGCTCAAGAGCTGCTTGCAGCGCTGAAACCGGTAGACGGCGTGCTAAAGGTGGAAAGCAATCTCGAGGAGAAGAAGCCAGTCTACTCGTTCAATATCGATCCAGCTGCTGCGAAAGGCGAAGAGCTTGCGATGCAACTGCAAAGCATGCTGAACCCATTGCCGATTGGCAGCATCCGTATTGAGGATCATGACACGCCTGTTATATTGCAGCCAATCGTCAACCCAACCTCTGAAACGGATCTAAAATCGCTGACGGTTATGACCGAAGCTGGTCCGAAAGCGATGTCGGATGTTGCCGAGCTCGTTCGTAAGGAAGAGCCAAGCAGCTTCTACCATAAAGACGGTAAAATGTATGTACGCGTAACGGCAACCGTTGAACCGAAAGAGCTGTCGGTCGTCGGCAGTGCGATTACCGATAAGACAAATGACCTTAAGCTGCCGGAAGGCGTTGCGTTATCCGTAGGCGGTGCATCTGCGGAGCAAGCGAGTGATTTCGCGGATCTGGGCTTAACCGCATTGATCTCCATCGGTCTCGTATACTTGATTATGGTGCTGTCGTTCAAGACATTGCGCACACCGCTTGCCATTATGTTCTCGCTGCCGCTTGCGGCTATCGGCGCAGTGACAGGCTTGCTCATCTCAGGCGTAACGCCAGACTTCACTGCGATGTTCGGGGCGCTTATGCTGATCGGTATCGTCGTCACGAATGCGATCGTATTGCTCGACCGCGTCAGACAGAACGAGGAGCACATGTCGATTCGCGAGGCGCTTATTGAGGCCGCAACGACAAGGATGCGTCCAATCGTTATGACAGCTGTGGCGACCGTCTCAGCCATGCTGCCGCTTATATTCGGCTCGCATGAGTCGGGAAGCATTGTCTCGCAAAGTCTTGCTATAGTTGTCATAGGCGGACTGACGGCTGCGACATTGCTTACGCTTATCATCGTGCCTTGTATTTATGAATTGTTGTACTTCCGCAAGTCGCGCAAGCAACGTATCGCGAATACGAACGGAGCTGCGAAGGAAGCGGCGGCATCGGCGCAATAATTTAGATATAACGAAAAGAAAGGCCGTCCTGCTATGATATGCTCCCCTTTAGGTAGACAGGTGAAATAATAAAAACCTGTTTATCAAGGGGAGTTTTTTCATGTCTCAAATAAATGAGTACTGCGGGGAAGAGAAATTAGCCATTCTGAAGGAGTATGAAGCAGGACGGGGATCACGAAGTG